>JAABUB010000158.1 GCA_011389575.1 Desulfotignum sp. | reverse complement strand
GTGCAGAGGAGTACATAAATCTGTATGGAAAAATGCTCCAAAGACCCTTCCTTGTCTGATCCCGGGATTTTCAATGATCCGGGACTGCTGGCCCACGCCGATACCATCCAATACCGGTACCGCTCGGCCCTGGAACTGGAAGAAAGATTGTGCCGGAAACATGACGGCTCTCTGAAGAATTTTGCCGACTATCACCAGCGGTTCGGCCTGCATTTCGACCCAAAAAAAGACCGGTGGGTTTTCACTGAATGGGCCCCCAATGCTGCGGACATGTTTATCCTGTGTGACAAAAACAACTGGGAGTGCGTGCCTGAATTTCAGGTGCCAAAACAGGATGAAGAAATTTTCCAGGCACATTTTCCTGCAGACCGGTTTTCTCACCGGGACCTGTTCCGGTTGAAACTAATCTGGCCGGGCGGGCAGGGGGATCGGATCCCCACGGCAGCCAGGCGGGTGGTCCAGGATCCCCATACCCTGATTTTTAATGCCCAGGTGTGGGATCCCCCGCATCCCTATGACTGGCAGGCATCGAATCCTGTCCCCAAAGATGGCCCCATGCTGATTTACGAAGCCCATGCCGGCATGGCCCTGGAGGAAGCCCGTATCGGTACATGGACGGAATTCCGGCGCCATATTCTGCCCAAGATCGTGGATGCCGGGTACAACACCATCCAGCTGATGGCGGTGCAGGAACATCCGTATTACGGGTCTTTCGGCTACCATGTTTCCTCTTTTTTCGCCCCCTCATCCCGGTTCGGCACCCCGGAGGAACTCAAACAATTGATCGATGCCGCCCATAAAGAAGGTATACAGGTGTTGATGGACATCATCCATTCCCACAGTGTCCGCAATGAGGTGGAAGGACTGTCCCGGTTTGATGGTACCCTGTACCAGTTTTTTCATGATGGCCCAAGAGGGATGCACCGGTTATGGGATTCCCGGTGTTTTGACTATGGAAAACTTATGGTCGTAAAATTTCTTTTGTCCAATCTGCGGTACTGGATCGAGGAATTTCATGTGGACGGGTTCCGGTTTGACGGCATTACCTCCATGATTTTTGAAGACCATGGCCTGAACCGGGCATTTGTCAGTTATGCAGATTACTTTGGACCGGGAGTTGATACAGATGCCCTGGGTTATCTGTTTGCCGCCAACCGGCTGGTGCACCAGATTGCGCCTGAAGCTGTCACCGTGGCCGAGGATGTCAGCGGATACCCCGGTCTGGCTGCAGACATTGACCAGGGAGGATATGGATTTGATTTTCGTTTTGCCATGGGCATTGCAGATTTCTGGATCAAACTGCTCAAGGAAACCCGGGATGAAGACTGGCCCCTGGAGAAACTCTGGCATGAACTGACCAACCGCCGGCCTGAAGAAGCCACCATTTCCTATGCTGAATGCCATGATCAGGCACTGGTGGGGGATAAAACCCTGATGATGCATCTTATGGACGGCCGTATCTATTCAGCCATGCACAAGGAAAACGCCGATATTATAACATTCCGCGGGGTGGCCCTGCACAAGATGATACGCCTGATCACCCTGGCCACGGCCAATGCCGGGTACCTGAATTTCATGGGCAATGAGTATGGCCACCCGGAATGGGTGGATTTTCCCTCCTCCCGGAACCGTTTTTCCTATCAATATGCCCGGCGCCAGTGGTCGTTGAAATATGATCCAGACCTGTTTTTCAAGGATTTGTATGCATTTGACCGCGAGATGATCATCCTTGCAAAAGAAAAGGGGCTGTTGCCATCCACCTGGCCGGACCTGTTTTATCTGCATGAAGACCATAATATAATTGCCTTTGCCCGGGGAAATCTTTTTCTGGTCTTTAATTTTCATCCGGCCCGGTCTTTTTTTGATTACCAGGTAGATGCACCGCCGGGAAGGTATCGGATGATTCTGGATACGGACGAGGCCCGGTTCGGAGGCCAGAACCGGCTTGTTCCGGGTCAGGAACATTTTACCAGTCCCATGGCCTATGGTGAGGTCACGCGCCAGCTGTTGCCTTTGTATCTGCCCACCCGCACGGCTTTGGTGCTGGAACAGGTGCTGTAAAACAGTTCGGATACCCGGGATTGAAAAATCGACGCCCATTCGACGTGGCAATCCCGAATGAAACCACTCGAAAAATCTTTTCAGATACAGATGCAGGCCGTGACCGGCTGCGCGCTTTTGGCGGACGATATGGGACTTGGCAAAACCCTGCAGGCCATCTGAGCCGCCACCTGGATCAAAAACAATGAAAAGGTGACCAAAGTGCACTTTTTAAATTAGACCAAGTTTTTGTTTCTTTTTTTCAATATTTGTAAAAAAAGCTCTGGAATCAATGATGAATCGAGTGTGTGTACCCTCTGCTACCTTCTCAACTGAGTCGTGGGCTTCCACATCATAGGTCAGCGTCCTCCCTTCGATGGCACTTAATCGAGCTTTTGCTTTAACCGTTGCACCGATAGGTGATGGGGCCAGATGTTTCATGCTGTTAGCTACTCCTACCGTCAGGTAGTTTTCAGGTAGAAATTCATGTATGAATATACAAGCAGTCTCCATAACTCCAACAAGGTGAGGTGTCCCTAATACAGACATGCCTTTGTAGCCTACAGCTTCGGCGCTATTTTCATTTGAAACAATAATACTTAATGTGTTTTCCATTCCAATTTTCAATCCTGAAAGGTCAATTTTGTTCATTGGTTTTTCTCTTAATTAATTGTGTAAACAACTTTTTGTAAAATTAATATTGACCATAGCAGGTTTTGAATAACATTGGTATTCACAATGTTTGCGGGCCGCAAATATTCACGCAGTGGATGCTTGAGCAGGAAAAATCGGTAACGACGGATAGCCGCAGGGAACTAAACACAGCTGAAGTCCCTTCTGTCTGCATGGCATGTTCAGCCATCGGTTGCTTTTCCCTGGCTTGGAATGACTTCCGTGACTGAGGCTTCCCTTGTGAACATATTTTTGCGGTTCCACCA
>JAABUB010000157.1 GCA_011389575.1 Desulfotignum sp. | reverse complement strand
CTCAGTTTTTCTCTGGTACCCGAACCTGTTTCCTGGGCCTGTGCCGAGTGATCGGAGAGCTGGATGGGTTTGTTGTCTTCCGGGGCGCTGGATTTCGGGGACGGGGGCAAAAGCAGATCCAGTATCCGTTCTTCAGCCAGCCTGGCTGCTTTTTCCTGGACCGCTTCCTGCTGCCTGGCCTTGAGTTTGTTCACGGTCAATTCCACAAGATCCCTGATCATGGATTCCACATCCCGGCCCACATACCCCACCTCGGTGAACTTGGATGCCTCCACCTTGTAAAAGGGCGAGTCCGTCAGATTGGCCAGGCGCCTGGCAATTTCGGTCTTACCCACCCCGGTGGGACCGATGAGAATGATATTTTTCGGGGCGATCTCATCCTGGAGATCCGGTTCCACATGGCGCCGGCGCCACCGGTTGCGCAGGGCAATGGCCACTGATTTTTTGGCATCTTTCTGGCCGATGATATATTTGTCAAGTTCTGTTACAATTTCTCTGGGCTTTAAATCTTTCATCAATATATTCCAGTCTGTTCATTAAATCATTAACAATGGTTAGTCATACTAAGCCATCAGCCATCAATACGCAGTGTTCGGCTCCAGCAAACAATCACAAATCATTCCTGCCGCTACCTACTACCAACTAACAGCTAAAAGCTAACAGCTAAAAAGCCAAAACCTCCAGGGTAATTTCATGGTTCGTATAAATACACAGGTCCGCGGCAATTTTCATGGCTTTTTCCACAATCTGCTCCGGGGAAAGGTCTGTATTTTCCATAAGGGCCACTGCTGCAGACTGGGCCGAGGGACTGCCCGATCCGATACTGATCACCCCGTGGTCCGGTTCGATCACATCCCCGTTGCCGGACAGAAGATAGGTGTTATGCACATCAGCGGCTATCATCATGGCTTCCAGGCGCCGCAGGTATTTGTCGGTACGCCATTCTCTGGCCAGCTCCACACTGGCCCGGGTCAGGTTGCCGTTGTACCGTTCCAGTTTTTCTTCGAGTTTTTCAGACAGGGTCAGGGCATCGGCAGTGGCACCGGCAAACCCCGTGATGATCTGGTCATGGAAAATCCGTCTCACCTTTTTTGCCTTGTGCTTGGTCACGATACTGCCCAGGGTGACCTGGCCGTCACCTGCCATTACCACTGAATTCTTTGTGCGAAGGGCCAGGATGGTGGTGCCGTGAAATGTATCATTGCTCATGTTGTTATATCAACTCCTTGGGTGTGCTTTGTCATATACCTGCATTAAATGGCCCATACTCACATGGGTGTACACCTGGGTGGTGGACAGGCTGGCATGACCTAAAATTTCCTGGATACCCCGCAGGTTTGCCCCGGAATCCAGCATATGGGTGGCAAAACAGTGGCGCAGCACATGAGGGGATACCGGCACATGCAGACCGCATTGATTGACGATCTTGTCCAGGATCCTGCTGATGGACCGGGTGGACAGCCGCCCGAAATCCTTGTTCACAAACACAGGGTCCGGATCCTTTGACAATGCTTGTCTATAGGATTTCACCGCTGCCACAGCCCTGCGCCCCACCGGCACCATCCGCTGTTTGCCGCCTTTGCCCAAGACTCTAATCACCTGGTTGTGAAAGTCAATGTGATCCATGTCCAGGCCATGGATTTCCGAAATCCGCATGCCGGTGGAGTAAAAGGTTTCAAACATGGCACAGTTGCGCTTTTCCAGCCAGGTGTCGGTTTTTATGGAATCCAGCAGGCGGAACACATCCTCCACGGTCAACACCCGGGGGATGGTTTTGCCCAGTTTGGGAAACGGGATCCCGTCCGCAGGATTGGCTGCCATCTGTTTATCGCGCACCAGAAAAGCAAAAAACGCTTTCAAGGCAGACAGCCTGCGGGACAAAGTTTTTTTCTGCTTTCCGGCCCGGACCTGGTGGGCCAGGTATGTTTTGACATCCCCTGGTTCCATGTCCGCAACCCGGGAGGCAAACTGATTTTGCAGCCACATGTCATAGGCTGACGCATTTTCTTCTGCAGGATCTTTTTTGTCCTGATCTCCAACGAAAAACCGGATAAAATCCATGATATCCGACCGGTATGCCCGGCAGGTATGGGGAGAATACCCTTTTTCCGCAACCAGGATATCCATGAATCTGTCAACGATCATGGCCCGGTTCCATTATTTTCATCACCTGCTGCATATCTTCCCACACCGGCCGTTTCAGGGCAGGATTTTCCAGCAGCTGCAGCGGATGATAGGTGGGCATGGCTTTGATACCCTGAAAGGTGAAAAACCGGCCCCGCAGGCTCTCCAGCGGTTCCTGCCTGCCTGTCACCAATTTTGCCGCCTGATCCCCCAGGGCAATGACGGTGTTCGGCCGGACAGCCTGCACATGGTTTTTGACCGCAGCCGGATCTGAGGCATTGCACAGGGATACGCCATCAAAAGAGACCTTCATGGCAGCCAGGATTTTTTTCAGCAGGCCACCGACCGGTCCGGAAAAAAAGGTTCCCTCGCTGTCCACAATCACAATGGCTGCCGATGCAGGACCATGGGAATGAAAAACAGGGGTTGATCGGGCTGATTTCTGTTTTTCTCCCCAGGTATCCAGAATGGCCCGGGACTGCGGTGACAGGTCATACCGGGTGAACCCAAGGGTTTTCTGAAACCTGAGATACCGGGAAAAATCCTGGATAACCGCCAGCAGATCATCGGTGGACGGGCCTGTGTTTATGGGATCGGATACTGCCATGGCCGGTCTATGGGAACTGCTCCAGGATGGTATCCAGAAGGATATGGGCCACTGCCTGTTTGTCCATCATAGCCAGATCTTTTTTGGCGCCGTCCCGGAAAAACAAAGTAATCTTGTTGGTGTCTGCCTGAAATCCGGAATCCTTTTCCCCCACCAGATTGGCGGCGATCATGTCCAGGTTCTTTTTTTTGATTTTTTTCCGGGCGTTGGCGGCAAGGTCATGGGTTTCTGCAGCAAATCCCATCAGAAACTGGTCAGCTCTTTTCATCTCCCCCAGGCGCTGTAAAATATCGGGATTCTGGACCAGTTCCAGGGTCATACCGTCCTGGTCGGATGTTTTCTTGATTTTCAGATCCGTGTGGGTTTTCGGGCGAAAATCCGCCACCGCCGCCACCTTGATGGTGATATCAGCGCTGGAAAACTGTGAAATCATGGCATCGGCCATATCCCGGCAGGTCTGCACCTTAACAATATCAACCCCCACAGGCGGATCCAGGCTGACAGGACCGGTCACCAGGGTCACTTGTGCCCCCCGCATTTCCGCAGCCCTGGCAATGGCATATCCCATCTTGCCTGAAGAATGGTTGCTCACATACCGGACAGGATCGATGGGTTCCAGGGTGGGACCGGCAGAC
>JAABUB010000156.1 GCA_011389575.1 Desulfotignum sp. | reverse complement strand
CAAAGGGATGTTCCGTGCGCATCTGCCGGCGGAATCCCCTGACCCTTTTCCACAGCTTCATTCACTGCCTCCGTGCCATTCAAAGTGCCTGTTTGTTTTTTGCCCCTGCTACCATAGAATGTGTCCTGGCAGGAGTCAACCCATTGGTGGTCACAAAAGCAATGGCAATTTCACAAAACCAGTTTTTTCAATGCTGCATCTGGATGGGATCAGGACAAGGAATCCCAGAAAGCCCGGCTCTGTTCGGTCATGGTGGCGCCGCTGTTTTGGTTGTCCTGCCTTCCGGAAGGCGGCTTTCCAGCACCTGTCAGACGGTTGATCCGGTCCTCCACAGGCGGGTGGGTGGAAAAAAGACCGGCCATTTTTTTACCGGACAGCGGATTGACAATGAACATATGGGCCGTGGACGGATTGGCATCCACCTTACTGTGTCGGGTATATGACCCCAGCTTGGAAAGAGCTGATGCCAGTCCTTCAGGATGGCCGGTGATACTTGCGGCCGAAGCATCTGCCAGGTATTCCCGGGATCTGGAAACCGCCATCTGAACGAGCATGGCAGCCACAGGCGCCAGGATGGACAAGGCGATTACCCCCAGGAATCCCATCCCCCCTTCTTCATTGTCTCTTCCCCCGAAAAAAGCGGAAAACCGTGCCATGGAAGCCACAAACATGATGGCCATGGCCAGGGTTGCCACAATGGTGGAAATGAGGATATCCCGATTTTTGATATGCCCGAGTTCATGGGCCAGCACCCCTTCGAGTTCATCCTGGTCCATAAGGCGCACCAGTCCTTCAGTGACAGCCACAACACCATGTTCCGGATTTCTGCCTGTGGCAAATGCATTGGGGGCATCTTCCGGGATAACATAAATTTTGGGCATGGGCAGACCGGCTCTTGATGCCAGACGGGCCACCGTATCATGCAACCCGGGGGCCCGGGACCGGTCCAGGGGTTTTGCCCGGTACATTTTCAAAACAATGGTATGCGACTGCCAATAGGAAAAAAAATTCATTGCCAGGGCGATTATCAAGGCTATAACCATGCCGGACTGGCCGCCAAGGGCATACCCCATCACCAGAAACAAGCCGCTCATGGCAGTAAGTAAAAAAACGGTTTTTATATGATTACCCATGGTTCTCCTTTTGTGTTTTATTACATTTATCTGCAAACGTAAGTGACAAAAATAATAAAACAGATCTGATGGAAATCAAGATGATTATCCCGGCATCTGCCATTGAAAAAACAGGCCGGGATATTTGGAAAACCGCCTGCTTCCGGCTGTTCCTCACACGTCAGCTGCCTTGCGCACCGCAATCCCGCATTGTGCCAGGTGGGCCTTGACCGCGGCAATGGGCACCTCTTTTCTGTGAAAAATCCCGGCTGCCAGGGCTGCATCGGCATTGGTCTGTGCAAACACTTCAGAAAAATGGGCTTCACTTCCGGCACCGGAAGAGGCGATCACCGGAATGGATACAGCCTGTTTCACCGCCCTGATCAATTCCAGATCAAATCCCGCACCTGTACCGTCCCGGTCAATGCAGTTGAGCAGAATCTCACCTGCCCCCAGTTTTTCACAGGCTTTGGCAAGGGTCACGGCATCCAGGTCCACTGCAGTACGTCCCCCCTGGATGGTGCACTGGTACCAGCAATATATTTCTCCATTGGGACCGGGTATTTGTGTTTTGATCACATGGTGGCTGCCGGCATGTTCAGGGGATGCCACCCAGACCCGTCTGGGATCGATGGAGATCACCACGGCCTGGGCCCCGTAAACCCGGGAAATTTCTTCAATGGCACTTTTGCCGGTTTTTATACCGGTATCAACAAAGGCTTTGGCAATATGCACGGCATCACTGCCGATGGAAATCTTGTCCGCACCGGATCGAAAATACCGGGATGCCACTTCCAGGGCGGTATAGTGCCTGCCGCCGGCATCCGTATAATCCTTAATGCCGCCGCCGATGGTCAACGGCACAAACACATTTTTGGAGGTCTGCTCCAAAACCGAGAGCATGGGCATGTCTGCCAGGGGAAAATCCCTGAACCCGGTGATGTTCAAAAAGGTGATTTCATCGGCGCCTTCTTCATAATACCGCCTGGCCATATCCACGGGTTTGCCCAGATTCCGGACACTGCCCTTGTCGGCAGCATTGGTTTTTTCTCTGACATCATACTGGTCTCCTTTGGTCACCACCAGGTCTCCCTGGTCATTGGACCGGACATCCAGGCAGGCGATGATGCGTTTGGAAAGGCCTTTTCCCGGGATATCCACCCGGCCCCTGGGGGTGAAGTCAGACAGTTTGATAAAATTTTCCAGCAGCTGCATCCCGTGTTTCCCGCTTTTTTCCGGATGGAACTGGGTACCGATGATATTGCCCTGCTGAATGGCACTGGCAAATTCATAATCATAGGTGGTGGTGGTCAGGATAATGGCCGGATCATGGGGAATCAGGTGAAAAGAATGCACAAAATAAAATCTGGCATCTTCGCTGATACCCTTCATCAAGGGAGAATCCTGCTTGAGATGGATGCCGTTCCACCCCATATGGGGCACTGACAATGCTGTTTTAAACCGCCCCACCCGGCCGTTGAAAAATCCCAAAGATTCATTGTAGGACAAATCTTCTTCACTGCCCTGGAACAGGGCCTGCATGCCCAGGCAGATACCGAAAAACGGCCGGTTGGATGCCAGGTATTCCCGCAGGGGGGCCATATACCCCTTGCGGTTCAACACCTGGATCATGTTTTCAAAATTGCCCACCCCGGGGAAAATGATCTTTTCCGCGGACAAAATATCCTCGGAAGAAGACACGGTATGCAGGGTGCCCCCCAGCTTTTCCACTGCATTTCTCACACTGCGCACATTGCCGGCGCCATAATCCAATAGCGTTATCATATTTTATCCTGCTTTTTAAAAATCCACATGGGTATCCTGCACTTTATTTACATGATGCCTGTTAAATGGTTTTCTTGTAAGTGAACCGCCTGTCTAAAAGTCGATGCTGCCCGGGGTTCTGGGAAAGGGGATCACATCCCGGATATTGCTGATGCCGGTGATCATCATCAAAAACCGTTCAAATCCCAGGCCGAATCCGGAATGGGGCACTGATCCATACCGGCGGGAATCCAGGTACCACCAGTAGGGTTCTTTGGGCATTCCCATCTGTGCCATGCGCGATTCCAGGATATCCAGGCGTTCTTCTCTCTGGCTGCCGCCGATGAGCTCTCCGATGCCGGGCACCAGCAGGTCCACGGCTGCCACGGTTTTGCCGTCATCATTCTGGCGCATGTAAAAGGGCTTGATCTCTTTGGGATAGTCATAGAGAAACACCGGTTTTTTCACATATTCTTCTGCCAGGAACCGCTCATGTTCCGACTGAAGGTCCG
>JAABUB010000017.1 GCA_011389575.1 Desulfotignum sp. | reverse complement strand
GTTTTGCCTAAGAAATCATTGGCAGCGGTGTAATCCACCTGGCCCTGGTTGCCGAACCGGGCCGTGACCGAAGAAAAGGTGAAAAAATACCGGTAGTCCCTGTCTTTTGCAGCAGCCAGCAGGTTGCGCATGCCCTTGACCTTGACATCCACCACCAGTTCGAACGCCTTTCGCTCCTTTTTGGGGATGAACTGGCTCATCTCCATGCCTGCTGCATGGAAGATGCCGTCGATATGTTCACAGGCATGCACAGCCTTTTTCACCGCCTGAAAGTCGGTAACATCGGTGCAGTGATAGGTCACGGATACCCCCTGGGATTTGAGGTACTCGATGTTGGCAATGGATTGTCTGACCCGAAGGAGTCGGTCCAGGGCCTGTTTCACTGCCAGCGGTTTTTCCCCGGGCATCTGGTCTCGCAGCATGGCCATCAGATCTGCTTCGGTGGCATTCGGTTTCAGCAGTTCCGGATCCGTGGCATAGATATCGTTGATATCCAGGATCACCAGGTTGACCTTGTAGGCGGCCACCACCTGTTTTAAAATCTCATAGGTGATGCCGCCGGCCCCGCCGGTCACAAGCAACGTATCGCCGTCCGATACAATGGGCGCATCTTTGCGGGCGGTTTCCGGGTGCATGGACAGCACATAGCGTTTTTTGTTCTTATACCCCACCTCGCACCGGGGATCATCGGACAGCAGTTCCGAAAGGAACAGGTCAGCAATGCGGGCCAGGCTCTTTTTGGGATATTTATAGGAAAAATCCACCACCTTGACCCGGGTGTTTTCCAGCTCCTTGTTGGCGGTCTTGAGCATGCCGCTCAGTGCGCCGAACAGCGGATGGATATCACCACAGCCATCCATATAGGGAAACACCACCGAATCGAATGCAATGGTGCCGATGAGGGTGTTAGGGGCATCCAGTTTGTCAAAAAGGGTTTTGAGCAGCAAAAAGCAGGATTTGACGGTGGTGTTCACATCCGCGTCAGCCGCAAATTCTGTGTTTTTGCGGTCAAAATATGCATCCAGAGAGGCCAGGTGGATAAATCCGGTTATCTGCGGATCTGTCTTGGCAAAGGAGTCAATGGCAGCCTGGAACCCGTCCAGATCAGACAGGTCAGCTGTCACATCCGCATCTTTTGTCCCCAGGGTGATCACTTCTCCCCCGGCAGATTTTATCCGTTCCATCACAGCCTCGGCAAACCCGTGGCTGTCCAGGGAGACCAACAACTTATGGTCGGAAAAATCCGGCCGGCCCGGGGCAGGCATGTCCGCCTCATCCACCCGCACCACCAGGCGCTTGATGGGTGATGCCGGGTCCGGTAACAGGTCATCCGCCCCTGACGTTTCAGGTTCGGCCCTGTTTTCTTGGACCGCATCTGATGATCCGGTGGCCGGGATGCTGTCTTCTGCCGGGGCAGGAGCTGCCGGCACACGGGCCTGGATATAGGCGGTGAGCTTTTCAATGGTGTTCAGATCCCGCAGCCGCAGGTCATCAGGCACGGCAAAACCGAAATGGCCTGCCACCTTGCCGAAAATCTCCACCTGCTTGACCGTGTCAATGCCTAAGTCCGCTTCCAGGTCCAGGTCATCTGCCAGCATGTCCGGTGTATAGCCGGTCTGGCGGGCGATCACATCCTTGACCACGGCAGCGGTGTCTCCCCCCCCGGTCAAAGATTGCGTTACCACCCGCTCCCCGGAATCCATGGTATGGGCCGCAGCAGGTATTGGTACATCGTTGGCATCGGCGGCGGCAGCAGATCCGCCCATACCGGCTTTGGTTACGGTATCGGTGACAGTTTGGGGATCAATGACGGTTCGGGTATCTGTGCCGGCAGCAGCGGATACTCCCTCAGTTTCGGCTGTGTGGGCGGCCACATAGGCAGCCAGTTTGTCAATGGTGTTCAAATCCCGCAGCCGCAGATCATCAGGCACGGCAAAACCGAACTGGGTGGCCACCTTGCCGAAGATTTCCACCTGCTTCACCGTGTCAATGCCCAGGTCTGCCTCCAGGTCCAGGTCATCATCCAGCATGTCCGGGGTATACCCGGTCTGGGCGGCTATGACATCTTTGACCGCAGCTGATACCTGATCAGCTGGCACTTCCCGGGTAACAACGCGTTCACCGGAATCCATGGTATGGGCTGCAACCGGCCGGGCAGATGCCTGGTCTAATGCTTCCAGTATATGGTCAGCACCAGATGCGGGGACTGAGGCAGTGCCTACTCCGGGGATGGCAGCACTGGATGCAGATGCGGACCGGGCCGCCACATATCCGGCCAGCTTGTCAATGGTGTTCAGATCCCGCAGCTTAAGGTCATCAGGCACGGGAAATCCGAACTGGGTGGCGATCTTGCCGAAGATCTCCACCTGCTTCACCGTGTCGATGCCCAGATCTGCTTCCAGGTCCAGGTCGTTTTCCAGCATGTCCGGGGTATACCCGGTCTGGGCAGCAATCACCTGTTTGATTTTTTCTGCTGCAAGGGGGCTGTCCTGCCCGGCACCGGATGCTGCCGTACCTGACCGGTCCCTGGCTGTGGCTGGTTCCTGCCGACCGGCAGCAGCTGAAGCAGCGGCCGGTACCGCTTGGGCAACCTCTGCTGCACGGGGCATGGACCCTGCGGCTGAAGGTATTGCTGCGGCAGGGGCAGGCATGGCCGGCTGCCGGGTGGTTTGGGGTTGTGTTTCCAGGGCGGCGGCTGCCGGGTCTCCTCCCACCACGCACAAGGTGTTGTCAATAATTTTCAACTCCGGCTTTTGTGCACCGGTGATATGGCGCAGCCATCTGTGGTATGCCAGGTTGCCCTGGGCAGCATTTTCCTGGATCCGTTTCACAAACATAAAGGCAAAGTGGGAACCGAATCCGGCAGACAGATGCAGGCCGTATTCACTGTCGATATTTTCCTGGCCGGAAAAATTCAGTTTTTTGAAATGGTCGGGTATTTTGCTCAGATTGGCAATGGGGGGAGCCTTGCGCTGCTGCAGGGCCTTGACCAGGACCACATCTTCTATGGCCGCCCCCAGGGTATGGCCGGTGAACCCTTTGGTATTGGAGATGCAGATGCTGTTCAAATGATCGGCAAAGGTGGTTTCCAGGGCCGTCACCTCGGCATCGGCACTTCCCCCCCGGGCCGGGGTATAGGTTTCATGGGACATGAACAAAAGCTTGTCTGCATAGTCTTGTTTTTTCAGACCCGTGCGCTTTTCCACCTTGTTGATGAATTTTGTCATCTCTTTTGCCATATGGGGAACATCGATATTGTAGGTGTGGTAGGCGGAATTGGCGATGTGGGTACCCAGAATCTCGCACTGGCCGTTCATGCCCCGCCGGCTCACCTCTGATTCCGCCTCGATGACCAGGCCCACGGCACCGGATCCCAAAATGGTGCCGTTGCGGTCCTCATCAAAAGGCTTGGCTGCCTCTGACACCCGTTTTTTAATGGTGGCGGCCCCCAGGGCCAGGAACCCGGAACCCACCCACTGGTTCTGTTGGGTGGATGTGGCGTTTTCCCCGCCCACCACCAGGACCCGTTTGCACCGGCCGGTGCGGATCCAGTCCTCGGCAATGCCGATGGCCAGGGTGGTGGAGGCACAGGCCGAGGACACCAGGGTATTGGGGCCTTTGGCCTTGATGATCATGGCCAGGTGGGCCGATCCCAGAGGACAGGCATTGGCCAGAAAGTTTCTGTCAAAGGTGTAGGTGGAAAAATCCTTTCTTTTCCTTGCTTTGGACTTGAAAAACCAGTCAGTGAGTTCCTCTTTGATCTCCATGTCCTTGATGCGCTCCATAAGAAAATAGTAGATTTTTTCAACCTCCTCATGGGGCCGTAAAAAGAATTTTTCATAATAGTATTTTTCCAGCTCCGCCATCAGGGTTTCGCTGTTGGGCCACAGAGAGGTGATGATGACACCGGTGTCTTCCTGCATCTCTGCTGGCAGGGCAAACCCGTCCGGCACCATGCTTCTGCCCCCTTTCATCTTTTTATACTGCATGACGAGCGGAATGTTGGCATCCTTGAGTGCCTCGATGCCTGCCGCAATCCCCAGGGACATGGCCACATCATATTCTTCTTTGATACCGTACTCATCAGTGAGGTCAAAATATCCCAGCTGGCCTGCCAGATGGATCACATCTTCAGTACGGGTGATCTGAACAAACCGGGCATTGCCGTCCGGCTGCTTGTACAGCTTGGTGATGTTCTTGTCGGTGATCAGCTCCTGGTCTTCCCGGGTCAAAGGTTCAATGAAATTTTCCCCGTTGAGGATGGCTTCAAAATTATCTTTGGCAAATACCCGGCGGCCTCTTCCGGGCAACCCCACTGATACGCCGGAAATCAGAATCTGCCCTGTGTTGAAATCAAAGCGGTCAATGGCATCAACGGCAGCCTCACGCTTTCTGCGTTCAAACTCCTTGTAGAGTATCCGGTCCAGCAGTTCCTTGTTTTCTTCTTTGAATGCTTCAAAATCATGGGTCATATTTAACTGCGGTAACGCCTCCACAACCGGTGTCCGGTTTTGTTGTTCTGTCTGGTTCTGTTGATCTGTCCGAAGCTGTTCATCCAGTTCGGCGATCACCCCGGGCACCCTTTCCGGCGGGTGTTCAAACAGGCTGTTGCAGGCAATCAGGTACTGGCGGCAGGCGGCAAATGATTCGGTTTCCCCCTCCCTGGAATCCACGGTCACAGCTGTGCCGTATTCACCGATATTGATATGTTTGAGCAGGTTCACCAGGAGCCTGGACGGCCCGATTTCGATGAAATGGGTCCTGCCGGACACATACACATGCTCCACAGACCGGATAAATTCCACCGGGGATACGATCTGCCTGGCCAGAAGGTCCTTGACCTCATTTTCTTTTTCCGGATAGGGCCGGGCCAGGGTGTTGGAAATGATCCTGCCGAACCGGGTGGTGTTGAAACTTATGTTATCCAGAAAGGTGCGCAGCTCATCTGCAGCTTCCTGGAGCAGTGGTGTGTGAAACGCACCGGTAAGGTTGAGCTTTTTAAAGGACACCTCCTGCTGGGACAAATAGGTGCAGAATTTGTCGATATCCTCTGCCTTGCCGGATACTGCGGTCTGTTTTTCACTGTTTTTATTGGTGATGTAAATGTTGGAAATAAAGGATTTACGCAGCAAAGCTTCGGTTGCTTTCTCATTTTTAAACACCACCATGATTTTTCCCGGCTGTTTGACCGTGCTTTCATACATGAGATCCGACCGCTTGATGATCAGGCGCATGGCATCTTCAAACCCCAGCATACCTGAACAGAACAATGCGGTGTATTCCCCCACGGAATGGCCGATGAAATAATCGGGTGAAAACCCTTCCAGCCCCAGACGGGAACAGACGGCGGCAGATGAGAGAAATACGGCCGGCTGGGTATTCTGGGTGGAGTTCAGGGCATCGTCATCCCCGAACATGAGATCCAGAAGCGAATATCCCCGGATCTTGAAAAAAACCTCATCTCCCTTGTCCAGCACCTTCCGGATATGGGAATCAGTATCATACAGCGCCTTCATCATGCCCGGCCGCTGGGCACCCTGGCCGGAAAGCAGGGCCACCATGCGCAGTTTTTTCCCGCCCGGATCTGCGGAATAGGCAGTATCGGTCACCACCAGGTCATCGCCGGACACCTGTTTGTATTGGGCCTCGATCACCGGTTCCTGCTCTGTCGGCACACCGCGCTCCAGAACACGGGGCAGGGTACCCATGATCAAATGGGCGTGGTTGCCGCCGATACCGTTGACATTGGCGGCAAACCGCAGGGGTTGGCCGGGTTTTCTGTCAACGGGTTTTCGGGTTGGCTGCAGCACCGTGCTGTCCGTGAGGGTGGAATGGTTTGGATCATAGTTGAAATCCGGCAGGATCTTTCCTTTTGCATTCATGAGCATCATCTTGGCCAGAGCCACGGCCGGGTTGGCTGCCTTGAAATATCCGAACTGGGGCTTGATGTTACCGCAGTGCATGGTATGGCAAAAACTGGCCTGGGTTACCTGCTGCTCGATCATGTCCCCGAACACATTGGAAAAGGCAAACAGATCCAGATGCCGAATCTCGGATTTCAGGATACCCGATCTTTGGTATGCCTCATTGATCACCGATGTAAAGGTATGTTCCGAGGGGGCCAGCAGGTGGTCGGGCACAGACGAGCGCACTGTGCAGTCATGGATTTCCCCCAAAATTTCCATACCAGCTTCCCTGGCTTTTTTCAAGGTGGTGAGCACATGGATGGCAGCCCCTTCTCCCATCACATATCCTTCCGCCCGGTTGTCAAAGAAATAGCCGTCTGTACTTGACAAAAGCCCCAAACGCTTGAAAGCCATGAGCACGGCAGGATACAGGTTGCAGTCCACACCTCCGGCCAGAACAAAATCCAGGTCTTTGTGCTTCAGGGATCTTGCCGCGTTTCTGAGGGCAATGGTGGCGGATGCACAAGATGCGTCGATCACGTAATTGGCACCATTGAGCCCGAAGTGGTTGGCAATGCGGCCGGAAATGATGTTGGACAAGAGCCCCGGGGTGGTGTCTTCATTGTTTTCCGGAATGGTTTTTCGGATGGCGGCCACAAGGTCATCTGCCACGGCCCGGGTAGCAGCCTTGTCCACCCCTTCACAGGTAGTGACGGCATTGGCAATGAACTGCTTTCTCACCCGGATAATATTTTTGCTCTGGCGCTCGCCGGCAATGGTGCCCAGGATCACCCCGGTACGGGCCGGACCACCGTCCACTGACAAAAGCCCGGAAGACGACAGGGCCTCATCAGCCGCCTCCAGCCCGAAAATCTGGGCCTGTTCAATGGATTTGACCATGGTGGGGGGCATCCGGTATTTGAGGTTGTTGAACTGAAAATCTGTGACCATCCCAGCCTTGACCTTTGGCAGATGAAAAATGGAATTTTTGGGAAAAGAAGCATAGGCATCATTGTCAAAATGGTCTTCCCCCAGATGGGACAGCTGTTTTTCACCGGATTGCAGTTTTTCCCAGAACTGTTGCGTGTTCTTTGCCCCGGGCAGAAACACGCCAAGGCCTGCCACCACGATACGGTCATCATTGAAGTCATAGGCGGTATCGGAAAAGATATCCCTGGTAAGGGGCTGGTATTCAGGGGTCATTTGCGCCACCACCATATGGTAGTTGATGCCGCCGAACCCGTAGGAGGACACCGCAGCCCGGCGGGGGGCGTTTTCCGGGCCTTTCCATTCAACCTGATCCTTGACAATAAACAAAGAAGAGTCTGTCAGGTCATGGTTTTTGGACAGGGTTTCAAACCGGCCGTTGGGGGGGAGTATTCCGTTGTTCACTGCCAGAAGGGCCTTTAAAAGACCGGCTGCCCCGGCTGCCCCCAGCAGATGGCCGATCTGGGACTTGATGGAGGAGATGCCTGCATGGCTGTCTTTGTACCAGGTGTTCAGGGTTTCCAGTTCCGCTGCATCCCCGATGGTGGTGGAGGTACCGTGGGCCTCGATGAACCCGATATCTTCGGGAGTGATCTCCGGCCGGGCGTGTTCGTAACAACGCTGGACACTGAGGATCTGGCCTTTGGGATTAGGGGCGGCAATGGCCTTGCCCCGGCCGTCGGAAGATGCCCCGATACCGTTGATAACACCGAATATCCTGTTCTTGTCCCTGATGGCATCTTTCATGCGCTTGAGCACGAATATAACCGACCCTTCTCCCAGGATAAACCCGTCGGCCCGCTGGTCAAACGGATAGGAGCCTTTTGCCGACAGGGTGCCCATTTTGGCGAACCCTATAAAGGATTCCGGTGCCAGGTGGGTGTTCACCCCGCCGACGATCACCTGGTCATGCTCTCCGGACAAAAGTTCTCCTACAGCTGCTTCCACAGCGGTCACAGAGGATGCACAGGCCGCATCCACAATATAATTGGCCCCCCTGACCCCCAGGTGCCTGGCAATGCGGGAGGCTTCAATGTTGAGCAAAATCCCGTGGACCGGGTCATATCCTGTGTGTTCACCTTCCAGGCCCTGCTGCAGGCTCTGTTTGACGGCTTGTTTGTCCGCTTCAGACAGGCCGGCATAGGCGGAGGTCTTCTCCATCAAGGACACCAGCTGGGGAAACCAGTATTTGAGCTGGAGGGTGTTGCCCAGTTCATTGGACAGGCAGGTAGCGATCACCACAGCGGTTTTCTGCGGGTCTTCACAGATAAATTTTTCATTTTCATCCAGCAATCCGGCACTTTCCACCGCCTTGTACGCGGTTTCAAGCACCATCTGCTGGCTGCGGGACAACCGTTTGGCCTTGTCCGGGGCATACCCGAACCGCTCATAATCAAATGAAAAATGGTCCACAAATCCTGCCAGGGTGGTATAGGTTTTGTCTTCAGCACCCCGGTCCGGGCTGTAATACAATTTGTGGTCAAACCGGTCCTCCGGCATCTTTTTTATGGAATAGCGCTTGTCCAGAATGTTTTCCCACAACTGATCGGGTGTATCAGCATCCGGCAGGGTGCAGCCGATACCCACCACGGCAATTTCATCGTTGATCTTATTTTTTCTGCCTGAAAATATCTCCAGCTGGTTTACATGGTGAAACAACCGGGATTTGGCTGTAAAATAGGTGTCATGGATCTCTTTTATGGAGATGCTGTCTGTAAAAAACGCCAGGCTGTCTCCCACCAGAAAATTGCCTTTTTCCCGGTGGTCTTCATCTTTGAACCAGGTATAATGTTCTTTTCCCGGCCGTTTGAAATCCGGCAGAAATCCCTTGGCACCGATGAGCAGGGACCCGATATTTTTCTTTTCAAAGGACCGCTTGCGCTGATCCAGGCTGATATTTTCCCGGATCATGGAGTCTTCGAGTTCCTTCATCATTTTGGCAAACCGTGTGGGGGCGGTGCGGGAAGCCAGTCCCAGGCTCTTGCCGATGACCACGGTTTCATTTTTTTCAACGATGATATCCTGGTATTGCTTTGTAACACTTTTTGTGTCCACAATCTCTTTGGAAAACAGATAGGCTGTTCCCACCTGAAGCCCGATGCAGGCCCCTTTTGCCGCCAGAAATGACGTCATGCCGGAAATGAAAAAAGAAGCAAAACAGGTGGAGATTCCACCGGCAAACACCAGAGACAGTCTGGACACATCCTGGTTTTTTGCCACCAGTTTTTCAATGGCTGCCTCCCAGAGCACCAGAGAGGACAAAAATCCCACATGGCCCCCTGCTTCTCCCCCTTCAAAAATAAACCGGACACACCCGCTTTTTATGGCATTTTCCATCATGGAAACAGACGGGGTGTGCAGATAGGTTTTGGTGCCGGCCGCCTCAAGCTCCCGCACCTGGGAGGGAATACCGCCGGCAAACAGCGCATAGGGAATTTTGTATTTCTTGACCATGTCCAAATGCTTGTGCACCATGGGATTGAAGGCTTCTATGCCCACAAGACCGGCCCCGCAGTTGGCAACTTTTTCTTTTCCCCGTGACAGCATGTCATCAGCCAGAGAAGCCGGCAGAGATCCCACTGCAAAAAATGGCAATGCCCCTGCTTCCAGAACCTTTGCGGCAAAATCCGGGTTGTCTGATATATTGGCCATGGGTCCCTGGATCAGGGGCAGGCGGGTGTTGTGGCTTCGGGCAAAGGCCGAATTTTCCGTCACCGGATCAAATTGGTCCACATAATCCAGATTTTTACCGATAGCGGTGAAAAAATGCTGGATCATATCAGATAATTTATTGGATTCTTTTACAAAATTTCTGGCAAACAACCCATCCTGGCCCATGTAGAAAAGCGATTGCACAAACGGCGCATCCGGGCTGTTGATGGCAGTGATTTCTTTGGCTATACGCGCATACAATTTTTTTTCGCCGTCTTTGTGCGCACCAAAAAGCACGGCCTGCTGTTTCAACTCTTTGACAATTTTGGTGCCCAGCTTGGCAAAGACCCGGAACACCTGTTTGTCCTGGATGCTTATTTCCGTGGAATCTCCTTCTTCCACCATGGCCAGCAGATTCTTGAACGCCGGAGATACCGGTGCTTCATCTGCCAGCAGCACCTGGGTATCCATGACAAAACCAGCTGCACCTGCCGCCAGCATGCCGGCAGCAGTGTACCGGCCCACCCCGCCATGGATGAACACCGGCCGGTCCTGGTTTTTCAGATACCATTGCATGAGAATAAAAGAGGAGTATTTGGATACCTGTCCGGCAGCTTCATTGCCTTTGAGCACCAGGGCATGGGGGTCGGCTGCTGCAATGGTGTCCACAAGACCTATGTCTCTGATTTCCAGAACCAGCTTTGTCTCCCCCAAGGTAATTTTCGGGGGCGCGGCATCTGCTCTGGATACCGGCACAACCACCAGATCCAGGTTGGAAACCGGATTTTTTTCCAGATCTTTCAGCAGCAGGGGATCAGATGCTGCCAGGCGCAGACCGAAACTGATGTTTTCTCTGGCCAGCAGGGCCGTCTTTTGTAAAATATCCTCTCTGGTCAAAAATTCGGTGTCAAACACAGGCAGGGCACCGGCGGCATGAATAGCAGTAAAATACTGTATGTCAAATACCTTGACCGGGGTATAAATCATCAAAGGCAGTCTTGCGTGCAATACTCTTGTTATCATGGTATATCTTCCTTATTGGTATCCTGATTTTTCGCGGGATCCTGTTTGTAAAGTGATTTCAAAAAAATATACTATCAAAAACCATGCCATTGAAACAGCAAGTATTTAACAGCCTGAATTAAAATGATTTTCTGCTTCTGTCCCTGATAAATTCTTATTGCCTGCATGTTTTGTTATTGCATTTTATGAACATTGCCTGTACAAAAATCCACATTGTTACCCGGAGAGATAGTTATGAAAAAAGCTGCACTGACACAAAAAGAGCGCCATTTTTTTAAAACCGTTTATAATGCTGCCTTTGCCAACCCTTTCAGTGATTTAAGAGAACGTCTGGACCAGAAAATTGCCGGATTGTTCCCATCCGCTGCCCGCAGGGAAAGCAAAGACATGTGCGTTCTGGAGGTAGACCGGCAGCTGCAGAAGCTGGAACGTCAGAACAGGGAAAATATCAACCAGTATGCCGGAGAAGACAAAGAAGTATTACGGGTGGTATATCTGTTTGATATTTTTCATAAATTCCGGGACCATTTCGACCTTTTGATACAAGACCAGATAGCTGCCCAGCATGACCCTGTACCGGTAAACTTTGTGGATGAAGCCAGAAAAATGATGGTGGAGAAAGGCTTTTCCCTGGATGCATTCTACCATTATTTCGCCCTGTCTTTTCAGCTGCGGCGGGCCTTTTATTTTATTTCCAAAACCCTGGTGGGCAGCAGTTTGTGTATGAAAAAGTTCAAAAAGCATCTCTGGTACAATGTCTTTACCTATAATATTGAACTGTATGACCAGCATCTTTGGAATAAAATGGAAGATTTTTCCACCCTTTTACTGGGGGAAACCGGCACTGGAAAAGGCACTGCTGCCAAGGCCATCGGCATGAGCGGCTTTATTCCCTTTGACGAAAAACGCGGCTGTTTTTCTGAAAGTTTCACCAAAACCTTTTCTTCTTTAAACCTGTCCCAGTATCCGGAAACCCTGCTGGAATCAGAATTGTTCGGCCATACCAAAGGGGCGTTCACCGGCGCGGTGGAAGATTACCGGGGGGTGCTGGACCGATGCAGCCCTCATGGTGCCATCCTGCTGGATGAAATCGGGGAAATTCCCGACCACATCCAGGTCAAACTGCTGCGGGTTCTTCAGGAAAGAACCTTCACCCCCGTGGGTGCCCATGCCCCATCCCGGTTCAACGGGCGTGTCATTGCCGCCACCAACCGTCCCAGGCAGGAAATTATAACGGGCAACATCTTCAGAGAAGATTTTTACTACCGCCTTTGCTCGGATATTATCGAAGTGCCGCCGCTGCGGACCAGGATTCAGCAGCACCCTCTGGAACTGGACGATCTGCTGGATTTTACCATTCTGCGCATGACCGGTATCCAATCTTCAAAAATTATTTCCAAAGTCAAAAGAATTATTGACCGCCGCCTGGGAAACCATTATAGCTGGCCGGGAAATGTCAGGGAACTGGAACAATGCGTCAGAAGTGTGCTGCTCAGGCGGGACTACCTGGGCAAACAACAGATTGATGACCCGTCCCTTGCACATTTTCTCTACCAGGGCATCCAGGCACAGGAACTGTCGGCTGCAGATCTTTTGTCCGCCTATTGTACCATTTTGTATAACAGCCTTGGCACCTATGAAAAAGTGGCCCGGAAAACAGGCCTGGACAGACGAACGGTTAAAAAGCATATCATGAACCAAAAAAATACCTAAGGAGGCCCATGCTTTCTTTTCTGCCCCCTCCCCTCAAAGGGGTATTGTCATTTATGATGTATCTCATAAACACTATTGTTCTCACTGTGCCCTTGATCCTGGTATCTTTGTTTAAATTTGTCCTTCCCTTTCAACCCGTGGTCGTGGTACTGGACAGGATACTTGTGGCCATTGCCGGCCTGTGGATTCACATCAATTCCTGGAACACAGATCTGTTCTGCCGTATTGACTGGGACATCCGCGGGCTTGAGCAGCTCAACCCCGAAGAATGGTATCTGGTTTTGTCCAACCACCAGTCCTGGGTGGATATCCTGGTGCTCCAGAAAACATTGAACAAAAAAATTCCCATGCTCAAATTTTTTTTAAAAAAAGAACTGATCTGGGTACCGTTTTTGGGGCTTGCATGGTGGGCACTGGATTTTCCCTTTATGAAACGGTATTCCAAAGACTTTCTGGTCCGAAATCCCCATCTGAAGGGAAAAGACCTGGAAAATACCAGAAAGGCCTGTAAAAAATTCAAATATATTCCGGTATCCATCATGAATTTTGTGGAAGGTACGAGATACACCCCGAAAAAAGCCGAAAATTCCGCATTTTCCCATCTGCTTACCCCTAAAGCCGGAGGCATTGCCTTTGTTCTGGGTTCCATGGGCGAATACCTGAACAAAATTATTGATGTCACCATTGTGTATCCCGGCAGAACACCCAGCTTCTGGACATTCATTTCCGGCAGGACCCACAAAATTATCGTGGATCTGCATGTATTTGAGGTGGGAGAGCAGCTGAAAGGGGATTATTTTACTGATCCGGATTTCAGGGACAGGTTCTGCCAGTGGCTCAACCAGCTCTGGCAGGAAAAAGACCGGAAAATTGACCGGCTGCTGTCCTGACCGGGATATATTTTAGATATTTGTCACCTGCAGTTCATAGATCTGATGGGCTTCATCACTGCCGGCTTTAAGAACTTCCATGATCTTTGCACGACGGACCAGGTCTTTGACCACCATTTCACTTTGCTTTCCCTTGATGATGGTTCCCGGCTGGATGCTGCCCTCTACCTTGACAACAGGATTTCCCGGATTTTCCATGGACCAGCTGGTCAGGTTCTTTTTTTCTTCAAACAGATCCACCAACCGGGTATTAAGAACTTTCATCTGGTTTTCAATGCCCTCCATGGAAGATTCAATGGACTCAGATTTTTCAAAGCTCTGGTCCAGCTGTTTTTCTGCATTTTTTGCCTTGGCCTCCAGCTGAACAATCTGCTGCCCAAGCTCAGCAATGGCATCTGTTTTGTCCGGCTGGGATTGCAGATCTTTAATTTCCTTATTAAGCTTTTCCTTGTCAAGCTGGGAGCGGTCCTGAATATGGGCCAATTTTGTGATATGTTTTTGAAGTTCCGTATTCTGCTCATTCAATCGGGCCTGCTTTTCTTCCCCCGCCGCAATTTTATCTTTCAGCTGCTTGACGCTGTCCTGAATAAGTGCGATTTCTTTTTCAAAAAAGGCATCATACCCTACCTGTACCATGCAGGCAGCAGCAGTCTGGGTGCCGATATTCCGTGCCACCATTCCCATCTTGGCGGTTATTTTGGAAGAAATGAGCTTACCGCTTTCAATAATACAGGAGCCTGAACATTCTATAGTGGAATCCACAACCTCTTTGGGGACATGGACATTTCCCATGCAGATGATCTCAGATTTATGGATAAATTTTGCCGTGACATCGCCTTTGGCATAAATTCTGGCTTCGTTGATTCCACCCTTGACATGTACATTTCCCTCAGCCGTTACAATACCCCCATCAATTTCCACACTGGTGATATCATTGCCTTTTACCTGGAAACCGGCTTTGATACATCCGTTCACAGTGACATTACCACTGTATTCAATATGACCGGTTTCATAATCCACATCACCTTCTGTGGCATATTCTTCATGGACAAAAATTATCCCGGACAATGCAAACTTGGGAAATCCGGTGACGTCAGCCAGGATCTTGAGTCCGTCTTCAGATAACTTTGCCCCTTTGCCGAAACGCAAAACAATATCGTTACCAGGTGTCGCTTCTATCTCCTCGCCAAAAATATTGTGTCCCTGTCTGGATGCCACCATGGGCGTTTTTTCCGCCAGAACGGTTCCGGCCTGGACATGCGGGACAGTGCCCCGCTGTTTGAAATCTATATTACCATCAGCATCGAGTCCGCCGGCCCCGAGATAATCGATATTAAAGAAAAATTCGACCCTGGCATCTTTCCCCTGTATGGGGCGAATTCCCCTGGCTACCCGGAAAGCCTTGGTTTTAAACCCGCTGGACTGGATAAATCCATTCATCATTTCATCAGACACAATGCCTGATACAATGCCTTTTTCAGCCAGAGCCTCTCTGATATCCGAAGCTGTGACATCTGAATCAAATGCATCGGTTTTTGTCAAAAATGCCCCCATGGCATCCTCTGCCAGCTGCAGCTGGATGCCATAGGGCATAATCTCAGGCTCCAGCATATCAGAAGGAGCGAGTTTGTCTTTCATCTGATTTTCAGAAGGTGTTTCAGCTCCGGCCTTATCCGGAGGGGCTTTTTCTGGCGCGGCCTGGTCTGATGAAATGGCTTCTGCAGCTGTGCCTGGTTCGGATTCTTCCGGTTTTTCCGGGCGAAGTCTGCGTTTTTGCATCTTTAAAATATAGTCTCGCTGCCGTTCGGTCATCATACAGGACTCCACCAGCATGTCACCAATAAGGCGGGGCTTGATGCCATTTTTCATATCTGCCTGCTGCTCTTCCAGGACCAATTGCAAAACACTTTGATTGATAATGCCTTTTTGTACAGCAATAACCCCGAAACGAAATTCTTTTTTCCGTATATCAAGGGCTCTGGCAGCCATGGACAGGCGCTGGATATTTTGGGCTGAAACCATTTCCCTGGAAAGCAGGTACTCCTTGAGACAGGCAGCAGCATCTTCGGATTCTTTACATGCAGCCAGTCCCGCTTCAAGTTCGGCCTGGGTAATCAATTGGTTTTTTACTGCCAGCAGCCCGATCATCGGGATATTCAGATTTTGATCAGATTGTTTGGCCATGCTGTTCTCCTTTGTTTCAGGTCATTGCGGCCAGTACCCCGGTGAGAAGGAAAGAAGATTCAATCAAAAATTCAACATGGGGCCCGGACATCTGCTTGTTTTTTTCAAAGGAACTGATCAATAAAAGCATAAAAAAGGGTACCAGTGCAAGCAGGATTGTACTGGCATAGGACAGGCCTGCCAAACCCGCGCCAGCAAGTAAAACAATAATGCCTGTCAGGATATACCGGATCAAAACAAAACTTTTTTTCTCTCCCAGCAGAATGGGAAGGGTTTCTCTGCCGGCTATGCGGTCTCCCTGGATGGCAAGTATATCAAAAAAGGCTGTGCGGGCAAACACCAGTCCTGTGGCAAATAAAAATGCTGCCGCCACCCATACCATGGGGCTGTGGTTGTCCACTGAGGGCAGAATAGAAGTAACTATTCCCCAGGCCAGGGTAATAAGGATGGTTTTGGAGCCTGGAATATCCTTGATGCGCCTGATGTGTTTTTTAAAAAGGCCCCCGGGAATAATCTTCAGGTTATAGGCCAGCCCCAGCAGACTCATGACCAGAAGGATGAAAAACGATGTCACCCCGGTGGTAAAGGCAAGAAACAGCCCGGCTGTGCCGGAACCCAGGGCCAGTGCTGCCATGGATATGCGATGTTTTTTGTAGAATGCGGCCCGGTCCGGCCGGTTGTAGGTATCTGACTTGATGGCAAAAATATTATTGAGGATCTGCATGGACAATACATAGAGCATGGCAATGGCTGCATGAACCAGGGTATGGGACAGTTTTTGCAGCACGGAACAGGCATAGGTGAGGCTTCCGGCTCCCAGTGCCAGCAGCAGGTTGGTTTTCAATAAAAAATCCTGGGCCCTGGCCAGACCGCCTGTCAGGGGACGCTGATGCCGGAGATGCCGGGCAACCCGGGCGCAGGTGTCTGTGATGATCCAGTTGGGAGTGGATGCCCCGGCAGTAATGGCAATGGAACTGGTGTCTGCCAGGGCATGAAAATCGATCTCAGAAACATCTTCAATATGGGTGGCCCGTGCACGGGACTGCGCTGCCACCTGGGCCAGGCGTTTTGTATTGCCGCTCTGCCTGCCCCCCACCACTATCACGGCATCATGGGTTGCCGCCAGCTGCCTGACCTCGTGCTGCCGTCTTTCCGTTGACCCGCAGATGGTATCAAACAACTTGTAATGGGGCCGGTTTTCTGCACACCAGGTTTTTATTTCATCATAAAATGCAGTGTTCTGGGTAGTCTGGGCCACCACCACTGCTTTCTCAAACTCCGGCAGGGCCTGCAGCTGTGCCATGGTGGTCACTGTATGGCCGTTGCCCCCGGCATATCCCAGAAGTCCGACCACCTCGGGATGATTTTTATCCCCGATGATAATGGTGGCATATCCGTTCTTTGCATACCTGTTGATAATCACCTGGACCTTTACCACCCGGGGGCAGGTGGCATTGATAACCGTGAAACCGGCCTGTTTCAGAAGTTTTTTATCTTCCGGCGGGACCCCGTGGGCCCGTATCAGCACAATACCCTCCCCTTTTTCAGGGATAATGTCCATGCGGAAAATCCCTTTGGTTTCCAGCATTTCCAATACCTGGGGATTGTGGATCAAAGGACCATAAGTGAAAATCGGTGCTCCGGACCGGTTGGCAGCATCCAGCACCATGTCCACGGCCCGCCTGACCCCCATGCAAAAGCCCGCGGTTTTTGCTATGGTGATTCTCATAAACCGGCAATTCTCATGAAAGATTGCTCAACAGGTCCACAAGGCGTGTAAATTCGGTCTGGGATGTAAAATTGATCTCAATACGTCCCTTTTCTCCGTTTTTGCGTATCTTCACCGGTGACTGGATGTGATGGGAAATCCGACTGGAGGTGTTTTCCAAAAATGCCAGCTCATGGTCCGGCAGTTTGCGGGCCGGTTTTACACCAGTCTGCCTGGCCTGGTTCACCAGCTGTTCGGTTTTTCTGACAGACAGTTTACGGCTGATTACCTGATCGAACAACGCCAGCTGATTTTCTTCAGATCCTCCCCCCAGAAGGGCCCGGGCATGACCCATGGAAATCTCATCAGCCAGCAGGCTGTGTTTTATCCTGTCGGGCAGGCCCCGCAAACGAAGCAGATTGGCAATGGTGGACCGGTTTTTACCAATCTTCCGGGCCACTTTTTCCTGGGTATATCCAAATTCATCAATGAGCCGGAAATAAGCATCCGCTTCTTCCAGTACATTCAGATTGGCCCGCTGAATATTTTCAATAATGGAGACTTCCAGAACCTGTTCATCGGTCAGATCCTTTAGCACCACCGGCACATGAGTCTGGTTGGCTTCCCTGGCCGCCCGCAGCCGTCTTTCCCCGGCAACCAGTTCAAAACCGCCATCCACATTCCGCACCAGCAAAGGCTGCAGCACCCCCTGCTGGGCAATGGAATCCCGCAGGCGGACCAGTTCTTCTTCTTTAAAAACCGTTCGGGGCTGATACCGGTTAGGGGCGATCTTTCCCACCGGACACATGAAAAAATCAGTTCTGGATTCCGGAGTCTCCATATCCAGATCAGGAATAAGTGCGGAAATTCCCCTGCCCAGACCGGTATTTTTCTTTTTTTTATTCATCATCGTTTCAGCAGCTCCCTGGCAAATGCCATATAACTTTTAGCTCCCTGTGACTGCTTATCATATAACACAACCGGCAGACCATAACTGGGGGATTCCCCCAGTTTCACATTGCGCGGTATTTTGGTTTTGAACACCAGGTCCTTGAAATATTGCCTGGCATCTTCCACCACGTTCTGGGCCAGGTTGGTGCGCCGGTCAAACATGGTCAAAAGAATACCGTTGATTTTCAATGTTGCATTGAATGATGACTTGACCCGCTTGATGGTATCCAGCAGCTGACCCAGTCCTTCTAAAGCAAAAAATTCGCTCTGCAGAGGTATCAGAACAGAATGGGATGCAACAAATGCATTCAGGGTCAACAGGCTCAATGCCGGGGGACAGTCAATGAAAATATAATCAAACCGGTCCATTACCGGTGCCAGAAGCTGCTTCAGCCTGGCTTCCCGTTGGGGCGCAGACACCATTTCGATTTCAAACCCGATAAGATCCACACTGGAGGGGACGATGGTCAGCCTGGAAAGCATGGTGGGAACCATAAGCCCTGCAATGTGTGCTTCACCGATGAGACCATGGTAGAGAGATGCTTCCAGAGCAGGTTTCTCAATTCCCAGGCCGGTGGTGGCGTTGGCCTGGGAATCACAATCCACAAGCAGTACTTTTTTCCCAAGTATGGCCAGGGCCGCGGACAGATTGACGGCAGTAGTGGTTTTGCCGACACCGCCCTTCTGGTTTGCTATGCTGATAATCTGGATCATAATCAAGTTTTCATATCACAGTTACTGACCTGAGGCAAACAGATAAAAACAGATCAGGATATTTGCCAAAAACACCAGAGGATGCCTGATGCCATAGAGGTCTTTGTGTTTTGTTTTTTGTTGCAAGAAAAGATATGCCGCCAGGATGTACAAAAAAACCCGGCAGGAATTTTTACAGTCCTGCCGGGTTCTAATTGACCTGGGGTCAGGCTTGGCTTATTGGCTTATTGGAGAACCAATAAGCCAATAAGCCAAGCCTGACCCCACTTTTTTTCTCTACATGGCAGATTCCGGATGGAATACGTTCACCTCTTTGAGGTCATCCCCGAGGTATTCGCGTTCATTGGGTCCCAGAACATCCAGGGACAGGCACAGCAGGGTCCACAGATGCACGGTTTCCCAGGCATGCTCGTTCACCTCTGACATGTCATGGACCTGGGCATGGCAGTTGTGGCACGGGGTGATGCAGTAACCTGCCTTGGTGGCCAGGATCTGGTTGGCCTTGGTCTGGCCGTAGGCCCGGCGCTGCTCCTGAAATCCAGACTGGAGATACCCGCCGCCGCCGCCGCAGCAGAAGTTGTTGGACCGGTTGGGGGTCATGTCAATAAAATTTTCTTCACCCACAACCGCCCTGACCACATACCGCAGGTCTTCGGCTACCGGATCGCCCAGGGTCTTTCTCACCAGCTGGCAGGGATCCTGGACCGTGAATTTTATCTTACGTTCCTTGTTCCAGTCCGAAGAGGGCTTGAGCTTGCCGTCCTTGATCCACTGGGCATACAGTTGAATAATGGATTTGATTTCAAAGTTGTAAGGGATGTTGAATTTTTTCAGTCCTGCCAGGACTGCAAAGAGTTCGTGCCCTCACTCGGTGTTGAGCCAGACTTTACAGCCCAGATCCTCCACTGCTTTCACCTTGGTTCGGACAATTTTTTCCCAGTTCTCATCATCTGCGGCAAACAGGCAGTAGTTTTCAGCAGCCCAGCCCTTGGTTCCATAAGTCCAGTCAGCGCCTGCCAGGTGCATGATTTTCCATAAAGGCACCATTTCATCCGGCTCGGTTACCGGTTCTCTGGAGTTCTGGTTCAGAAAATAATAGGCCCCTTCCCGATTGACATCTGCTGTCATGTCTGCAAATTCCGGCTGTGCCTCCTGGTATTCCTCCAGCACATCTTCCACCACAAACTGGAAATCCTCCTCATTGGCCCCCATGGCGGAACAGGTGTCATTCTTCAAGGCCATGTCACAGGAACCGATGATGCCTTTGGGCTTGTCTTCTTTATTCCAGGTGCTCCTGGCATTGAACACCAGCTGGGGAATATTGATCTGCATGGGGCAGACATACATGCACCGTGTACACATGGAGCACATCCATACCCAGTTGGTGCTCAGAATTTCTTCATCCATGCCAAGGGCAGCCATGCGCAGAAATTTTCTGGGGTCCATTCCCTCAAGCCCTGTGGCCGGGCATCCTGATGCACATGCTCCGCATGTCAGGCAGGCGTTCAGATTGCCGCCCTCAGGCAGCAGTTTCATTACCTTGTCTTTAAAGACGCTTTTTCTGCCGCCACCGATTTTTATTGGCGTGTCTGTCATATTATTTTCCTTACCCCCTCTGTCTGTGGATTTATCATTTACGCGAGTTTGTTCTCTTACACCCTTTTTTAATACCCTCATTTTAAAGCAGTTTCTTTTTTCTCCTATTCCGGGAACCATGTCAAGAAAAATTGCCGACCCGGTTTAAGAATTTGACATTTTGTGTCCCTGTGCTAGTATGGCAGTGTAACCCCGGCCCAATAATATTTATTACAAAGATACTGCAAAACAATATCGTATTCCCATAAACCATGCAAAAAACAACAGACACCCGCCGGAAAAAACCGGGACCAACAAAAAAAAAAGGATTCCAGCACCGGTACAACCGGCCGGCACACCTGAACTTTATGCCGGATCTGCCGGTCACTGCCAGAAAAGATGAAATTGTTGATGCCGTAAAAAACAACCAGGTGGTGATCATATCCGGGGAAACCGGGTCCGGCAAAACCACCCAGATCCCCAAATGCTGCCTGGCAGCCGGTTGCGGCACCCGGGGCATGATCGGCTGCACCCAGCCCCGGCGCATTGCAGCCATTAATGTGGCCAGACGTATTGCTTTTGAATTGGGAGAACCCCTGGGACAGTCTGTGGGATACAAGATCCGGTTCGATGACAAGGCTCCGGGCGGGGCCTGCATCAAGCTGATGACAGACGGCATCCTGCTGGCGGAAACCCAGCAGGACCGTTTTTTGAAGCGCTATGACACCATTATTGTGGATGAGGCCCATGAGCGCAGCCTGAACATCGATTTCACCCTGGGGATCCTGCGCCGCCTGGTGAAAAAACGCAAAAATCTGAAACTGATCATCACCTCCGCCACCATAGATACCCAGAAATTTTCCGATGCCTTTGACCAGGCCCCCATAATTGAGGTTTCCGGCCGCATGTTTCCGGTGGAAACCATTTATCAGCCCATCCTGGGGGAAACCGGGGACAAGCAGAACCCGGAAGACCAGGGGTATGTAGAGGCAGCCGCAGATGCCGCCCATTCTCTGCTGTCCACAACCCGGTCCGGGGACATGCTCATCTTCATGCCCACGGAACAGGATATCGGTGAGACCATGGAACTGATCAGAGGAAAACAGCACCCCGGTGTCACCATCCTGCCCCTGTTTGCCAGACTGTCGGCAAAAGAGCAGGCCAAAGTATTTTCCCGGACCCCGGGCAGAAAAATCATTGTCTCCACTAACGTGGCAGAAACTTCTTTGACCATTCCGGGCATCAAATATGTCATCGACACAGGACTGGCACGCATTCCCAGCTATTCCCCCAGAACCCGTACCACCTCTTTACCGGTGCAGCACATTTCCCAGAGTTCTGCCAACCAGCGCCTGGGCCGGTGCGGACGGGTGGAAAACGGGGTATGCATCCGGTTGTATGATGAAGATGATTTTAACGGGCGCCCGTTTTTCACGGCCCCGGAAATTCTGCGCAGCAACCTGGCTGAAGTGATTCTACGCATGATCTCCCTGAACCTGGGCGATGTTCAGGGGTTTCCATTTATTGATCCGCCTGCTGCCAAAAGCATCAAAGACGGATTTGACACCCTTGTGGAACTGGGGGCCATCCGGAAAAAAAAACAATCCAGGAATAAAAAGACCTCCTTTGCCCTGACCCGAATTGGGCAGATCATGTCAAAAATTCCGGTGGATCCCAAACTGTCCCGGATACTCATTGCGGCAAAAAACAACAACTGCCTGGCAGAAACCCTTGTGATTGCCACCGCTCTGTCCATTGCCGATGTCCGCCAGCGACCGGCGGACAAAACGGCTGCCGCAGACCAGCAGCATGCAAAATTCAAAGACCCTGCTTCGGATTTTGTGACCCTGCTCAATATCTGGAATGCCTACAAGAGCGAAGAAAAAAAATCCAGGTCCAGAAACAGGCTGCGCAAGTTCTGCACAGACCATTTTCTGTCATTCAAACGCCTCCGGGAATGGCAGGACATCCATAGCCAGATCCGGCGCAATCTCGAAGAACACGGGTTTTCTGATTTCTCCTTGTTCACCCCCCCTCCGGGTACTGACCAGCTTAAATCCAGGGACCATGACATTGGCGGACCCTTGTACATTTCCCTGCACAAATCTTTGCTGGCCGGATATCTGTCCCACATCGCCCACAAAAAGGAAAAAAACATCTACACTGCTGCCAAAGGCCAGCAGGCCATGATTTTTCCGGGATCCGGATTGTTTGACAAGGCCGGGCCCTGGATTGTGGCAGCAGAGTTTGTCAAAACCAGCCAGCTATTTGCCAGGGGGGTGGCAAACATCGACCCTGCCTGGCTGGAGGAGATCGGAAAGGACCTGTGCACCCGCACATATGCTGAGCCCCGCTGGGAAAAAAACCAGGGACAGGTCATGGCCACAGAACAGGTGTCTTTGTTCGGCCTGATCATCGTTGCCGGCAGACATGTGGCCTATGGAAAAATCAACCCGGAGGAGGCAGGAGAAATTTTTATCCGCAAAGCCCTGGTGGAAGGAGAGATCCATCAGAAATTCTCGTTTATGGAACATAACCGGGCACTGATACAGGAACTGGAAGATTTGGAACATAAAACCCGACAGCGGGACATCCTGGTGAGCGAGGAGGACATTTTCCAGTTCTATCACACCCGCCTTCCTGAACCCTTTTACAATATCAAAACCTTTGCCAGATTTTTGAAGGACCAGAAAAATGACCATTTTCTGCGCATGACACGGCAGGATCTGGAAAAAAACATGGTGGATGCATCGCAGCTGGCCCTGTACCCGGATGTCCTGGATACGGAACAGGGAAATTTTGCCCTGTCATACCAGTTCAATCCCGGGGATGAGGCAGACGGGGTCACGGTGAAGGTCCCGGCAGACTCGGCTGTCCGGCTTAAGCAAACCACCCTGGAAAAACTGGTGCCGGGAATGTTTGAAGAAAAAATCGCAGGCCTTATCAAGGGACTGCCCAAACAATACCGGGTCCGGCTCATGCCGGTCCAGAAAACAGCCGCCCGCATCGCCCGGGATCTGCCCAAAGACAACACACCTCTTTTTTCCCAATTGTCCGCCTTTATCCAGAAACACTATGCTTTCACCATCCCTGCCACGGCCTGGTCGGAAGAAAACCTGGCTGATCATTTAAAGATGCGGATCTCCATCCGGGACCCCCGGGACAAAGAGATCACATCCCTTCGGGACCCTTCCATCCTGCAGCAGTTTCCAGCCACCCCCCCCAAAAAGGCGACCTCCGCATTTGACCAGGCCTGCAAAAAATTTGAACGCACCCATATCACAGACCGGACTTTTCCGGATCTTCCGGAAGAAGTGCCTTTTACCGAACCTGACGGATGCATGCGCAGGGTGTATCCCGGGCTGAAGATCGAAGACAATACCTTGAGCCTGCGTTTGTTCATTGATCAACAGGCGGCAGACCTCTCTCATTTACAGGGTGTCCGGTTTCTGTATGAACATACATTTGCCAAAGAGTTTGCAGCCATCAAAAAAGATATCCGCACCACAGCGAATGTCAAACAGATCGCTTCTTATTTCAACGGCCAGGCTGTTTTCCAGAAAGCAATCTACACCTGCATCACAAGAGAGCTGTTTGAAAAAAACATCCGGACAAAAGCCACATTTGATGCCCATATCCAGAAAATCAGGCCAGCACTCTACCAGAAAACAAAGGACATGCTGGCAGACATCATGGCAGCGGGAAAAGAATATGAGGAATGTTATTCACTGCTGCAGTCATTGTCTCTCAAATACCAGAACAGGCCCCAGGCCAGCCGGATTCTCACCAGGCTGTCTGATGAACTCAAGAACCTGGTGCCCCCCCATTTTTTATCCCTGTATACCATGGAAAGAATCCGCCACCTGCCCAGGTATGTGGCCTGCATCAGAATCCGGGCACAGCGGGGGGCGGACAATCCGGTGAAAGAAACTGCCAAGGCGGAAAAACTGACCCGGTTTGAACACCATCTTTCCACACAGCTGGCAGCCCTGTCTGAAAAATCCTCTTCTGAAAAAGCACAAAAGGTGGAGGACTTTTTCTGGCTTTTGGAAGAATACAAAATCTCTGTTTTTGCCCCGGAAATAAAAACCGCTGTCAAGGTATCTGCCAAACGCCTGGACAGGGAACTGCTGACCCTGGCCACCATGATTTAAGCCCTGGCCCTGCCCGGGCATTAAAAAAAATTATCCGGATGGCTGGTTTTTCAACCGTTCTTTCACCTGTTTTTCCAGGTGCTGGATCACCTGTGACAAGGCCCTTGTTTCCCGGATGGGACCGGAATGGTTCCATCCGGCTGCCAGGGCCTGATTTTTTTTATCCCGGAACTGGTCCAGGGATTCCACCAGGGTGTTCCAGGCAAAAAGTTTCTGGAGGACATGCCGCTCCTCCGGAGTCAAATCTGCTGTGTCAATGGTATTGCCGGTACCTGTTTTAATGATCATGTTTTCTTTTGTCCTGTGATGGTGCTTTTTTTGTCAACTGGAAAGGATCTGTCTGCACACCATTGCCTGGCTTCTGCTGCAAGACAATGGTGTGGGAGTAAAGATATCAGAAAATGGCCTGCTGGTAAAACATCTTGCAAAAAATACAAACCACTGGATATTTGCCATAAGCATGCCAGGTTTTCGATCGCTGTGTGCAGCACTCTGTCCCAAACCCCGCCCCTGGTGGTGTCCTGTGCCCGGCCCGAGATCTGCAAGGGCCTGTTTGCATAAGAACAATGAAGAGCGGCAACCCGCCCTCTGGTTGAAAACCAACCCGGCATATTTTACCAGGCCCCCCTCCGGCTCTGACGGTCCGTTCACAGGACACCACCAGGGGCTCCCTATAGAAGCGCACGCGCCTATAGCAAATATCCAGACAGATCATGCAGGGCTTGAAACCCGGCTGAAAATGCAGTAGTTTGGTAAATATATTTTTTTAAAATCCCCCATATAAGAAAAGGAACTGCAGCGTGTTCACAGAAACCATAACCTTTCCGGCCGCCTTTGTCGCAGGCCTGCTGTCGTTTTTGTCTCCGTGTATCCTGCCCCTGATACCGGCCTATTTTTCATTTATCACCGGGCTTTCCTTAGATGAACTCACCGCCGGCAGACAGGAAACCAGAAAAAAAGTGATTCTGTCCACCCTGGCCTATGTGTCAGGGTTTTCCTTTGTTTTCATCATGTTCGGGGCATCCGCCTCATTTCTGGGATCTGTTTTCACCGAGTACGCCTTTGTGATCCGGTACCTGGGCGGGGGCATCATCGTAATTTTCGGGCTGCACCTGCTGGGTGTCATAAATATCTCGGCGTTGTCCTTTGAAAAACGAATCCATATGAAACAAAAGCCTGTGCACCTGCTGGGCACCTTTGTCATCGGTATGGCATTCGGGGCAGGCTGGAGCCCGTGTATCGGGCCTTTGCTGGGCAGTATCCTTATTGTGGCAGGCAACCAGGACACCCTTGCCAAAGGGATATGGCTGCTGGCTGTTTACTCGGCAGGTCTGGCACTGCCCTTTATTGTAATCTCTTTTTTCATCACCTCTCTTGTGGAATTCATGAAAAAAGCCACCCGGTTCATTGCCGTCATCAACAAAGTGGCCGGCGCCCTGCTGATTCTCATGGGACTGCTGCTGATTTTTGACAAATTTCATTTGCTGATCGCCGCATAAATTCCGGGAATTTTTCCATGACAAAAAACGCCAGACAGTTTACCAGCCTGATCATTGTCACCACCCTGGCCAAACTGCTGCTGAACACAGCCAGACGAATGGTCTACCCCTTTGCCCCGGCCTTTGCCAGGGGACTCGGGGTGGATCTGGCCGCCATAACCTCCGTGATCGCCCTTAACCAGGCCACCGCTGTCTTAGGGCCTGTGGGGGCGTCCTTTGCCGACCGGTACGGCAACAAAAGGCTCATACTCATTGCCCTGGTGCTGCTGTGCCTGGGCTGTTTTGCCGCAGGTATTGTTCCCCTGTACGGGGTTCTGGTGGTGAGCCTGTTTCTGGCCGGCCTGGCCAAAAGCATTTTTGATCCCAGCTTCCAGGCCTTTATCGGCACCCATATCCCTTTTGAACAGCGGGGAAAATTCATCGGTATCACCGAACTGGCATGGGCCGGGGCCACACTTTTGGGAATCCCCCTGGCCGGGCTTATTATCCAAAAATTTTCCTTCCAGACCCCGTTTCTGGCCATCGGCCTGCTGGCGGTAGTCTGTTTTTTTCTGATCCTCCGGCTCATGCCCGAAGACAGCCCGGCAGACCGGCAAAACAATGGATCAGGCGCAATACTGGCAGCAAACTGGAAACAGATCATGAAAAACCGCCGGGTCCTGGGGATTCTGGGGTTTGCCTTTTTCATGGCCCTGGGGTCTGACACCCTGTTTGTGGTATACGGGGCCTGGCTGGAACAATCCTATGGCCTGTCTCTGGCCGCCATCGGCCTGGGCACCATTCTCATCGGTATGGCTGAGGTGGCAGGCGAAGCCATCACCGCGTTTTTTTCCGACAGGGTGGGGTTGCTGCGAACCATTTTCATCGGAATGGTTCTGACAGCAGGGGCCTATTTTCTGCTGCCGGTTCTGGACCGGGGGGTTCCCTGGGTGCTGGGAGGATTGTTTGTGGTATTTTTGTGCTTTGAATTCACCATTGTGACCGCCATGGGCCTTACCACGGAACTGGTGCCGGAGCTGCGGGCCTCCACCATGTCCGCTTTTTACGCTGTCGGAGGCCTGGGTCGGGTGGCAGGGGCTTTTTCCGGAGGACTGCTCTGGTCCCATACCGGCATACAGGCCATCAGTCTCATTGCCGGCGGATGCACCCTTGCTGCCCTGGCATGCATGGCAGCCGGATTTACCCGGTTTTCCAAACCTTAATCCCAATTTTACGGATACGGTTTCACAGGCAGGCTTGGCACCTGCAGCCGGAAGTCTTTATGACAATGCCGCCCAAAAAATCCGGAAATCTGCTTCAGATATGCCGGCCACTGCCGGAGGGCGCTCTTTGCTGTCATGGCAGTCGGATCCGCCTGTCACCAGCAGGTGGTGTTTTTCTGCCCGGGACAGTAAAACAGCCTGGTGTTCTCTGATGTGTCCCGGATAATACACCTCAAGGCCTTTGATGCCGGCTGCCAGAATTTCGGGCAGAAGAGTTTCCACCGTGTCCAGTGGGGGCAGCACTTCTCTGTAATGGCCTTTTCCCGGAAAAGAACCGGCAGCCGGATGGGCCAGGACCGCCAGCAAATGGTGCTTTCTGATAAAAGCACCTGCTGCATCCAGCCCGATGCCTGAAGGCAGGTAGGCAGGGCTGTCATTGCCGATAATCCGGTTAATGGTATTTTTGTCGGTTATGCCCATTTTCTCAGACAGAGCCAACGCAAAATGCCGGCGACTGGCATTGGTACTGTAAGAAGCGATGTCTTCGAACACAAGGCCCCGGTCCAGTACCGGATCAGAACCGGCAGGGCCGAAAACAGCATTTATTTTTGCAATCCGTGCCCGGACAAGCCCTTCCCCCCGGCCATCGGCCATCAGGGCTTCAAAAGAATCGACAAAATGTTGATCTGACAGACGTAGGGGCAGAAAGTAACACAAAAGATGCAGGGTGCCGGTGAAAAAAGAGCGATTGAACCGGATGGACAGCTCCACTCCGGGAACTACCCGGATACCGGCCCCATCGCCTGCTGCCAGGCCCCGGACAAGTCCCTTGAGGGTATCATGGTCAGTGATACCGATGGCAGACAGCCCGTATTTCTTTGCCAAATCCACCAGTTCTTCAGGTGAAAAATCACCGTCAGATGCCAGGGTATGGTTATGCAGATCTGCAAATAAAGTACCGGTCATGGCTGTTCTTTCCAGGTTCATGTTCATTTTTGTTTTCCTGTCAGTGTTGTTTTTCAGCAGAGAATTACTCTTGCCTGTAAATCTGCAGCCCACCATTTTTTATAAAAAAATGCAAGATATCATTTGATTTTTATCTGTTAAATGGTAGAAGAAAAAAATCTAATTTTTGAAAATTTTTAGTAAAAACACCCTTACGGTCAATTAAATAATAAAATGGACACTGATATGGATATTTTAAATGTACTTGGAAAAGTCACATCAGCACAGGATGCCCAAAAAATTTTCACACAGCGCATGGACAGGGTTCAGCTGGACCGCATCCGGAAAATTCAAAACCCGGACATCCTGAAACGACTTGCCAATGCCATTGTCATCTGTAATCCAGATACGATTTTTATTAATACCGGCTCGCGGGAAGATCAACAATTTATCAGAAATCTGGCCATGGAAACAGGAGAAGAAAGCCCTCTGGCCATGGAAAACCATACCATCCATTTTGACCTGCCGGGCGAACAGGGCAGGATCGTAGACAGAACCTTTTATATTGCCAACCCGGAAGATCATATCTCTTCTCTGGCCAACCGCATGAACCGGGAAAATGCACTGGAAGATATCCAGTCCAACATGACCGATATCATGAAGGGCATGACCATGATGGTGGGATTTTACATGCGGGGTCCGGTGGGATCACCTGTGTCAAACCCGGCCCTTGAAATCACCAGTTCCGCCTATGTAAGCCACAGTGCCGAGCTTTTGTACCGCAATGCCTATACTGATTTTGACAAGGAAGTAACCGCCCTGGGGCATTTTTTTACCAATGTCCATTCCCAGGGACTGAACCGGCCTGAAGACCTTCCCAATGCACGGGTGTTCATGGACCGTCAGTACCAGACCACTTACAGTTTCAAATGCACCTATGCCGGAAATACCCTGCTGCTCAAAAAAGGCAACCACAGATTTGCCGTGGACAAGGCGGTTTACAGAAACCAGGGTAAAGAGCTGTCCGAACACATGTTTATCACCGGCATCAGAGGTGGCGAAGACCGGGTCACCTGGTTTGCCGGCGCAGCCCCTTCCGGATGCGGCAAAACCACTACGGCCATGGCCGGGAACCTGTTTGTGGGAGACGACCTGGCCCAGATGTGGATCGCCGAAGACGGCAGCATCCGGTCCGTCAATCCTGAAGCCGGTATTTTCGGCATTGTGGAGGATGTGAACCAGAAAGGAGACCCCCTGCTTATGAAAGTGCTGCGCCAGTCCGGGTATGAGGTGATCTGGTCCAATGTGCTCATTGATGAAAACAAGATCCCCCACTGGGTGGGAAACAATGAACCCCATCCCCGGACAGGTTTCAATTTTCAGGGAGAGTGGTATGTCGGCATGACAGACGATAAAGCGACTCCTGTGCCCATGTCTCACCCCAATTCCCGGTGCACCCTGCGGTCCACCTGTCTGGAAAATTATTCTGAAGAAGCGGAAAACCCTGAAGGTGTATTGACCAGGGTGTTCACTTACAGCGGCAGAGATGCCGATACCATGCCGCCGGTATGGGTGGCCCGGGATTCAGACCATGGGGTGGTCATCGGCGCCTGCATCGTATCAGCAGCCACTGCCACCGAAGTGGGGGCTGCTGGTGTAAAACGCGCTCCCTGGGCCAATGCCCCTTTTATTCCCGGGGCACTGGGAGATTATATGGAAGCCCAGTTCCAGTTTTTCGGAAACAAAAAAATCCGTAAAGCGCACCAGCCGGTGATGGCAGGCCTGAATTATTTTCTCACGGAAAAATCCAGGGGAGGAGAATCAGACCGCCTTCTGGGGGAAAAAAAGGATGTAAAGGTCTGGCTGGCATGGCTGGAACGGTATGCCCACAATGAAGCAGGCTGCATAAAAACCCCCATTGGCAATCTGCCCCTTTACCAGGATCTGGCCCGGTTATTTGAAAAAATTATTGACAAAGAATACCCCAAAGAGCTGTATGACCGGCAGTTTTCCCTGTATGTGGATAATATTGTCCAGCGTATTGTTTTGCAGGAAACTGCCTATGCCAAAGAAGCGGGTATTCCCGGCCGGTTGTTTGAAATTCTGGCACAACAAAAAGAACAACTGCTGGCATGGAAACAAACAAAAGGAGCGATCATCCTCCCTGATGATTGCCATTAGACAAAATATCCGGATATTATTTAAAGGCATTCTTAAAAAAATATCCGGATATTTGCTTATTTTATCAATTTGACTTGATTTTGTTAACCCTATTATACTAAAAGGAATATTTACCATTCAACAAAAATCAAAATATATAATTGCAGCCGGATGCTGCTAACAATATGTTTTATGACAACAGGAGGAAGCAATGGCAAAAATTGTCACCCGTGAGGAAATGGCCCAGGGGACCATTATAATGAATGAAATTGATGCCCCCCGCATATCCCGCAAAGCAAAACCCGGCCAGTTTGTAATTCTGCAGGCCGATGAAACCGGAGAACGCATTCCGCTGACAATGGCGGATACCGACCCTGAAAAGGGCACTATCACCATTATTTATATGGTGGTCGGCAAATCAACCGCCCGCTTTAAGGAACTGCAGGTCGGGGATGAGTATTTTGCCCTTATCGGACCGTTGGGTGCCCCCACCCATATTGAAAATTTCGGCAAAGTGGTGTGTGTGGGCGGCGGCACAGGAATCGCCGTACTCCACCCCATTGCCCGGGCATTGAAACAGGCGGGCAACGAGGTCACCACCATATTGGGGGCCAGAAGCTATGATCTGCTGATCATGGAAGAAAAAATGCGGGCTGTATCCGATCATTTTCACATCTGCACCGATGACGGGTCCCATGGCCACCACGGATTTGTTACTGATGTATTGAAAGATGTGCTGCAAAAAGGTGATGTCAACCTGGCTGTGGCCATCGGTCCCATCCCCATGATGAAATTCTGCAGCCTGATCACCAAAGAAAATGATGTCAAAACCTTTGTGAGTCTGAATCCCATCATGGTGGACGGCACCGGCATGTGCGGGTGCTGCCGTGTATCTGTGGGAGGAGACACCAAGTTCGCCTGTGTGGACGGCCCGGAATTCGATGGCCACAAAGTGGATTTTGATGAACTGGCCAAACGCCTGGCAGCCTATCTGGACGAAGAACGCACCAGCATGGAAGCCTTTGAAGAATGCAAAGCACAATAATAACACCCAACCGGTTGGTTATACGGAGGAATAAATGGCAGATAAAAAGAAAAAAATAGACCGGGCCCGGATGCCTGAACAAGACCCGGATATCAGACGAAGAAATTTTGAAGAAGTTCCCCTGGGACTGGAAAGCGACATCGCCATGCGCGAGGCAAGCCGGTGTCTGCAGTGCAAAAAACCCCTCTGTGTGGAAGGCTGCCCTGTATCTGTTGACATACCGGGCTTCATCGAAAAGATCGCAAAAAATGATTTTTCCGGGGCTGCAAACAGACTGTGGGAAAGAAACGCCCTGCCCGCTGTGTGCGGCCGGGTTTGTCCACAGGAAGAGCAGTGCGAAGGCAAATGTATCCTGGGCAAGAAAGACAAACCTGTTGCCATCGGTCACCTGGAACGGTTTGCCGCAGATTATGAGCGCAAGAACGGTTCCGGCGGCATACCGGAAGTGGGCCAAAAAACCGGCAAAAAAGTGGCGGTCATAGGTTCCGGCCCATCCGGTCTTACCGTGGCAGGTGATCTGCTCATCAAGGGACATGATGTCACAATTTTCGAGGCCTTTCACAAACCCGGCGGGGTACTGGTCTATGGTATTCCCGAATTCAGGCTGCCCAAGGAAATCGTGGCATCAGAAGTGGCCACCCTGGAAAAAATGGGGGCAACCATTGAATGCAACGCAGTGGTGGGAGCATCGGTTACCATTGACGAGCTGTTTGAGGAAGGGTATGACGCGGTTTACATCGGTGTGGGTGCCGGGCTTCCAAGGTTTATGAAGCTGCCCGGTGAAAACCTCATTGGCATCTATTCAGCCAATGAATACCTCACCCGCACCAATCTCATGAAAGGCTACCTGTTCCCCAAATACGACACCCCCATTGCCAAGGGAAAAAATGTGGTGGTCCTTGGAGCAGGCAACGTGGCCATGGACTCTGCCAGAACCGCCATGCGCCTGGGCGCGGAATCGGTCAAAGTGGTGTACAGACGCTCAAGAGAAGAGATGCCTGCCAGGGAAGAAGAGCTCCACCATGCACTGGAAGAAAAAATCGAGTTTGTGCTGCTCACCAATCCCACCCAATTTTTCGGGGATGAAAACGGCCGGGTCACGGGCATGGAATGCTTGAAAATGGAACTGGGTGAGCCGGACGATTCCGGCAGAAGGCGGCCGGTGCCCATCGAGGGATCTGAATACCGCATTGACTGCGATCTTGTGGTGGTATCAGTGGGCTCCAATGCCAACCCCCTGTTGACCAATGCCACCCCTGACATGTCATTGAACCGCTGGGGCAATATTGTGGCTGATACGGTAACCGGTAAAACCACCAAAAAAGGGGTCTGGGCCGGCGGTGACATTGTCACCGGTGCAGCCACAGTGATCCTGGCCATGGGGGCCGGCCGGGCTGCAGCCAACTCCATGCATGATTATTTGACTATCGGCTGGTAACTATTCAGTCATAAACATTCAGATATAAATCAGATATAAAAAGACAGGTACCGGAGGCTGGTTGCAGACCAGCCTCCGGTACTTTTTTTCAAGGCAATTCATTAATACAGACATTCTAAAAAAATATTTGATTCTTCTGTTTTGCCTGCAAAATTACACTCAGGCAGGGGAAATAAACACCTTATGATCCACCAGGGACAATGAGTGGATATGGCCTTTGACAAATTTCTGTTCCCCGAAAATGGAAACCAGGCGGATGCCGTCTTCATCGGGCTCCACCTTGTCAACCGCTTCCATGATCAGGGTCTGGGTACCATTTTCCTTGAAATATGCGTTTGCTTCACACATGTCTGAATCTCCTTGCATTACATCATATAAAAGACAGATGGGATGCCATAAGCTCATCCACCAGCATGGGCAGGGGCAGCCCTGCCACACCCACAATATCGATATTTTCCAGGCTCAGGGGCAAAAGCACTTTTCTGGCATCTGACAGGCTGATGGCTGCAGCAATCTCGCAGGTCACTTCTCCCATCATGGCATGGGGCATGATAATGCCCACGGGCCCGATGATCACATCCGCCTTTTTCACGGTCTGAATAATGGCATTGGTACCGGATGCCCCCTTGTTTGCCCGGGATTTGAGCATCTGGGCCGTTGCAATGGCATTGGTACCCAGAGCAATAATCTCGATCTGTTCACCAAACCGGTCCTTGAGTTTTTTAATGATAACCGCACCGATGCCGCCGCCCTGCCCGTCCACCACACAGACTTTTTTTGTTTGTTTTGTATCCATTTCGCCCATTATCTCATGTCTGATTCTATCCGGAATTTCACAAAAGGCTGCAGGTGCTGCCAGATGCTTTGTTCAACTGCATCCTCTGAAGCATTTCCATCCACTGTCACCACCTTTTCTGTGTCCTTTAAACGGTCAAAGGCAGTAAAATAATTATGGCGCACCTGCTTGAGGATGTCAATTTTTTCATACATGTCCAGACGATGCCGGCCGGCGCGGATCCGGGCCAGACAGGTTTCAGGCGCCACATCGATGAAAAGGGTCAGATCCGGTCTGATAATCTGCGTATTCAAACTGTTCAGGGTAATGATCCATTCCAGGTCCATATCCCGGGCATGGTAGGCATAGGAGGAAAAATAGTACCGGTCGCACAGCACCACCCGGCCTTTTTTCACCAGGTCCTGCACCCCGGTTTCCGGTTTCACCAGATGGTCGGTTCTATCCGCGGCAAACAGGGCCGCAATGGTTCGCGGATCACTAAAGATCCGCCCTTCCAGCATGTCACGGATCAAAGCTCCCACAGGACCGTCCGTAGGTTCACATGTTGTAATGACGTCGATGCCAATGCTGGTGAGTCGGTTTTGTATCCGGGTCATCTGGGTGGTTTTACCAGACCCGTCCAGCCCCTCGAATACCAGAAATCTGCCTGTTGCCATGTGTGCTATTTCATATTTTAAAAGTTTTTGTCACAATAGCGGGATTTATATCAGCATCCAGACACTGTGGCAAGACTGAATTCTCATCCAAACCGGGCAGAGGCATTCTTCTGCTGGCTGATCTCCTCTGTTTTCTTTGAAATCCGGCAAAAAACACAGCCATCTCTCCTGATATTACGCCTGGGTCAGAACAGGAATACAGCTTAGAAAAGAAACCACCAGGACCGCTGCTGCCATGGAAATGGACAGAGCGGTCACTCCCATGCCAAAATCCAGAAGAGAACCGAGCAGTACCGGGGCAATCGCAGTGGACAACACCATTATTGCCTGGGTCATGGCCCGGATAGACCCCAAATGCATAAGGCCGTATCGTTCTGCCCATACAGCGCCGCCGGCAGTAGCGGAAAGTCCTGATGCCATACCGATCAGCACCAGGTAGACATATGCTGCCCAATCAGCCTGGACCAGTGCAAGCAAAACAAGGCTTGCAGCCAGAGGAAGCAGCGCCAGGGGCAGGGTCCGCCCGGCGCTGATCCGGTCAACCACTGTACCGGCCACAAACAGGGTCAGGAGATGGCCCAAAGCATACCCGGAAAAGGCTCTGCCCAGAAGTTGGACAGACCATCCCTGGGCGTGGGCAATGGCAACCTGGTGAAAAAAGACGGCGGTAACCGTAAACGGTATTGCCAATGTGGCAGGCAGAACCAAATAAAAACCCGGATCCCGGAGGACCTGTCTGCGGGTTACATCGGTTTTTTTATTTTTATTGACGGGTGCGTTTCTGTCCAGGTTGAAAGCCGGGGTTTTTTTTGCCAGAAACAAGAGCAGGGGCCACACAACCGCCACAAGGAAAAGACCCCCAGCCAGCCATGACCAGCGCCATCCCATATGTGTTATCATGAACACAGCACCTGCAGGCAGAATCGCTTCAGATAAAGGAAAACCCAGTTCAGCCATTGCCACGGCCCTGCCCCGTTGGCTTGAAAAATAGCGGGCTGCAGTGGTGATACCCACATGGGATATGAATCCCTGGCCGCCAAACCGGATGAGTATAAAACCCAGAAACAACAGCAGGCTGCTGAAGGCAAGGCCGATTGCCAGGCATCCGCCAGCCAGAATTGCAACGGCAAGACTGGTCACTTTGGGCAGGGTCCATGTGTCTGCCAGTGCCCCGAATCTGAAAAGCAGAAAGGCACTGACCAGGGTAGCTCCGCTGTAAAGGCTGCCGTATGCGGTGTGGGACAGTCCGAAAGCCTGCCTGAGTTCTCCGCCCATGACCGATATGAAAAAGGTCTGGCCAAATCCGGATGCAGCCACAGCCAGAAACGCATAAAATGCGAGCCTGGGATTGCTTGAGATGAATGGCGGCAATTTTATCATAAAAATACAGAAATTCCGTTGAAATAGTTGTTTGTCAAGATAAAAAATTTGCGCACATATGTATCAATGAACCTTGGTTTGGGTTTTTGATACAGAAACACCGCTGTCCTTCTTCCTCTGAAAGCAAATCAAGCACGATGTCCAGTGATTTCGATTTTGCTGCTGTGTAAGCTACGTTTGCGTTATCCACAATGAAAATCGGATGGAAACTGATCCGAATGAGATTTTTCGTATTCTACGCAGGGTCCGTTAAGAAAAATACTGACATCTTCCATTTCTTCAAGCATTATATTCGCCAGCCGAAAAGCATTCCAAATTACCTTTGGGGCATTCTGGTTGATTACCATTGCTACTTTCATAGATTCTGCCAGCCCTGATCAATCATGGGAGTGGGAATGGGAATCTGTTTCATGTCCGCTATGATCATGGTCATGACTGCCATGGGCTTGATCATGGTCATGGGCGGCATCATCAGCCGGATGGCTGTGGTGGTGCCCGTGTTCGTGGGAATGGGTGTGCCCATGGGCGTGGGTGTGGGTTTTGCCCTCATGGGTATGCGCATGCTCGTGTTCATGGGAGTGTTCATGTTCATGATGATGCTTATGTCTGTCCATTTTTATTTCCATTATTGCCTCCTTTTTACATTTGATCAAAGTATCAACTTGTTCAGCTATGTTCAATGTGCCTTAAAAATATTATAAATACATTTAACCACAATGAAAGGTTGAAAAAGCAAAAAATTTTTACCAGGTGTTTTGTTTTTTTTCCTTGCACAGGAGACAGCAGATGGTATGGTGACAGGCGCAGTGACAAAAGTATTGACCCAGATAAACAGGTATCAACACAAATGAAAACCTTATATTCAGATGCAGATATTGCAGGATTGGTTCTGTTTGTGGGACTGGCCCTGGTTTTTTCATTTCTGTGCTCAGTGGCGGAAGCGGTGCTTTTGAGTATCACCCCCTCCTACATTGAAAGCCTGAAAGAAAAACGCCCCAGTCTGGCCGTGCTGTTAAAGCGGTTGAAGCAGGACAACGTGGACCAGTCCCTTGCAGCCATATTAACCTTGAATACCATTGCCCATACCGTGGGGGCCATCGGTGCCGGGGCCAAGGCGACGCTTGTTTTCGGAAGCGCCTGGTTCGGTGTATTTTCCGCTGTCATGACCCTGATGATCCTTTTTCTTTCTGAAATCCTTCCCAAAACCATCGGGGCTGTATACTGGCCAAAGCTTGTGGGACCAACTGCAGTTTTTATAAACACATTGACTGTTGCCTTGTACCCTGTTGTATGGCTGTCTGAAAAACTGACAAAATCCATCTCCCGGGGAAAGGATATGCATATTTTCTCCAGAGATGAATTCATTGCCATGGCATCGGTGGGGGAAACCACGGGCCAGATCCATATCAAGGAATCCAGAATCATCCAGAACCTTCTGCATTTTGAATCTTTGAAAGTAACCGATATCATGACACCCCGTACGGTCATCTCGGCACTTGCCGAAGACATGACAATCCAGGATTCACTCAAATACATCACCCAGACCCCCTTTTCCCGCATTCCCCTGTATAAATCCCATATTGACGACACCACCGGGTTTGTTCTAAAGGATGATGTGCTGATTTTTGCCGCCCAGAAACGGGGCAATGAGAAACTCAAGGTATTGAAACGAAACATCCTCGCGGTTCCCGGCACAATTTCATTAACCGTGCTTTTTGAACGCTTTCTCAAAGAGCGCCAGCATATTGCCGTTATTGTCAATGAACACGGGGGAATAGACGGCCTGGTATCACTGGAAGACCTGATAGAGACCCTCATGGGAATGGAAATCGTGGATGAAACAGACAATGTTGTAGATATGCGGAGCCTGGCCCGGAAACAATGGATGGCCCGGGCAAAAGCCATGGGCCTTGAACAAAAAGACGTGGAAAAAAACAATGACATATGATGTTATAATCGTGGGCGCCGGACCTGCCGGACTTTTTGCAGCCTGCTATTTGATGGAACACTCCGGGCTCAAGGTATTGTTGATCGAAAAAGGCAAGGATTCGTTGAAGCGCAAATGCCCCAACCACAAACTGCAAAAATGCGCCCAGTGCATTCCGTGTAATATTTTATCGGGCATCGGCGGCGCAGGCCTGTATTCCGATGGGAAACTCAACTTCATTCCCCGGCTGGGCAAAACAGATCTGACACAATTCATGCCTCTGACAGAGGCCCAGACCCTTATTGATGAAACCGAGGCGATTTTCACCCGGTTTCACATGGATGGTCCGGTGTATCCCACTGACATGGATGCGGCCAGACAGATCAGAAAAGAAGCCAAACGATTCGGCATCGATCTGATGCTCATCCGGCAGAAACACCTGGGATCGGACAATCTGCCCGGCTATATTGCGGGCATGGCAGAGTATATCCACTCCAAAGGCCTGGCGGTCAGGCTCAATGAAACCGCTGTGGATATTCTGGAAAAGGGCGGCCGGGTCACGGGCGTGGTAACCGACAAAGCCACCTATGAAGCCCCCAACGTGATCCTGGCCCCGGGCCGCATCGGTGCCAACTGGGTGGCATCGGTGGCCGCAAAACACGGCATCAATTTAAGCCAGCGGGGAATTGAAGTAGGGGTGAGGGTGGAAGTGCACAACGATATCATGGATGATTTATGCAACATCATTTATGATCCCACATTTTTTATCCAGACCACCACCTATGATGACCAGACCCGGACCTTCTGCACCAACCAGGGCGGGTTCATTTCCCTTGAAAACTACAAGGATTTTGTCTGTGTCAACGGCCATGCATATTCCGACAAAAAATCAGAGAACACCAATTTTGCATTTTTATCCAAGGTGATACTCACGGAACCGGTGACCGACAACCAGGCCTATGGAGAGTCAATAGGCAGACTGGCCACCATCATCGGCGGGGGAAAACCCATCCTCCAGCGGTTCGGGGATCTGAAACGGGGTCGCAGGTCCACCTGGCACAGAATCCATAAGGGCTATATCGAACCCACCATGACCAATGTGGTATGCGGGGATATTGCCATGGCACTGCCGGAAAGAATTCTGTCCAATATCATTGAGGGTCTGGAATCCCTCAATCTTGTGGTACCCGGCGTATCCAATGATGAAACCCTGCTTTATGCCCCGGAGATCAAATTTTTTGCCACCCAGGTGGAAACGGACAACCATCTGGAAACCGGCATCCGGGGCCTGTATATGGCCGGAGACGGACCAGGGGTGGCAGGCAATATCGTGTCAGCCGCAGCCACAGGCCTTATCCCGGCAAAACGCATCATTGCCCGTCAATAAACAGCAAATTACTCAGGATAGTAGATGGCACAGGCATCATCGGATTCCCATGCCATGACGCGGGATACCTCAAGGCTTTCATCCAAAGTAACCTTTAGAATTGCCTGGACCTGCTGGGCAATATAAACGGCAATACGTTCCGAAGTGGGTTGTTTGTCTTTGAACGCGGCCAGTTCATTGAGAAACTTATGATCCAGATTCCCGTCCACCACCTTGCGCACCGCTTTTTTGATATCTCCGAAATCAGCCAGCACACCTGCGGAATTCAGCTGCACTCCTTTAACGCAGACCTCCACATGCCAGTTATGGCCATGGAGGTTCTCACATTTTTGTCCCACCATGGTCAATTGGTGGGCACCGGCAAACCGGGTTTTTATTTTGAGTTCAAACATGGTATCCGCCTGCTGCTATTTATTTTTTGAACAGATTTTTCAACTTATTGGAAATCTTGTTGGCATCCAGCTTGTCAAACTGCTTTAACAGGTCTTTTTGTTTGCCGGTGAGTTTGGTGGGGGTTTTAATGATCGCTTTTATAACCTGATCTCCCCGCCGGCCGGTGCGCAAAGAAGCAATGCCTTCCCCCCGCAGCCGGAAACTGTCTCCGAACTGGGTGCCTTTGGGAATGGTAATTTTTTCCTCACCCACCAGGGTGGGAACCGTAATTTCATCCCCCAGGGCTGCCTGGGCAAAAGAAATATCAATGGCACAGATGATGTCCGTCCCATCCCGCTGAAAAAACTTGTGGGGTTTCACATTAATGACCACATACAGGTCACCGGCAGGCCCGTTTGCATAAGGAGAGGCTTCTCCTTCTCCGGTAAGCCGCAGTTTGGCACCCACATCCACACCGGCCGGGATTTTTACCTGGACCTTTCTGGTGACTTCCATCCTTCCTGCGCCCACACATTTGGGGCAGGGATCGTCAATAACACCCCCCCGGCCCTTACAATAGGGACAGGTGGTCTTGACCTTGAAAAATCCCTGGTTCTGGATAAACTGGCCGGAACCGTGGCAGTGGGCACAGGTTTTTGCCTGGGTACCGGGACGGCAACCGCTCCCCTCGCATTCATCGCAAGGGGTCAGTCTGGGGATGGAAACGGTTTTTTCTGTGCCGAATGCTGCTTCCATAAAATCAATGGTCATATTATACCGCAGGTCCGAGCCCCGCTGCACCCTGGTACCCCGGCCGCCCCTGGCACCGCCGAATCCGAAAAAGTCTTCAAAAATATCACCAAAGCTGGAAAAAATATCCTCAAATCCACTGGGACCTGAATGACCGGCACCTTCAAGACCCTGGTGACCGAACTGGTCATAGATATGCCGCTTGTTGTCATTGCTCAGAACCTCATAGGCTTCAGACGCTTCCTTGAATTTTTCCACAGCATCTTTGTCATCTGGATTTTTATCAGGATGATATCTAATGGCCAGTTTTCGATATGCTTTTTTCAAAATCTGTTTGTCTGCATCCCTGGCAACTCCCAGGATTTCATAATAGTCGCGTTTTTCTATCATATCCTACCTAATTTCCAGTTATTTCCATGTGGTTTTATTTGTAATCGTGTCCCTGGTATGGTACGTTCCCAACCTGCCTGTGATAAATTAAATACATTAATCCTGAAATTCAGGTTGTCAACGATGAACAAAGAACTTGATTTTGTCAAGGAAATGTTTGACAAAATTGCCCATAGATATGATTTTCTAAACCGGCTGCTCAGTCTTCGGCAGGATGTGGTATGGCGTGCCCAGATGGTTCGGGGCGCCGCCCCTGCCGAAAAAAGCAGAATTCTGGATGTGGCCTGCGGCACCTGTGATGTGGCCCTGGAAGTCAATCGACACCTGAAAGGCCAGGCCCACATAACAGGTGTTGATTTTTCTTATGCCATGCTCAAAGCCGGCCGCAAAAAACTGTTTCACAAAAAAAAACAATCCATATGCCTGGTGAATGGCGACGCTCTTTTTCTTCCGTTTAAACCCGATACCTTTGACACGGTATTTATTGCCTTTGGGATCAGAAACATAATGAATCGGCACCGGGCATTATCCGAGTTTCACACTGTCCTCAAAAATGGGGGAAACCTGGCTGTCCTCGAACTGACCACCCCGGAGGCCCCGTTTTTCAGAACCATTTACCTGGCTTATTTCAAAAAAATTCTGCCCCTTATCGGTGCACTTTTTTCAAAAGACTCCCATGCCTACCATTACCTGCCGGCATCGGTTTTACATTTTTCCTCGCCCACAGCATTTGCAACCCTCATGTCCGATGCTGGATTCGGTCATGTACGTTTCAAACCAATGACCTTTGGCATAGTGACCTTGTTTGTGGGCACCCGGGGATAACCCCTGCACACGAAAGCTGTCCATGAAGACTTGTTGACAAGTTTTACGGTTTACCATATAAGATGCTGGCTGGACAGGCGATCAAAAAAAGAGCTATAAACAGCATGCAAGACAATTTATTTAAAACGGTTGAAGGAAAGCTGCTGCTGACCGGAATCCTTCTGGCATTTGTACTCGTGGCAAGTATTGTCTATTATTTTGTCACTGATTTTGAAACCGCAAAAACCCTGGTTCTGGTATTCATTGCCCACAGTATAGGGGGAAGGGCAGCCGGCATCGGCCTGTGTATTCTCCAGGACTTTGGTACCTTTTCCACCATATTTTATAATTTTTATCTGGAAATTTTGATTGTCTGTTTTACCTATTCCATTTTTGTCTTAAGCGCCACCCAGTACCTGCGGGTGGAGTGGCTCACCCGGATCATGGAAAATATCGCAGTAAAAGCGTTTAAGAACAAACAAAAAATTGAACGGTTCGGCTGGCTGGGCATATTCTTTTTTGTCATGGCGCCATTGCCGGTGACCGGTCCGGTGGTTGGATCCATCATCGGTTACATGCTCAGGCTCGGTCTTGTGAAAAATTTTTCCGCCACTTTACTGGGCACGTTAACCGCCATCATTGTCTGGTTTCAGTTCTTTGATTTTCTGGAAGAACGGTTTCATATGATTCAGTATATATTTGCCCTTATTGTTGTCCTGGTGCTGGTTGTCAATTTTAAAAAAATCAAGATGTTCATCCAGGCGGTTACCCAAAAAACCCGGATCAGAAAATAAATCTCAACAACAGTTCATGAACAATGAATCCAAACCGGTTTTCTGTATCTGAATAACGACCATGCTCTGACGGGCACAACAAAATATGAAAGCTTTTAGCTGAGTACTGATGGCTGATGGCTTTCATATAAACAGGCGCTGGTATCAAAACCGTTTCTTTAATATGGTGTGGACCAGAAAATTTTTATCATCGCGTTCGGGATAACCGATGTTATAGTGCAGCCCCCGACTTTCTTTGCGCATGAGAGCGGACCTGATCACAAGCTTTGCTACTGTGGCAATGTTCCGCAATTCCACCAGATCGGAGGTCAACTTGAAATCCCAGTAATATTCATTGATCTCATCCTGGATGGTTTTAATACGTCGGGCCGCACGCTGGAGGCGCTTATCCGATCTGACAATGCCCACATAATTCCACATCAGGCGCCGGATCTCATCCCAGTTGTGAGAGACCACAATGGCTTCGTCACTGTCTGTTGTGTTGGTTTCATCCCAGGTATCCAGGGTGATATCCACCTTGTTCCTGATGGCTGAAAATTCCTTTGCCGAATCCAGATAGGCATTATGGGCATATACCAGGGCCTCCAGCAAAGAATTGGATGCCAGGCGGTTGGCACCGTGAAGGCCTGTGCAGGCAGTTTCTCCCACAGCATACAAACGCTGGACATCTGTTTTTCCGTTCAAATCTGTTGCCACACCACCGCACATGTAATGGGCTGCCGGCACCACAGGAATGGGATCAGTGGTGATGTCAATCCCATATTCCAGACACCGGGCATAGATATTGGGGAATCGCTGCCTGATAAAATCGGCATCTTTATGGGAAATATCCAGAAAAACCGATTCTGCTCCGGTTTTCTTTAATTCATTGTCAATAGCCCTGGCCACAACATCCCGACAGGCCAGTTCCCGGGCAGGGGTATAGTTCTCCATGAACCGCCGGCCTTTGTCATCCAGCAGTCTGCCCCCTTCTCCCCGCACAGCTTCGGAAATAAGAAAATTTTTGGCTTTTGGATGATACAGACAGGTGGGGTGAAACTGAACAAATTCCAGATTGGCAACCGATGCCCCGGCACGGTAAGCCATGGCGATACCGTCTCCGGTGGCAATATCCGGATTGGAGGTATACAGATATACCTTGCTGGCACCGCCGGTAGCCAGAAGGGTCACACCTGCATGAAAAGTTTCCACATTGCCGGTGTTTTTATTCAAAACATAAGCCCCGCAACAGATATTTTCATTCTGGGTCACCAATACCCCGCTTCTGACAGAAGAAGAAAAGGTAATCAAATTGACGGCAACATGATTCTCCAGGATAGTTATGCTGTCATGTTTTTTTGCACAATCCACCAGCGCATCTTCAATTTCTCTGCCGGTCAGATCATGGGCATAAACAATGCGTTTGGTTGAATGACCCCCTTCTCTGCCCAGAGAAAAATCATATTTTCCTTTACCATCCTTGTTAAACCGTGCCCCCTGCTCCACCAGCTCCTTAATTCTTTCAGGCCCGTTTTCCACCACCATTTTTACCGCATCCGGGTTGCACAGGCCGTCACCTGCCTTCATGGTATCTTCCATGTGCAGGGCAAAGGAGTCCTGTTTGCCGAACACAGCAGCCACACCTCCCTGGGCCAAAGCTGTATTGCTCTGCTGGATATTTTTTTTGGTAATAATAGTGACCTGCCCGTGCCGGGCTGCTTTCAAAGCATAGCTCAAGCCGGCGATACCGCTGCCGATAACCAAAAAATCGGTTCTCCTGATCATAACAACGACCGTTTTTTCTTTTTACGGGTACTCAACCCGAGAATTAATCCCACCATGAACACACCTGCCCCGCTGAGAAACCATAAAATCTGCTCATTGTTCAGATTTTTTTCTAACGTCTTTATCTGCTGCTGCTGTTCTTCCGATAATGTAACAAGGTCTTTGTACCGGGCATCCAGTTTGAAAAAATCAGCTGATGCCTGTTCCAGCTTGCGGTATTTCTTTTCTATACCTTCCAGTGCAGCATTTTTTTCAATCAGGGCCTGGTTTTCTTCCCGGCTGTTTTCAAGGGCCTCGGCCAGGCGTTCATTTTCCCTGCGCAGTTTCTGAACCTGAACAGTTAAAGGTTTGTCTTCGGTAAGAAACCGTGTCAGCACCCATCCGGTTTTCTGGTCCTCTGTCTGCACCCTGGACCAGTCCTTCTGGTACTCCAGTATCTCAAGCCTGGTGCCTGATACCAGCATGGCCACAATTTTATGTTCCACCCCGGGCCCTGTGCGCATGGTAATTTTGGTAATACCGCTGACATAAACTTCCTGTGCAGATGCGGCAGATGCCCATCCCCATAAACAGATGATAAAAAGTATTTTGATCGGTTTTATCATGGTACTATACATGTCTCCTGTTCTTATTTTATGATTGTTTCTATTATCCCTTACCATTGCAGTTTTGCTTTATCAACCGCAAAAACCTTTATCCGGATATTTGTCCTGAAATGGCGACACCCTCAAGCTGGTCCAAACCGATATTTTTTACCGCCGGTGTACGAAAATCATTTCAAACTTGGGAAAGATATGGGTATAAATAAAGATTAATACATGTTTTTTTAAATAACAGGTGCTTGCTGACAAAAGCGCACAACCAAATGACCCCAAAAAAGGAGATGTACAATGCAGAGCCCCGAGTGGCAAACCCCCTACTGGCCCGAAGGTGTGGCACATGATGTGACCGATTACCATTATCCTCTGACCCGGATCCTGGACAACAGCGCACAAAAATACCCTGACAATGTGTATACCATTTTTAACGGTGCTTTCAGGACCTATGCCCAGGTAAAAGACACGGCGGACAGAATAGCCACTTTTCTTGCAGACAAAGGCATTGAACAGGGGGACAAGGTAGCCATTTTTCTTCCCAACATACCGCATTTTCCTGAGGTACTTTTCGGGATCCTGAAAGCCGGGGCTGTGGCGGTCAACTGCAACCCGGTGTACACCCCGGCAGAGCTAAACTACCAGCTTAAGGACTCGGAATCCAAAATGGTATTCTGCATGGACCATCCCATGTTTTACGCCAACACGGTGGAAGCCATAAAAGGCACGGAGATTGAAACCGTCATTGTCTGCAATATCAAATCCTATCTGCCGAAAATAAAGGCATTTCTGGGCGGACTACTGGGTAAAATCCCCAAGGCTGACAAACATGAACCCGGTCATGTGATGTTTGATGACATTGTGGCATCATACAGTCCCAACCCGCCCCAGATTGATATTGTGCCTGAAGAAGAAACAGCGGTAATGCTGTACACCGGCGGCACAACCGGTGTGCCCAAGGGAGCGGAACTCACCCACACCAATTTCACCTATAATCTTGAGGCCTGTGAAGAATACTTCAGGCTTGTCCATGAACCGGGTGCTGAACCGGAAAAAATGCGCCATGGCGGATATCACACCTACCTGGGAGTGCTGCCCTGGTATCACAGTTTCGGCATCACCAGCGCCCTGCTTTTCAGTGCCTTATCCGCCAGCCGGCTCATCTGCATCCCGGATCCCCGGGCAGGCAATCCGCCCTTCACCGGCGTTCTGGAAGCAGTACAAAAATACCGGCCCACATTTATCACTGCAGTCCCCACCATATTTGTGGCATTTACCAACCATCCCCACCTGGACAAATACGATATTACCTCCCTCATGGGATGTCTGTCAGGGGGTGCGCCGCTGCCGCCTGATGTATGCCGGCAGTTTGAGGAAAAAACCGGATCCATCATCTTCGAGGCTTACGGGCTGACAGAAACAGCCCCTGCCGCCTGTATCAATCCTTCATTCAAAGAAACCAGAAAAATAGGCTCCATCGGCTTTCCTTTGCCGGGAACTGATGTAAAAATCGTTGCCCTGGACGACAGCATTAGAGAGCTGCCCGGCGGAGAAGACGGGGAACTGGCCATCTGCGGTCCGCAGGTCATGAAAGGCTACTGGAAAAGACCGGATGCCAATGCAGAGGTCTTTGTTACCATTGACGGCAACCGCTATTTTCTCACAGGCGACATCGGCAACATAGACAAGGACGGATATATCACCATCACGGACCGCAAAAAAGATATGATCATTGTGGGCGGGTTCAATGTATATCCCAGGGAAGTGGAGGATATTCTCTACACCCATCCCAAAGTGGAACTGGTGGCAGTGGTGGGGGTGCCTGATGAAAAAAGCGGGGAAAAAGTCAAGGCTTTCATCAAGTGCAAACAGGGACAGACCGCCACAAAAGAAGAGATCGAAGCCTTTTGCAAGGAGAACATGGCCGGATACAAGCGGCCCAGGTACATTGAATTCAGAGAGGAAATCCCTGTATCCAATGTGGGCAAAGTGCTGCGCCGGGTGCTGCGGGACGAAGAGGTCAGCGGGTAACGCTGTGGACTGCCTCTGCTGCCAGGGTCAGTCCGAATATGCCGGGTATCCAGGGGACCGTGCCGATGGCCGGCCGTTTGCGGCCATGGCCGGTTCCTTTTTCCGGATCGTCAAACGGCCCGTCAGTCTCCTGACAGGCCTCAGGGTCAGATGACGGGACCGGTTTTTCAAGGGAATACACACACCTGATACCGGTGAACACCCCCCGACGGTGCAGCCGCCGGCGCACCACCCGTGCCAGGGGGCAGACACTGGTATCAGCAATATCCCCGGTTCTGATCCGGGACACATCCATCCGGCCCCCGGCCCCCATGGAAGAGACCACCTTTAGGTCCATCTGCCGGGCGACAACCAGCAGGTTGACCTTGGAATTGAGACCGTCAATGGCATCCACCACCACATCCAGGTCTGCCGACAACAGACCGGCAAGGCTGTCTGCATTGACAAAAGTATCACGGATTTCCACATCACAGGCGGGATGGATGTCCAGAACCCGGCATCTGGCAATCTTTGCCTTTTTCTGCCCCAGCGTGGAGTGCAGGGCAAAAAGCTGCCGGTTGATATTGGAGACATCCACCCGGTCAAAATCCACCAGGCGCAGATACCCCACCCCGGCCCTGGCCAGGGCCTCCACAGCATAGGACCCCACCGCCCCCAGTCCGAACACCGCGATCCTGGCCTGGCCCAGTTTTTCTAAGGCCTCTTTGCCCATCAGGCGGATGGTTCTGTCAAACTGATTCATAATCGATTATTTGAATCCTGTTTTTAACAAAGGTTTTATGCCTGTCCAAAGACGGGGGCAAATATCTTCAGGGCATTGGCATAGGCCTGGCGGACAAAATCCGGGACCGGCACACCGGCCCGGGACGCAGCGATCTGTGCAATGGCCGGCAGGTTTTTGGGTTCATTGAGGCCATGAGGGTCCGGGGCAGGTATACTGGGGTATATATCAGGGGTATCGGTTTCCAGCAGATACCGGTTTCGGGATACCGCCTTCAGGGCATGCACCACTTTTTTTGCCCCGGGCCGGGTCACGGAGCCGGAAAAGGAAATATACAGGTTGTATCGCTCCAGCAGCACTGCCAAATCTGCTGACCCGGAAAAAGAATGCACAAGTCCCGGTGTCTTCAGGGGGCCTGTTTTTTTCAGCAGCCTGATAAAGGCATCCCAGGCCTTTCTGATGTGAATGTTGATGGGCCGTTCCAGATCGCGGGCCAAAGACAGGTGACCGGCAAATACCTCTATCTGACGGTCTCTGTCTGCGTTTTTGTCCACAAAATCCAGCCCGGTTTCTCCCACCCCGCTGGCAGTGGCTGCCACCTGGTCCCCCAGCACCTGCTGCCAGCCGGGTGACAGAGAATCCAGGAACCAGGGATGGATCCCGTAACAGGGAAAAACAGCGTTGTACTGATCAGCCAGAGAATTTGTGGCGGCAAAATTTTCTTCCATGGTGGCGCAGGTCACCATACGGGTAACCCCTGCAGCTTCAGCCCGTTGCACAATACCGGAAACATCCTTTGCAATCCTGTGATCATGCAGATGACAATGGGCATCCACATACTGCAGGTTTTGTTCAGATGATTCAGATGCCATGATCAGGTTCTTTCCCCAAGAACGGTTTCACATATATCTGCCACGGTGTGCACGGCCGTTTGTATGTCCCACCGTGTTTTGTCCCTTTCCCCGACCCGGTTGGAAACAGCGCGGATCTCCACCATGGGTATCTGGTACAGGGCAGCCACATGGGCAGCGGCAGCCCCTTCCATGGATTCCATCACCGGCGAAAACGCCTGTGACAGGGCAGCGGCTTTTTCATATGAACCGGTAATAGATGATACTGTAATAAACGGTCCCTGGATTACACGACAGCCCAGGGACCGGGCCAGCAGATCTGTGCTGGATCCGGCCAGATCCGGGTCCAGCGCATAAATGCCCTGCCGGGTCATTTTCTGTCCGACAACCAGGTCAAAGGGCAGCGGATCCAGCGGCATCTGATAACCATAAGCACAAGACTGAGGTGCCAGACCGGACGGAGGATCTGCTCCTTTTGGATGGCTCCTGGAAGTCTTGGAAGCTGTGCCATCCACACGACTTTGTATAATTTGTGGATCTGTGTCAGCTGTTTGGCACGTACCTGTCCGGCAGGTATCCACCCCTGTATGAATATAGGTATCTGAGACAGCCACTGCAGCATCCCCCGGGTTCAGGCCGAAGCTGTCAAACATTCCGGCAATGCCCGTGTGAAGGATGCATTCGGGCTGAAACCGTTCCAGGCAAGCGGTAAGGGTCCGGGCTGCATTAAATACCCCCGGCCCGGATATGACCAGTGCCCAGGATTGATCCGGGCTGGAAAACACCGTAAGCCCTTTGTCGGATTTCTCTGAAAAACCGGCCGGGCTCCGGTCCAGAAATGTTGCCATTTCCAGCCGGGTGGCACAGAGAATCAGAACCTGACCGGCCATGGCATCACACTGACAGATGGTGGTGAAGGGCTGACAGGGCCATGTGGTAACCGAAATGCCCGAATCCGGTGATCTGGCCTGTCACGATGTCCGACAGCAGGGATTTGTGGCGGAACGGTTCTCTTTTGTAGATATTGGACAGATGCACCTCCACTTTCGGGCAGGACAGCATCACCAGGGCATCTCTCAAAACCACACTGGTATGGGTCAATCCCCCCGGGTTGATGATCACCCCGGCAGGGGCCTGGTCGACCATCTGGTGAATACGGTCCACCAGGACCCCTTCGTGGTTGGACTGGAAAAAATAAAGGGACAGCCCTAAGCGTTCTGCTGCGGCTGTCAGTTCCCTGTTTATCTTATCCAGGGTATGGGAGCCGTAAATACCCGGCTCCCGTTTTCCCAGCATGTTCAGGTTTGGACCGTTGATCACAAAAATATCAGGCATTGGCAGCTGCGGTAAATCCCAGATCAAACGCCTTGAGATTCACATCCAGAAAGGCCGGTTTGACCCGGCGTTTGACAGCCTCTTCCACAACCTTCCGATCAAACCCCAGGGCCCCGGTCTGAACCAGGGCACCCACCAACACGATATTGACACTCATGGGACTGCCCGCTTCCTTTGCCAGGGACATGGCATCAATGGCCACCAGTCCGGCGGTCTTGGCTGTGATCAGTTTTTTGATCTGTTCCACATCAGGGTAGGTGCCCATCCCCACAGACACGGTAAAGGGCGGCACAGGGGCTGTATTGGTGATAACCCGGGTATCTTTGCTGCACCGTTTGATGGCCCGCAGGGTTTCCGCCGGCTCGAATCCCACCAGAATGTCGGCTTCTCCGTCGGAAATAATGGAGCTTTGGGCATCTCCGAATACAATGGCAGATTCCACTACACCCCCCCGCTGGGCCATGCCGTGAATTTCACTCATGCGTACCGGTACCCCGGCAAGCAGGGCAGCATCCCCGAGGACCTTGGATGCCAGAAGGTTACCCTGTCCACCGACTGCTACAATAATCAATCTGGTTGTTTCCATATGTTCAATATCCTTGTATTTGGGGTTATTCCTTCAGGGGACGGATGGCATTCTCCGGACAGATCTGGGCGCAGACGGCACAGCCCACACAGGTGTTGGCATCAATAGCCACCCGGTTGTTTTCGTCCAGGTAAAAAG
>JAABUB010000155.1 GCA_011389575.1 Desulfotignum sp. | reverse complement strand
CTATATAATCATGACAAAAATCGATGACCTGCTATTGATATTGAAACGTAATCCGAAGGATGTCCGGTTTTCGGATTTGTGCAGAATATGTGACCATTATTTCGGTGAACCACGTCAGCAAAAAAGCAGTCATCGAATTTATAAAACGCCCTGGCAAGGGGACCCAAGAATAAATATCCAGAATTACAAAGGCAAGGCCAAGGCATATCAAGTCAAGCAGGTGCTTTTGGCTATTGAAAAATTGGAGGTAAACCATGGCCACAAAAAATGATAAATATACGTACCGGGTTACCTGGTCTGAAGATGATAATGAGTATGTGGGACTGTGTGTTGAATTTCCCAGCTTGAATTGGCTGGCCGATACACCGGAAAAAGCTCTGAAAGGCATCCGAAATCTGGTAGCGGATGTGTTATTGGATATGGGCAAAACCGATGAGCCTATTCCCGAACCAATTGCAAGTAAACACTTTAGCGGAAAATTCATGGTCCGGGTGCCTCCGGAGGTTCATAGAAAATTAGCCATACAAGCTGCTGAGTCCGGCATAAGCCTTAATCGTATTGCCAGTTCCAAATTGAGCCAATAAATAGATCTGCATACAACAGGGGGCAAACATGCTTTCTACTCGAACGAGAACTTTGCTGCCCTGCGTTCACGCCGAGGAGGGCCACGTTACCTATTTTCCCTCCTCAACAAGAATTATCCGCTGGATAGGGCGCTACAGCTATTATTGAAAATGATGACTGACCAGGCATATAACGAGCTGAATAAAAAATATGAGGAACTGCTGGAAGAAAACAGACAGCTCAGGGAAAAAATTAGAGGGCTTGAAGCAGCGTCAGAACAACGTGTTGTTTCAAATGATTCATCCGACAACAGCTTTTCATCATACGTACCTGCAGATGCCTTATCCACAGAAACACAAATTGAAAGCCATGTTGCGGAAAACACCTCAAAATCCATGGAGATCATCAATAAGCACTCGGCTGCTTCAAAAAAAATTCAATTATTCATGTCATTGTTCAGGAGCCGTAATGATGTTTATGCCAAACGGTGGGAAAATAAAAAGGGGGGATCCGGATACAGTCCTGTCTGTGCCAATGAATGGAAACCGGGAGTATGTTTCAAACCAAAAGTCAAATGTTTCAAGTGCCAGAACAAATCATACTCACAATTGAATGAGGCTGTCATCGAGGCACACCTTACGGGAAGCAAAATCGTGGGAATTTATCCAATGAATCCGGATGAAACCTGTTATTTTCTTGCCATGGACTTTGACAAGGAAGGATGGCAAAAAGATATTACCGCAGTAAAGAATGTCTGCCAGACGTTCCAGATTCCGGTCGCAGTGGAACGATCCAGATCAGGAAATGGCGGCCATGTCTGGTTTTTCTTTGAAGATGCAATTTCTGCTTCCTCCGCAAGGAAATTCGGGATGTCGCTGCTGACAAAAGCAATGGAAAACCGGCATGAACTGCCGTTTGCATCCTATGACAGACTGTTTCCAAATCAGGATACCATGCCGGAAGGCGGGTTGGGGAACCTCATTGCCCTGCCGCTCCAAAAGTCAGCACGACAACAAGAAAATACCGTTTTTGTTGATGACAGGTTTCAGTCTTTTCAAGATCAATGGATGTTTCTATCGGGTCTTCAACGATTGTCTGAACAGGATCTGCAGGATCTGACAGGTAAAATCGGTATGGGCCATGAACTGGGACTGCTCAAAATTGAAGCTTCAGATGATGATACACGCGACGGAAAACCATGGATAAAAAAACCACCCCTCATAGATAAAGCAGATTTTCCAAAATCGGTTGAATTGGTCAAGGCGGAGATGCTTTTTATCAAAAAAAAAGGATTCAGTCAGAAAGCATTGAATCGTCTCAAACGATTGGCGGCCTTTAAAAACCCTGAATTTTTCAAAAAACAAGCCATGCGGATGCCGACATTCAACATTCCTCCAGTCATCTCCTGCTCGGAAGATATTGATGGGTATCTTGCACTCCCCCGGGGATGTGAGGCGGATATCATTGACTTGTTGAACGATCATAACGTCACACCGGCATTGATTGAAAAATACCATTCCGGAAAACCGATCAATGTAGAATTTAACGGCATGTTACGGCCGGAACAGCAGGATGCTGTCAGTCACCTGATACGCCATGATACAGGGGTGCTCTGTGCCACAACCGCATTTGGCAAAACCGTTGTCGGTGCCAATCTGATTGCCCGAAAAAAGGTAAACACCCTCATTCTGGTTCACCGTCAGCAGTTGATGCTTCAGTGGAAAGAACGGTTGTCCCAGTTCCTGTTGATTCATGAAACACTCCCAGAACCGGAAAAAAAGCGCGGCAGAAAAAAACAGGTCAGCTTGATCGGCCAGCTGGGAGGTGGCAAAAACCATCTTTCATCAATTGTTGACATTGCCATCATGCAATCCATCAACAACAGCGGAGATGTCAAAGACTGCATAAGAAATTACGGCATGGTTATCGTTGATGAATGCCACCATGTGTCTGCCGTGAGCTTTGAACAAATATTGAAAAAAATACCGGCCAGATATGTGTATGGTTTGACGGCAACACCATACAGGCGGGATGGACATCATCCCATCATTTTTTTCCATTGCGGTCCGATACGCTACCACGTGGATGCAAAAAAACAGGCGGAAAAAAGACCGTTCGCGCATTATCTAATTCCGCGATTTACCAGTTTCAAAGCGTCGCTGGATGAAGATGACAGTCCTTTGAAAATTCAGGCGATCTATTCACAGATCATTGAAGATGATATCCGAAACCAGGCAATCATCAGCGATGTTGTCGAATGCCATAAAAATAAGCGGAACAGTCTTGTCATTACCGGACGGATCGCCCATGCAAAACTATTGACAAAAAACCTGACCCGCCATATCCCGGATGTCATTCTTCTCACCGGCGGCATGGGCAACAAAAAATCATCGGCTGTTCTTGAAACACTCAAAAAACTGCCTGACAACCGCCATTTTGTCCTTGTGGCCACAGGCAGCTATATCGGAGAAGGGTTTGACGAAGCCAGGCTGGATACGCTTTTTCTGGCCATGCCCATTTCCTGGAAAGGCACCCTGCAACAATATGCGGGCCGGCTCCACCGGCTGCATGACGGCAAAAAAGATGTTCAGATATATGATTATGTGGACATTCATGTCAAAATGCTTGAAACCATGTATGGGAAAAGGTTGAAAGGCTATGCCGCCATCGGTTATATGGCAAAAGCAGACAATTTGGCTGATTCACCTACTGAGATTATCTTCAACAAACAAAACTTCTTTCCGGTTTATGTAAATGATATCAAAACCGCACAGAAACAGATTTTGATCGTCAGCCCGTTTATGACCAAAAGCCGCGTTTTGCAGGTGATGGATTATTTTAAAGAACAAATTGACAACCATGTCAAAGTGTCCATACTGACAAGGCCTT
>JAABUB010000154.1 GCA_011389575.1 Desulfotignum sp. | reverse complement strand
TCCGGGCAGCCTTGCCATGCCCCTGGAAATGATACCGGCGTATGCAGGATACCTGCTGGATTATGATACGGACATCATCTTGATTCCGGAGACACGGGAACAGATACCTGTTGCAGTGGCGCATCTGATCCGGATAGGATATGACCGCGTGTCAGGCTATCTCAAGGGCGGCATGCACAGCTGGGAGACAGAGGGTTTGCCGTATGAGCGGATCGGAGCTGTCCACGCGGCTGCAATTGAGCAGCGTCTGCAGAATAAGGAAAACCTCACCCTGCTCGATGTCCGTAAGATCAGCGAATACAAACAGGGCCGATTGGCGGGCGCCACCCACATTTTTCTTGGTGAGCTCCCGGACCGGATCGATGAACTCGATCCTGACAAACCGATAATCACCTTCTGCGGCAGTGGTCAAAGGGCAATCATTGCAGCCTCGATATTGAAGCAACACGGCTTCAGCAGGGTGGAAGACAGCCTTGGATCGATGATGGCCTGTAAAAACGTGGGCTGCGAACTGCAGGAGGGGTGATCAGCTTATGGACATACTTCAAACCCTTTCAAATTATCTGTCTGCTTCGATATGGCCTCCATACATGGTCGGGGTGGGAATCGGTATTCTTTGCTGGCTCGCATTTCTGCTCTCCAATCACCCCATAGGCGTATCCACTGCATTTGCCAAAAGTGCGGGCATGATCGAAACAGCAATACGCGGTCCTGAAGTTCGCAAAAAGCCTTATTATCAGGAAAACCGACCCACCATCGACTGGGAATGGATGCTGGTTGCCGGACTGTTCCTGGGTGCTTTTACCGCTGCATGGCTTTCCGGCGACATCAACTGGAAATGGGTACCGCCAATGTGGGAAGACACCTTTGGTCCGAGCATTCTGCTGCGCCTGAGTGCTGCCCTGTTCGGCGGCATCTGCGTTGGTTTCGGGGCGCGCTGGGGATCGGGATGTACCAGCGGCCATGGCATCAGCGGCACGCTGCAGCTTGTACTGAGTAGCTGGATAGCTGTTTTCTGCTTCTTTTTCGCAGGTGTTGCCGTGGCTTTCCTTATGTACCGGATTATATAGGAATCTAATATGTTAAAGACCCTCCACAACCAGACGAGGATACAATACTTTATAGGGCTGGCCATTGGATTTCTTTTCGGATTTCTCCTGCAGAAAGGCGGGGTCTGCTACTATGACATCATCATGCAGCAGCTGTTGCTTCAGGATTTTACTGTGGTTAAGATTATCCTGACCGCAATTGTAACGGGAATGGTGGGCATATATGCCATGCGTGACCCGGGCTGGATAAACCTTCACAAAAAATCAGGTTCCCTGGGAGCAACCATTCCCGGACCGCTTATTTTCGGTGTCGGCTTTGCCATTCTCGGATATTGTCCGGGCACATCCATGGGTGCCGCGGGTCATGGTGCGCTGGATGCAATTATCGGCGGTATCATCGGCATTATGGCAGGTGCCGGACTTTATGCCGCTGTTTATCCGCAACTCAAGAAAACGATCCTGCCCTTTGGCAGTTTCGGTGACAAAACCTTGATTGATCTTTTTCAGCCCCGCAATCCCTGGTTCGTAATCATTCCAGTGGCAGTGTTTATAACCGGGTTCCTGGCCGTAATGGAGATTGTGGGATTGTGACCACCGGAAGCAGAGCAGGACACTGCCGTGCGAATTGTTGAAAAACGGTGTCACGATACCCTGTCACGGCTGCAGTGAACCTGCAGCGAATACACAAAAAATGCGTATCAGCGCATACCAGAATCGGTGGATAGATGAAATATGATGGTTAAATACATGTTTCTACCTATTGTTTTGAGACCTTTTCTGTTTCATCATAACAAAATGAACAACGGGCAAACGGTTGGTGAAATAAGATTTATCTGCACATCAACCGCAAACGCCGCAATCTGAAAACCCATAAAAATGGAGACAGTCAAATGGCACAAAGAAAGCAGATCTTTAAATGTGAAGTATGTGGAAACATTACCGAAGTCCTTCACGGCGGAGAAGGTGAACTGGTATGCTGTGGACAGGCAATGACACTTTTTGAAGAAAAGGCGGCCGCAGATGAAGGCAAAGAAAAACATGTGCCTGTGATCGAGGCATCTGAAGGCGGCGTAACAATTAAAGTAGGGAGCAATCCCCATCCCATGGAAGAAAAGCATTACATTGAATGGATTGAAATTGTTGATGATGATACATCCTGCCGTCATTTTCTGAAACCCGGCCAGGCACCGGAAACATTTTTTGAATGCAAAAACAAAAATGTTTCCGCCCGCGAATATTGTAATGTCCATGGACTGTGGAAATCCTGATAAGCGGGACTGCCATATCCATGGAAAAGGAGCGGCAGTTTTTTGCAGCCGCTGAGCAAAGGTGTTTTTATGACAGATGATAAAAAAAAAGAACGTGATGAACTCGATGTCTGCACACAGTCCCCTGAATTTGCCGAACATGCAAGACCCAATGAACCAGCAGAAGAGGCCTGTGATGACGGCAGAGCCGGAACCAAAGCCCAGCAAAAAAAGGAGGTTAATGCCATGACAGACGATAAAAATAAAGATTGTGAAGACCGTGTGGAGGACAGAAAGCAGGAACGTCAGGAGACCATGGATAAAATGTCCATCGATACTTCTGAAGCCCACACTTATGACAAGAACAACCCAGAGGACGGAGAAAAATGTTCTTAAAATCTTTTTAAGATGATTTCATTCGACGACGGGCGGATACTGCTTATCCGCCCGCTATTCCAAAAAATAAGGAGAGCTATGTTTTGTTATCAATGTGAGCAGACAGCAAAGGGGACAGGGTGTGATGTCCTTGGAGTCTGCGGAAAAAAACCGGAAGTGTCTGACCTGCAGGATCTGCTTCTCTACAGCCTCATGGGGCTCTCCGAGGTGGTGCTTGAAGGCATAAGGTTCGGCATACAGGATCGGCGGTATGGTGTATTCACGGTTAAAGCCGCCTTTTCAACGTTAACCAATGTGGATTTTGATCCCCAGAGATTTGTGGAGCTGATCCATCAGAGCGTTGCATTGCGAGAAGAGCTTAAGAAAAAAATGGAAAGCAGCAACTTTCCCTTGCAGCTCAAGCAAGGTGCTGCCACCTTTGAACCGGCAGAAACCCGGGATGAACTCCTTGCGCAGGCGGCAACTGTGGGATTGTTTTCATACCCTGCGGAAAATGCGGATATTCTGTCCTTAAAACACACTGTATTGTTCGGCATAAAAGGGGTGGCTGCCTATGCAGATCATGCCCAGATTCTGGGACAGGAAGATGATGATCTCTACCTTTTTATATTCAAGGCCCTGGCTGCCATACAGCAGGAAGGTCTTAATCTGGACGACTGGGTACAGCTGACCTTTGATTGCGGCAAGGCAGCATACCGGTCCATGGAACTTCTGGATGCCGCTCATACAGAAACATATGGACATCCGGTACCCACACGGGTTCCTCTGGGGCCTAAAAAAGGCAAGGCCATTCTGGTCTCCGGTCACGATCTCAAAGATCTTGAAGAACTGCTCAAACAGACCCGGGGAAAAGGAATCAATAT
>JAABUB010000153.1 GCA_011389575.1 Desulfotignum sp. | reverse complement strand
ACAGGCTGCGAGCATGGCGGCACATAATATCGAAATGGCTGTTCTCATTTGAAAAGCACCTCTGTCACGTCCGCCACTCGCTGTCAGACCCGGAGAACGTCATCAAACCGCGGCGCGCCCGCATTTTCCAGATGAAACCGCCAGGCAGAAAGCGCCAGCCCGACAAAAACAATTATCAACAGAAAAGTTGTCAGCATCATCCAGGTTCTTTATGAATTATTGCAAATTATGCCAGGGATTTGAAGGTTAATTAAGAAATTTCAAATTTGCCCAACAAGGCAAAATTCCGTTTTCCAATGTCGTTCATCTTTAGTTGAATAGCAGTTTTTGGATAATGGTATCCATTATTTTTCATGGATTAGGTATGCTTTACTTATCCACCAATCCACAATTTTCTACTATATCTCCAGTTGTTCCGGCTTAAGTCAATCAAATCAGTACGCGAATGCCAGGCTGATGTTTGCAGTGCTGCTATAATTACTATTGCCGCGCGCTCTCTAAAAACGCCAGTTGACAATAATCATGCCAGGGGCCAACTCGCCGGGGAACCCGGTGAACCATTCATTTTTAGGAATCAGGTTTATGATTCCGATTTGAACACCACTGGTCGCCGTGGCTGCATAATTGACAAAGCCAAGCTGTACACCGGTAAGGTTACCTGCATAGTTTACAAGTCCGGTATGAAGTCCTCTTGACGAACCTTTCGTGTAGTTTAACCCGCCGTATTGCCATCCAACAAAGTCTCCTTTATTGTAATTGACGGGTGCCCACTGAACACCCTTGTAGCTGTCCGCGTAGTTGACGAGCCAGCCTATACTAAAGCCAGAGCTGTTACCGGAGGATCCGCTGACAACTCCTAAAGCAAGGGCTTTCTGCGGGTTTTCACTCCATATGCCGAGGGTTAATCCTTCAATTGTAGTATTTCGATCATAAATGGCAACATCTGGAGTGATGCTAAGCTGTAGAGGCTTTGATTCAGCCATTGTCTCGCCAGCGGCAGCCATAATAATCCCCAGACAAATAAAGATAAATATTTTTTTCATTTGTACCAATCCTTCTTATTAAAGGTTTTTAACAGCGTATCTCCCAACATCAAAATCTAAAATTGAAAGATAGTAACTTACTTTTTGTCAATAAAAATATTTAATTGCAGCAATTCTCGTTATTAGAATCAAAAGGTTTGACAGAGATCCGATCCGGGCTGATACAAGTCGCTCGCAGGTCGAATCAGCCCTGAACAAATTGACCATATCAGCTTTCGAATAATAATGGTATCTTAAATATATTCAGCCCCAGAAAACTCATGCAGTGGTATTATCTGCAACTCCCTCCGCATCCCACATTACATCTGCCAGACCTTACATTTTGCAAATCAAATCAGATCATCAACAATAGACAAAAACTCATTGGAGAATTGCTCATTTCATGAAAAAATCCTAACAAATATTTGTTTTTATCCAAAAAGATTCCGACAGAATATATCTTGTATCCGCTGTAGGGATGCCTTTGTCCACCTTCACATCTCTTTTTCCGGGGCTCATCACAGGCCTCCCTGGGTGTGGAACGGATTTTAAAGGCGTGAAAGGATCAGGATTCCTCATCCCGGAGCACACGGCGCAACACCTTTCCAATATTGGATACCGGTATTATATCCTTGAATTTGATCTGTCTGGGTCGTTTGTATCCGGCCATGTTCTCCTTGCAGAAGTCCATGATCTCCGCTTCTGTCGCGGTCTGACCCTCTTTTAATTTGATAAAGGCTTTTACCGATTCCCCGCTCTTGGGGAGGGGAACACCGATGACGGCGCACAGTTCCATCTTGGGATGGGTGTAGAGAATGTCCTCCACTTCCCTGGGGTAAACGTTGAATCCACCCACGATAATCATATCTTTTTTTCGGTCCGTGATCAGGATATAGCCATCTTTGTCGATGTGGCCGATATCACCAGTGAGAAAATACCGCTTTCCTTCCAGAGAAACAAAGACCTCGTCATTGGCATCGGGCCGCTTCCAATACCCCTTCATGACCTGGGGACCGCAGGCCGCAATCTCCCCGTCCTCTCCCCGGGGTTTCTCAATAGTGGGATCTACCAGGTCCAGGATTTTAACATCGGTGCCGGGCAGGGGAAACCCAATGGATCCGATCTTCCGGGTCTTAGGATTGGTGGGGTTGGCGGAAATCACCGGAGAAGTTTCGGTGAGGCCATAGCCTTCAAATATAACAGAACCGGTCTTTTCCTCAAACTGCCGGCAGACCTCCGGCGGTAGAGGGGCGCCCCCGGAAAAACAGCCCATGAGGGAGGACAGGTCATATTCGTTGAGCTTGAAATGGTTGGTAAAGGCTACGAAAATGGTAGGAACGGCCGGCATGATGGTCGGCTTATACGTCTGGACTGCCTTGAGCACCTCGGTAAATGGAGGATTGCCCGCCCTGGGGTCAGGGATGCAAACCAGGCGGCTGCCCGAGGCTGTAGCAGAGAGCAGGGCCACGGTGATGCCGAAGCTGTGGTACCAAGGCAGGACGCCAAGGAAACAGTGAAATCCGCCCATGCGCGCCCGCTCCGGCGGGGTGTAGACCGGATTACAGTTCACGGCCACGGCGCCCGCCTTTAGAATATCGAAAAGGATCTCCGGAAAATGGGGGATGTTGGGCAGAAAAATCGCCACCTTGTCCCCCTTTCCAATGCCTTAGGCTGCAAGAAAATTGGCAATGCGGTCGGCAGTGTTCCTTACTTGAGAATAGGTTTTGGTGGCCCCGTTGAAGATAGTATACGCCTGGTCAGGATACTTGGCTGCAGAGTCATCCAGTAATTTAAAGATGGGATAGTGATAGTCTGCCACTGTTCGAGAAATGCTTTCGGGCCAAAATGGGGTGTTCCAATCGGTCATCGGGACCTCCTTTATCTATGGTTGAAATGCTCTGCGGCAATGGCAGCATTTTATTTGCAACGGAACAGGGGTACCTCAATCATGAAACAAGGTTTATTTCCTTATATCGTGGATTCCTTGCGTTGAAAAGTGGTTTTTGATTATTTTTCTACCAAGGATGTAACGGTGAATTCCCTTTATCACAACCATTTCAAAAGGTTCATCCAAACGGTGAAACAGATTCCCGGCTTTCAACCATACACATTCCATCAGATATCATTCAGACATGAAGGCGTTTTTTTTGCTACCACACACAGGGTTACCAGTGTGACCCGTCCTTTTACTTTCGGCATGCTGCCGCTTTTTTTCGATATCATTGAATGAGGTTGGTTTCTTTTATATGACCGATCAAACCTGTTATCTCCGCATCAATGGCCTGACGGTCTGCCAGTTGATTGAAAAAGGCATCCACGGTCCGGCCGGTGCCAAGTCCCAGGATGAGACCCAGCCCCACGGACTGCCGGGCGGTGTCGGCAATAAGCTGCTGGGGCGGTTCCTCATTTTTTCTGAAAAGCAGACCTTGCACCAGTTGAACAAGGGCATCACTGATCCCGGCAAGAAAGGCATCCGGATGGGTGAATAACAGGTGCTGCCTGCAGAGTTCCTGTACAATTTTCAAAGAATTGTTCTGCAGAAACCCGGCAATGGCAATGGGACCCAGCATCACCAGCCCCCCTACTGAAGGGGTGTCATGGGTAACAGCCCCGCATTGCGCGGGTGCTTTTCCACGTTCCAGGTTGGCAAAAAAGCCCCGGTGAAAGGATTCTGCATAGGTATCGGGATGCCGGGGCGGATCTGCGGTCATGAAATCGATGTAATCGGTTAAAAAACGTGTTTTGTCGTAGCATCCGCCAGCGGCTGTTATGGATCTTGTCACCACCCTGGCACAATGGGCGTTGAGGGTGTTTTCCCCGGCTTTCATTCCCTGGTG
>JAABUB010000152.1 GCA_011389575.1 Desulfotignum sp. | reverse complement strand
GGTCTGAATGTGTACGATATTTTGAAATACAAGCATCTTCTGCTGGTGGAATCCAGTATTCAGAGTATCCAGGGGAGGTTGAGTTGAGATGAAACAATATGACATCATCAGAGGACCTGTGGTGACTGAAAAAACGACCCTTCAAAAGGAATTGAACAATCAGGTGACCCTGCAGGTTGACAAGAAAGCGAATCGCCTTGAAATCAAGGATGCGGTTGAAAAAAACTTCAACACCAAAGTGAAACAGATCAGAACCATTCAGGTCAAGGGGAAAGTCAAGCAGCGGGGCCGGATCATCGGTAAGCGCAAAGATTGGAAAAAAGCTGTTGTGACGCTGATGCCAGGGCAACGAATTGATTTTTTTGAAGGTGTTTAGAGAGGTAAATTTATGTCAACGATTATAAAGGCCAAACCGACATCTCCCGGAAGACGTTCCCAGGAATTTCTTTCTTATGAAGAGATTACCAAGTCGAAACCGGAAAGACGCCTTACCAAAAAGATCAGCAAAAAAGCCGGGCGGAACAATAACGGACGGATGACGAGCAAGCATCGGGGCGGTGGCACAAAAAAACAGTATCGCATTATCGATTTCAAGCGGGACAAGGACGGGATTCCGGCTAAAGTCACTGCGATAGAATATGACCCGAACCGAAGTGCGCGGATTGCGCTGCTGGTGTATGCGGATGGTGAAAAACGCTATATACTGGCACCTTTGGAAGTCAAAGTGGGCGATATTCTGGAAACCGGACCGGATGCGGATATCAAGGCGGGTAACTGCATGCCGCTTGCAAAAATACCCACCGGTACCCGGATCCACAATATCGAACTCAAACAGGACAAAGGCGGACAGATCGTCAGAAGTGCCGGTGCATATGCCCGGCTCATGGCCAAGGAGGGTGATTATGCCCAGATACAGCTGCCGTCCGGTGAAGTCCGTATGATTCATGTGAGGTGCAAAGCGACCGTGGGCCGGGTTGGCAATGAAAAACACGGAGACGTCAGTCTGGGCAAGGCAGGTCGGGCAAGATGGCTGGGAAGACGGCCTTCTGTTCGAGGTGTTGCCATGAACCCGGTGGATCATCCCATGGGGGGTGGCGAAGGTCGATCTTCGGGTGGCCGGCAGCCCTGTACGCCCTGGGGGGTTCCCACCAAAGGCAAAAGAACCAGGAATAATGCGAGGACGGATCAGTATATCGTTAAAAGAAGGGCTAAGAAAAAAAATAGGTGATAAACTATGCCACGATCATTGAAAAAAGGACCATATATTGCATCCCCGCTTTTGAAAAAAGTCTTGGGCGCAAAAAAATCCAACAGCAACAAAGTGATTAAAACATGGTCAAGACGGTCGACCATTTTACCGGAAATGGTCGGCATCACGTTTGCCGTTCATAATGGAAAAAAATTCATTCCTGTTTTTGTTTCAGAAAATATGGTGGGTCACAAACTGGGTGAGTTTTCACCCACGAGAACATTTTGGGGTCATGCCGGAGACAAAAAAGCCAAACGGTAAGTCCAATGGCTCCACTTGATTATAAGGGATAAGGTGTGACATGGAAGTAAAAGCAAGTACAAAATTCGCAAGAATATCACCGTTCAAGCTTCGGCTGCCCATCAACGAGGTGAAAGGCAAGAGTGCGGAACAGGCGTTGACAACATTGAAATTCATGCCTCTGAAAGCGGCGGGAATCATTTACAAGACCCTGGAATCCGCTGTGGCCAATGCAGCACATAACAACGAGCTGGACGTGGATAAACTGATTGTAAAGAATATCATTGTCGATCAGGGGCCCTCTTTGAAACGATTTCGTGCGAGAGCCAGAGGAAGAGCCAGCCGAATTTTAAAACGTACCAGTCATTTAACTGTAATAGTCGCTCAGATCGACTAAGAGGAGGAACTTAGCTTGGGCCAGAAAGTACATCCGACCGGATTAAGATTAGGCATCATCAGGACATGGGATTCCAGATGGTATGCAGACAAGGAGTATGCGGAGTTTGTCGAGGAAGATTTCAAAGTCAGAAAATTTCTCAAAAACAAATTGTACCATGCCGGTATTTCAAAAATTGAAATTGAACGGTTTTCCAAACAGATCCGGCTGAGAGTTTATGCAGCCAGACCCGGTATTATCATCGGAAAAAAAGGATCAGAGATTGCCCTGTTAAAAAAGGAGCTTGAAAAAATTCTCAAGCCTGAGGTGTTAATCGATATCAAGGAAGTGCGTAGACCGGAAATTGACGCACAACTGGTTGCTGAAAATATCGCTCAGCAACTGGAAAGACGGATAGCCTTCAGGCGGGCCATGAAGCGAAGTGTTACCTCTGCAATGCGTTTTGGTGCCAAAGGCATCAAAATTATTTGTTCCGGACGACTGGGGGGTGCGGAAATGGCCAGGACAGAATGGTACAAGGAAGGGCGGATTCCCCTTCACACCCTTCGCGCAGATGTGGAATACGGGTTTATTGAAGCCAAAACCACATATGGAACCATCGGTATCAAGACCTTTATATTCAAAGGTGAGGTGGTAAACCCGGGTGAACAGATGATGGCGACAAATTAGTAGAGGCAATTTAGGAGAACAAGCAAATGCTCAGTCCAAAAAATGTAAAATTCCGTAAACAGTTCCGAGGTAGAACCAAAGGAACGCCAACACGGGGAAACACATTGTGTTTTGGTGATTATGGACTTCAGGCGGTTGAACCCGGCTACGTGAATGCCAGACAGATTGAGGCAGCCAGGATCGCGTTGACCCGGCATGCCAAAAGGGCCGGTAAAAGCTGGATCCGTTTTTTTCCGGATCATCCGGTGACCAAAAAACCGGCTGAAGTGCGAATGGGTAAAGGCAAGGGCGCGACAGATGCCTGGGTTGCCCGGGTGAAACCCGGCAAGATCCTGTATGAAATGGAAGGCATTACAAGGGAGACAGCCAAAGAAGCATTGCGGCTCGCGGCCCGGAAACTTTCCGTAAAAACCCGTTTTGTGGAAAGGAATTAGTGATATGTTGAAAACCGGTGAAATCAAGGAAATGGGTGAGACCCAGATGCATGAAAAACTGGTGGCGCTGAAGAAAGAACTGTTCAATCTGCGCTTTCAGAATGACATCGGCCAGCTCGAAAACACGGCAAAACTGTCTGAAGTCAAAAAAGACATTGCCCGGCTACATACCGTATCCAGACAGATGAATGTGAACATTGGTTGAGAGTGAATAAAATGGAAAATATGCATAAAGGCAAAAAGAAGGAACTCAAAGGGCTGGTGATTTCAGATAAAATGGACAAGTCCGTGGTTGTCCAGGTAGAACGGTATATTCAGCATAGAATGTATAAAAAATATATCAAACAGTACAAAAAATACCATGCCCATGATGAAAAAAATGAATGCCGAATCGGGGATGAAGTACACATCATTGAAACCCGCCCCCTGAGTAAGCTGAAACGGTTCAGGGTGACCCAGGTCACTAAAAAAGCCGTTTAATTTCTAAGGAGTTGAAAAATGATTCAAACGGAAACAAGGCTGACGGTTGCAGACAACTCCGGTGCCAAGGAGTTGTATTGCATCAAGGTATTGGGTGGGTCCAGGAGAAGATATGCCAGCATCGGTGATGTCATTATGGTATCGGTCAAGGAAGCCATCCCCAATGCCAAAGTTAAAAAAGGAGATATCGTACCGGCTGTGATTGTCAGGACCAAAAAGGAAATCTTCAGACCGGACGGTTCAGCCATTCGGTTCGATGACAATTCGGCCGTGGTTCTGACTAAAAACAATGAACCGGTGGGAACACGTATTTTCGGACCGGTGGCAAGAGAGTTGAGGGCAAAGCGATTCATGAAAATTGTGTCTCTGGCTCCTGACGTTTTGTAAAACCGGATGATTGGAGCAAATGAAATGGAAACCAGAAAAATCAGAATAAAAATAGA
>JAABUB010000151.1 GCA_011389575.1 Desulfotignum sp. | reverse complement strand
AAATCATCCATGACATGCTGTAGTTCATTGTTTTTGCGGTTCATGATCTTTGCTTTCAATGGCCTGGTTTATCTGTTTTTCCAACGCACTGACATAGTCGTGGGCATGCCAGGTCATTTTTTTGCCGCCGGCAGCAAACGCAATCCCGAACACCAGTTCCGGTCTGACTTCAAATGCAATATCCTGCAAATCCGGCAGCTTTTGTGATACTGTTTTTTGAATTGATTTCTGCTGGCTTTCGGACAAATCAAATCCCGTGCTCACCCGGGGTTGTGTTTCCACCTCCCGGGGCAGGTCTTCTTTGTCCAGGGCCTCAAACCGGGACAGAAATTTTTTCACCGCCTGGTCCTGGGCCCGGGTATCTGCCAGATGGGACAGGGTTTTTTCAACCGTATCAAAAATAAGACGGGCAGCCTGTTTTTTAAATTGGTCAAAAAAAGAGGCTTTTTCCTGTTCCAATGCATTCTGCCACTTGTTTTTCAAGCCGTCCACTTCATCACGGGCCTCTTTGATCAACGATTCGCGCCGCTCTTTGGCGTCTTTGTCTGCCTGTTTCAACCTGGCAGCCCACTCATCTTCCAGGGATTGTGTCTTTTTTTCAAAGTTTTTTCGGGCGTCTTCAGCAGCGGCTTCCTGTTCCGTTGCCTTGTCAAAGCGCTCTTTGATATTGTTTTCCCGCTGGTCCATGGCCTGTTTGATCCGGTCAAACAAAAATATCTTCAACAGCACCAGCAGGATCAAAAAATTAACGACCTGGGCACCCACTGTAAACCAGTCAATCAACATGATATCCCTCTCACTTGGCTGCTGAAATCACATAATCCCAGAACGGGTTGGCAAACAACAGGATCATGGACACCACAAAACAGTATATGGCGGTTGATTCGATCATTGCCAGTCCCACAAAAAGGGTACGTGTGATGGTGTTTTTTTCATCCGGCTGCTGGGCGATGGAACTCAAGGCGCTTGCCACGGCGCGGCCTTCACCGATGGCAGGCCCGATGGCCCCCACGGCAATGGTAAGACCGGCTGTAATAACAGATGCCATACCGATAAAACTGATACTGCTCATATCATAATCTCCTTTACTGGTTGTCGTCTTTTTTTGTGTCTGTTTGTTCCTGGATCTGGGTGGCGGATGCGATATACACCATGGCCAGAACCGCAAAAATATAGGCCTGAATCAGCCCGGTCAAAAGTCCGAGCAACTGCAGGATTACCGGAAAAACAAAGGGAATGATGGCCAAAAGGATGGCCACAATCTTTGAACCGCTCATGATATTGCCGAAAAGCCTGACCGCCAGGGCCAGGGTCCGGGATAATTCCCCCATGATATTGAAAGGCAGCATGAACACGGTGGGCTGAATGTATTGTTTGAGATAACTGCCCAGACCCTTTTGGGCAATGCCGAACAGGGGCACGGAAATAAACACACAGATTGCCAGGGCGGCCGTGGTGGAAAGGGATGCGGTGGGCGATTCATATCCCGGCACCACGGTGAGCAGGTTGCAGGCGGCAATAAAAACAAACAGGGTACCGATAAACGGCATATATCTTTTTGCTTTCTGCCGGCTGATTTCACTGATCTGGTCCTGGATACCGGTCACCAGAATTTCCAGTATGTTCTGCCAGGCACTGATTTTTGGCTCTGTGGACAGACGTCTGGTGACCAGCCAGGATCCGATTACCAGCAAAGCCATTACCACCCAGGTAAACACAATGGTCAGGTTGAGTGTGATAAAATGGTATTGGAAAAACACCACCTGGTCCGGGGAGATCTGCTTGATATCCATAAAATTCATGTGCGTGATCCTTTTGTGTGCCCGACAGCTTTCGGCTGAAGGGTAAAAATGCAGATTTTGCGCATGATCCATATGCCGGCAAGGCAGGCTGTCATACCGATCCATTGGCCGTCTGACACCATAAAAACAGCGGCAAGCGTGACAAAAGACCGCAAAACAAACCCCGCAGCAAACTTCACTCCCCAGGCCCTTGCACCGGCCAGCCAGCGTATGGTCAGCCACAGACCCCCAAAATGAAAACATCCGATCACCATCCCCGCAGGCAGGCAGTACAGCACTTGTTGGAAATCCCCGGGTGTCATTGATATCCTACTCTTTTTTCCGGCTTTCGCGTTTGATCCAGTACCATGCGTTCCAGCACCCGATCACCACGCCGGTCAACAGCAGGGTCAATGTCCAGGAAGGCCTGCCCGGCCAGGTTTTGTCCAGCCAGAGACCCAAAAACGTTCCCAGGATTGTGGGAATGGCCACAGACCAGCCCACCAGCCCGAACATGCCCAGGCCGAACCAGACGGGGTGATCCGCATCGCGGGCAGCCAGTTTGCGTTCCTGCTTTGTTTCAATGGTTTTTGAAAATTTTTTGTCTTCCGGTATATCAGGCATTGTCCTGAAACTCCATAAAACGGCGGATAAATCCGGCTTCGATGCGGGTGGCTGACGTACGCATGTTTTTTTCCTTTTGTTTTTGTTTCAAAAAGTCATTTTCCACGGTGTTTTTCAAGGATGCCAGATTCTTATCTTTCACAGCCCTGCGCGTGGAGATGAAAACCGTATCCCCTTTTTTCACCAGCACCCCTTCCATCACCGCCATGTGCTGCTCTTCGCCATTTTCATCATGGAAACTCACGATACCCGATGCCAGTGCACTCACAAAATCCACATGCCGGGGAAACAGGCCAAAAGATCCGTTCATTCCTTCCGCAGTGATCTTTTGCACCCCAATGTCCAAAAAAACATGGGTGGGAAGCATCACCTTGAGTTTCATGATGTTTTGGCCTCATCGATACTGCCGATCATATACAGGGCTTGTTCGGACCGGTCTGAAAATTTGTCATCCAGAATCTGCCGGCATCCCTCCAGGGCATCTTCAATACTCACGGACCGGCCGTCATAACCGGTGAACTGTTCGGTCACAAAAAACGGCTGGGTCAAAAACCGTTCCAGGCGCCTGGCCCGGTGAACGGTCTGGCGGTCTTCTCTGGACAGCTCTTCAATGCCCAGCATGGAAATAATATCTTTGAGATTTTCATATTCAGCCAGCGTTTTTCGAATTTCACCGGCAATGCGGTAGTGCTCTTCCCCCACAATATCAGGGGTCAGCATGCTGGAGTTGGACTGAAGCGGATCAACCGCCGGATAAAGGCCTTCCCCCGCTTTTTTCCGGGAAAGGACAATGCTGGACGACAGATGCCCGAAGGTGTGGACTGCGGCAGGGTCCGTAAAATCATCCGCCGGCACATATACAGCCTGCACCGAGGTGATGGACCCGGTGGTGGAGTTGGTGATCCTTTCTTCGAGCTCGGCCAGTTCAGTACCCAGGGTGGGCTGGTACCCCAGGCGTGAGGGCAGCCGCCCCAGCAGTCCGGAAACCTCCATGCCTGCCTGGATAAAACGGAAAATATTGTCTATGAGCAGAAACACATCCTGATTGAGATCATCTCTGAAATATTCCGCCATGGTCAGTGCGGAATGGCCCACACGAAACCGTGCCCCCGGGGGTTCATTCATCTGTCCGAACACCATGATGGTCTTGTCCAGTACGCCTGCCTCCTGCATTTCATGGTACAATTCCTCTCCTTCTCTGCACCGTTCCCCGATGCCGCAGAACAGACTGACCCCTTCATGGATGCCCACCATATTGTGTATCATCTCCATGATCAGAACGGTTTTTCCGACACCGGCACCGCCGAAAAGCCCGCTTTTGCCGCCCTGTTCCAAAGGGGAGAGAATATCGATCACCTTGATGCCGGTTTCAAAAATCCGGGTGGATACTCTCTGTTTGTCCATTGACGGCGGAGATCCATGAATGGTCCGAAAGGTTGCATCCTGAACCGGGTCCTTCTTGTCAATGGGGTCTCCAAACACATTCAGGGCCCGCCCCAGCAGTGATTTTGCCAC
>JAABUB010000150.1 GCA_011389575.1 Desulfotignum sp. | reverse complement strand
TCAGGCGGCTGACATCGGTTACCTTTATCCGTTTGTTTTTGTCCTTTCTTGATATGATTTCATCGCCTTCATAGTCAAGATCGGCTGCTGGGACATTGAGGTCTTCTGATGCCATTTCAAGGATCTGCCTTTTGACGGCAATCGCGGCGTTACGCACGGTGGGTGACTCAGTGGGAACTGTTTTGCTGCCGCCGCTGGGCGTTGCATACTGGGTGGTTTCCGTGTCTGCATGTTCAATCTGGATAACCCCGGGCGTAACCCCGAGTTCCTCGGCCGCCACCAGGGCCATCACTGTTTTGGTGCCGGTGCCGAGATCACTGGCACCCATGTTCAGGTTCACTGATCCGTCCCGGAAGAGTTTTATGATGACCGTGGATGGCGGACCGCCCCCGCCCACGAACCAGACGCAGGCCCCCATTCCCACACCCCGCTTGATATGGGTGTCGGTTTGATTGTGGGCCTTTGCCTGTTTTACCGCCTTTTCCCACCCGAATTGTTCAGCGCCCTTTTCGATGCACTCTTTAAGGCCGGATGTGGTATAGGGCCGGTTGCGGCCCTGGCTGATGTCGGGAATATTTTTCAGCCGCAGTGCAACAGGATCCATGCCGATTTTGTCAGCAAGGTCATCCATCATCTGCTCCAGGGCCCAGCTTCCCTGGGGATGGCCGGGCGCACGAAACGGACGGGCCGGTCCTGCATTGATATAGACATCTTTGGATTCGCACCGGACATTATCACACGCATAAAGATCGCGAATCAGCCAGTCCACCAGAGCGGTTCCGCCTGCAGGATAAGCACCGCTCGGACCGGTGCAGGTAAAATCACAGGCAGTAAGGGTCCCGTCCTTTTTCACCCCGGCTTTTAGGTGCATGGTGTTGGCCGGCCGGTTGCCCACACACAGATAGGTCTCTTCCCGCGACAGAATCAGCTTGACCGGACGACCCGTTTGCCTGGCCAGCAGTGCGGCAAACACCGTGTATTTACCCGGCTTGAGTTTGCTGCCGAATGCGCCGCCCATATAATGACCGATTACCCGCACCTTGGAAAGGGGCAGGCCGAGCACTTCTGATATTTCCGACTGGATAGCATAAACACCCTGGCTGGATTCCCAGAGGGTCAACCGGTCTTTGTCCCAGCTGGCCACACATCCGTGAAGTTCCATAGGCGTGTGAAGCTCGCTCTGGGTGTCATACCGCTGCTCAAGAACCACATCTGCCGCATCAAAGCCTTTGGCCACATCTCCGCGTTCATATTCGTTCGTGCCTACCAGGTTGCTGTTGCCATGAATTTTGGGGGCGTCTTCTGAAAGTGCTTTGTTGTGGTCTGCTACAAAGGGCAGCACCTCATATGCCGCATCAATGGCGCGCACTGCATCCCATGCCTGAAAATGCGTATCCGCCGCCACTGCAGCAACAGCTTCTCCTTCAAACCGGCAGTGGGTATCAAACAGCGGGCCTGAATAACTGTTGTATTTCCATTTGAGTTTTTTGGCTTCCGGGGTCTGTGCGGTGATCACCGCCCGGACCCCGGGCATTTTTTCGGCCCGGCTGACATCCAGTTTTGTAAGGTTTGCATGGGGATGGGGGCATCGGAGGATGGCCCCGTAAATCATGTTGGGCAGCTTGATATCCGAAGGATAAACCGCTGCACCGCTGACCCGTTCATACGCGTCCACTCTGGGGATGCGTTTTCCCACCACATGCGTCTGCTTCCAGAACGCTGGTTCTTCTCCAGGTGCCGGGGTCTCGGGTACAGAAAGCCCCTCGGTGTAGTAAATATTATTTTGTTCTGCCATGATGCCCCCCTATTTTATTTTACGTTCGGATGCGTTGCGGGCTGCCCGGAAAATATTGTTATATGCACCACACCGGCAAAGGTTGCCCGATACCCCGATGCGGATTTCATCCATCGACGGACGGGGTGTCTTTTCTAAAAGGCCGTGAACAGACATAATCTGGCCGGGCGTGCAGTAACCGCACTGAAATGCATCTTCTTCAAGAAACGCGGTCTGCACAGGTCCCAGATCTTCGCCCTGCATCAGTCCTTCCAGGGTGGTAATGTGACAGTTTTCCGCTTCCACTGCCAGGGTCATGCAGGCATAACGGGGAACACCATCCAAAAGCACTGTGCACGCACCGCATTCCCCCCGGCTGCAGCCTTCTTTGGTCCCAGTCAGGCCGATCACCTCCCGCAGAACATATAACAGAGTCCACCGCGGTTCCACCAGAACAGCCCGGTCCGCGCCATTGATATGGAGATTGATTTTCACGGTATCCTTTGCAGACAATAATTTTTCAGGCGGTTCATTTCCCGGGGCAGCAGCCAGGGCTGCCCCGCTTAAAGATGCGCCCACAGCACCGGTGCCCATGGCCTGTATAAATCCCCTGCGGGTCATGCCCTGCTTTTTCGCCACATTATTATCACTGTTTTGTGCACCCATATTGTCCCCCCTCACTGTCTGGTACTGAATTATACTCTATCCGGTTAAGTCGGCAACCACCTTGCTGTATCAAGCAAACACCCCCATCATACACAACTCGTTTATGATGTTAATACATAAAATTCTGTATTTACCGCTCATTAACACAGTATTTGGATATGAATGTATTTTCAGATACTTCCGTACCTTATGCGCCTATCAGAATAAAGACATCCCGGGAACTCCCCCCCTCCTCTAAAAAGAAAATTTCTTAATAATGCAATCCTGAAGCGAAAAGATGTTTTTGTAACTTTCGCCCTTGGGTAAGGTAAGGCTTGGTGGACAAGCACCTGCATAATCTTTACCATTATTATACACGATTTCCCCATTGAGATTTGTTTTCTCAAATTTTACACTGTTCTTTATATCCGGTTTAAATACAGAGCGTTTTTCAATTACCCGGCAACTCAACAATCAACCCAACAATCAAGGAGGTGTTTTCATGAAAAAAATTATTTTACTGGCAGTCATAACAGGATCTGTTCTGATTTTTGCAGCCACTGGTCTGGCCCAGAGCGAACAGCCGCAGAAAGGAAAAATGGAACATATGGGACAGATGAAGCAGATGATGGAGCAGAAAATGAAGAAACAAGATAACAAGCAGACCCGCTGTCCCATCTGCGCCAAGGCGATGGCCAGTATGATGGGCAAAGCCATGCTGCCCACGGACGACGGCGGCGTAATTGTCATGATCGCAAACAAATTATACAAATATGACAAAAATCTGGCGCTTATAAATGAAACAGAACTCTCTGTTGATTTCCAGAACATGCAAAAAATGATGCGGGAAATGCACAACATGGATCTGATGGGCGACAGCCAGAGCGGGGCCGAAACGCAAAGCGAATCCCAGCAATAAAATACAGCCGGGTATAAAATACACCCGGTGGATGCATCCAAAATTGAAATGCAGCATTTCACCCGACAGGAGTAAAAATGCAAAATACTGTACTGGTTTTATTGGCGATAGGGGGATTGGTATTTTCGGTTCTTTCCATACTGGAAAAGTATGTAAAAGGGATTCTCTCATTTTGTGAAATATTTGGGCAGGGATGCCGTAGGACTCTGAAGTTCCATTTGTTTGGAATTCCGGCTTCCTGGTATGGCGCCGCATATTATATCGTTCTCATTTTTCTCATCTTCCTGATGAAGCCCTGGGTGTACTGGTTTGTCATGGTTGGTTTCGGCATTGAACTCACTTTTATCTGGATAATGGTGTATAATATCCGGGCATTTTGTTTGTTCTGCACCCTCAACGCAGTAATGATGGGCGGCCTGCTTCTTTATGTATTCGATATCAGCAGAGTATGGGAAAGTCTGTCAATTATTTTAATCTGCTTTATAACCTCTCTCTTTTTTTTCCAGAGGGAGAATATATCTGAATTCTCCGACAGTGCGGAAGCCGAAGCTGAAGAAGATGATAATATTGCCGACGTAAAAGACGATCCCA
>JAABUB010000149.1 GCA_011389575.1 Desulfotignum sp. | reverse complement strand
CTGATAATATATATTATGTAAACTTTTTATTTTCTTTTGATTTTCACCAGACGTCTGTATGCCCTGCAAAATCGACACATAACAAAATAATAATCTTGAAATCCCGGAGTTTGATGTTATATTGGCTGCAAAAGAATACCTGAACCCAAAAACTTTTCGGAGGAAAAAATGAACACTACATTTGCACAATCAGGCGCCATGGTAAAGGTTAATGCCTTTATCAGAAACGTCTACAACTGGATGGCCATCGGTCTGGTGGCAACCGGATTCACATCCTATTTTGTTTCCCGCAGCCCGGCACTGCTCCAGGCATTTCACGGTAACCCGGTGATGCCCATTGTACTGTTTATCGGGCTGATTGTCTTGTGCGGGTATCTTTCAGCCAGAATACAAAAGATGCAGGCCTCTACCGCCACAGGCCTTTTCATTGCTTTGACAGTGGCGTATGGTGTGATACTCACCCCCATCTTTTTGATCTATACAGCCACATCCATTGTGTCCACCTTTTTCATATGTGCGGCCACATTCGGAAGTGCCAGTGTGTACGGCATGGTTACCAAAAAGGATCTCACCGGCATGTCCCAGTTTCTGATGATGGGACTGATAGGTATCATCATTGCCATGGTGATCAATATTTTTATCGGTTCCACCATGATGCAGACCATTATCTCCTGCATCGCAGTGATCATCTTCACCGGCCTGACCGCCTATGACACACAGAAACTCAAAAACATGGCTGTTACCATGCCGGATAATGCCACCGCAGGCATGGTCCGCAAAGGCGCCATCATGGGCGCTTTGAGCCTGTACCTGGATTTTATGGGGCTGTTCATCCACCTGCTTCATCTACTTGGAGTTGCCAGAGAATAACGCCCAAATCTGTTTTCACCCATATATATACAAAATACATACAACAAAGGGGCTGGCATCGATAAAATGCCAGCCCCTTTGTGTTTGTGCCATGTTTTGGGGTACAAATTTCTGTATGGTGCAGTGATCTATTATACTTTTCAGGATTGCCTGGAAAGTCCTCAGATATTTTCCCGGATGGCCCGGCAGATTTTTTCACAGCACTGGGCTGTCACCTCTTTATCCGGACCTTCCACCATCACCCGCAAAAGGGGCTGGGTACCGGAATACCGCACCAGAACCCGCCCTTTTCCAGCCAGTTGTGCCTCCACCTGTGCTATGGCATCGGCAATGGGATTGTTCTGTGTAAAGTCCGGACGGGATGCATTCACTGTAACGTTTTTCAGCACCTGGGGATACACCTGCATGACCCCTGCAAGGGCTGACAGGGATCGGCCGGTGTCTGCCATCACCGCCATCAGGCGCAGTGCCGACAACATCCCGTCTCCGGTGGTATGGTCTTCCAGAAAAAGCATATGACCGGAATCTTCTCCCCCCATGACCGCCCCGCATCGCTGCATTTCTTCCAGAACTTTCCGGTCCCCTACACCGGTTGTGACATGATCGATGCCCAGTGTATCCAACGCCTTGGTTAAACCGATGTTACTCATGATTGTACTTACAACAACGTTGTTTTTCAGCTGGTTTTCTGCCTTGGCATGACCGGCGCAGATGGCCAGGATACGATCTCCTGTGATCTCAGCGCCTTTTTCATCCACGGCAATCATTCTGTCTGCATCCCCGTCAAAGGCAATACCCAGATCAGCTTTTGTTGCCAGAACCTGTTCTTTAAGATCAAGGATATGCTGGGAACCGCAATCCTTGTTAATGTTGAAACCGTCCGGCCGGTCATGGATGAATACAGCGTCAAACAGTTGGTTATGAAACACCTTATGGCAGATGTCATAAGCGGCACCATTGGAAGCATCCACCACCAGTTTTATGCGTGCAGACAGTTTCCTGAAAGGAAACCTGTCCAGCAAAAACCGGGTATACATATCCGAACTATCCGGAATCATTGATATTTTTCCCACGTTATCCCGTGGAACAATGCACGTCTCCCGGATATGGGCTTCCACTGTATCTTCCTGCGCATCTGTGAGCTTGGTGCCGCCTTTTTGAAAAATTTTGATGCCGTTGTCATAAAAGGGATTGTGGGAGGCGGAAATAACAATGCCGGCCCCCACCCCTTTGAGGCAGGAGGTCAGAAAGGCCACACCTGGTGTGGGAATCACCCCGGCCAGGCCCACATCCACACCGGCAGAGGCGGCACCGGCTGCCAAGGCCGCTTCCAGCATATCTCCGGAAATCCGGGTATCTTTGCCGATAACCACTTGGTTCTGTCCCAGTTCCAGGGCCAGAAGTGCGGCTGCCCTGCCCGTTTTGAGTGCGGTTTCACAGGTCATGGGAGGGATATTGGCCCGGCCCCGGATACCGTCTGTTCCAAACAATCGCGTCATATGTATGTATATCCTTAATAATATTCATGCCCTGGCGGGCACAACAAAATGAAAGCTGTTGGCCTTTAGCTGTTAGCTTTTAGCTGATTACTGATGGCTTTCATATAAAAAAACAATATCAGATCTGCAGCTGATCTGATATAGTGGTTTCAATGCCAAGCAGCCATTGTGATCCCATGGATTTGTATTCAGGGGAAAGGCCCTGGATACATGCTATATAGTCTGTGTTATTTTTTTCTGCCAGGTCTTTCATGCGGGCAACAAATTTTTGGCCATTGCATACCATGATGTCCTGGCCCGGATCAGTGTCAAAATATTTTTTTGCGGTCTGCATGCCTGCCAGGACCTTGTCACAGGTCGGAGATGTTCCCAGTGTGTCGCAAAATTTTTCCAGCTGCCTGATCCGTTCCCGGACACATCCGTCCAGGGTTTTCTGAAGACCGGTCACCAGTTTTTTGGACAAAGCATCTTTTGCAAAAATGGGGCGTACATGCAGATACCAGGCACCTAAAGCTGTCAGGGCGGAGATATACCGGATATTGTGATTATATATCCGGACAGCACCGGTATGCAGACCCGGGCGCCTGGGCAGAGAAACCGATTTTGTTCCTGCAGCCAGAATCATTCTGTCAAAACGTTCCTCATCTTTGCGGACAATGGTGCCTGCCCCTGTGAGGCAGCCGAATCCGATGCGCACCGGACCGACAATTCCCCCCTGCCCCCCCAGGAAAATGGGATGCTGGTCCAGCATCACGCCCTGGTGGACATTGCCCATCATGGAAGCAGTGGCCTTGTCCTGGTTGGGGGTATAATTAAAATGTACAAAAGAAGATCCCACCTCTGAATGGTCTTGGCGGCTGGTGCCCCCGGTCATGAAACAGTCACAGAAATTGATCAGGCTGCCCAAAATGACAAAAGGAAACAAAATGGTCTGTTTGAGCCCTACCGTATGGGCAGCCCCGGCCTGTTCCTCCAGGATGGTACCGGATCTCACATGGGCGTTGGATCCAAACACATTATCACCCAGAAAAACCGCCCCCTGGAAAAATCCCCCCTTAAGCCGGACATTTTTTCCCAACATGCAGTCTTCCATGGTCACCGGTGCTTCATACCCGATTTTTGCTCCCCCCAGGATCAGGGTTTTTTTGCCCAGGATTCTGGATCCGCTGAATATGGTCACCCCGTCTCCTGAAATCCGATCCGGATCTATGTTATCGGCAATAAACACCGTATCCGGATCGGGCATGATCACCCCTTTTTCCAGCAGTTTTTTTTTAACAGCATGATCGGTTGGTTTCATGGGATTTAGTATTAATCGGCCTGAGAGGGACCTGTCAATAATTATTGACTGTTTTTCAAAAAAAAATTAAAATAAAGAAACTATCATGCGGCAATACTTTTTTAATTAAAAAGGATAACCCATGTATGAATCAGACAGCTTCACATCACTGCAAAAGCATGCACCCCGATTTGACACCCGGGATTTTCACTTAAAACAGCTGATAAAATCGCCTGACCGGCTAAAGACATTTTCCCTGGGTCTGCCAGGCTTTTTTTTTGATTTTTCCCGTCAGCGACTGGATCAGGCGGTTACACAAAAGCTTGCAGCACTGGCACATGAAACAGGTGCCAAAGATATGT
>JAABUB010000016.1 GCA_011389575.1 Desulfotignum sp. | reverse complement strand
GTTTTCCAAATTTGGTAAACCTGTGCTGACACCGGCCAGGTCACCGGACAGCACAGGCAGATGAAGTTATTTTTCCTGTTTTTTTTCTGCTTCAACAACCACGGTTATTTCCGGTTCCACATCCTTGTAGAGCCTTATGGGAACCTTGTATTCTCCGGTTTCCTTGATGGGTTCCGCCAGAAGAATGGAGCGGCGTTCCACCGAGATGTTCTGGTTGTTCAAGGATTCCTTGATGTCGTGGGTGGTGATGGATCCGTAAAGATAAATCTCTTCACGGACTTTGGCTTTGAGTTTGCAGACCACATCCTTGATTTTATCAGCCATTTCCTCAGCCAGTTTTTTCTCTTTTGCAATCTGCAGTTCGAGTTTTGCCCTGGCCTGTTCCATGATGCGTTTGTTCTGGGGTGTGGCAATCATTGCTTTTCCCTGGGGAAGCAGGTAGTTGCGGCCGTAGCCTGCTGCAACTTCACATTCCGAGCCTGCAATGCCCAGGGTATCTATGGTTTCTTTTAATATGACTTTCATGTAAACCTCCAAAAGGATTCAGCTTTTTAAAAACAAGCTGATAGGGGTTGGTATCATTTTTGAAACTCCAGTTTTCTGAAGTTGATCCAATTGTCAAAGAATCCCAGGCCGATGACCAGAATGAGAAAATAGATCTGTACAGCGATCAGTCCATAGCAAAATACCTTTAAAAAGGTAGGGGATCCTTTTTTCTGGAAATAAAATGATATAATGGCAATTCCTTGAAAAAAATAAACAAGCATTAATATAATCAGACAGTTGATGCCAACGTATTTGGCAGCCCCGACAGGTAGCGCCAGGAGCAATCCCATGGCGATCACCACCCACACAAGTACGTCAGGTGCTTTGAAACGGTTCAGGTTTTCCATGTTCTTCAGGGTTATCCCGATCCTGGCCAGCAGTTTTTTGATGATCAGAATATTCAGCCACACCGTGGTCGTATATGAGACAATGAACATGCCGGGCAGAACAATGAGAAAGGCGGAATTCAATGCGGCAATCTGTTCTTTTTCAATCCCCATATCCGTGTACAGGGCAGATGTCAGGCTGAAGTACTGGGAGATATAATCAGATACCATATCCCCCATGGCGGTGGTATGGAGGCCGGCATATACGAGAAATGCCGCCAGAGCCAGACCCATGACACCTGTAACAGTAAAGACCATGGTCCGTTCAACACCCATGTGTCGTTCGATACATTCCCCTAAGAACATGCCGGTCAGAAGCAGGGCACCAAAATACAGGGAATCAAAGGCAAATCCCCGGGTCATCAACATGAGCACCACAAAGCTGACCACTGCTATGATACCACCGCTTTTACGTCCCAGTTTCAGCCGGTAAAACAGCACCGGCAAGGGAAGCACCAGCAGGGCAAATACCCCTAAAAAGGGGAAGGTATAGCTGACTGCAAAGATCAAAATGCACAGGCAGATGCCCAGCACAATTTCTTTGGCAGCGGAGGGCAGGGGGATGATGTTGGTCACCGTAAGATTCTCCGGCAGTCTGATTATTGCGGGGGTCTTCCCACGAACGGAAGCAAGGCTATCTGACGGGACTGTTTGATGGCCAGTGATAACTTGCGCTGGTGTTTGGCACAGGTGCCGGTGATCCGTCTGGGTATGATTTTCCCCCGTTCAGTAATGAACTGTTTCAGGGCTTTGGGGGCTTTGTAGTCTATGTCCATGCCGTTATCCACACAGAATCTGCATATTTTGCGGCGCTGGTAAAATCGGTTTTTGCTGTCGCCTCTTTGGCCTTTATACATAATATCTATCCTCCAGTCCTTTATCAGTTCTTGTCGTCAGTAACTGTTTCAGCAGTTTTTGATGCTGTTTCAGCCCCTGGTTCATCTGATCCGGATTCTTGAACCACCTGTGTGGCGCCGGCATCAGTGTCCGTGTCAGTGTCTTTTACGGTATCAGCAGCCCGGGCAGCATCAGCGGCAGCCGTTTTTGCATCTTCGGCATCTTTTAGTTCCTGAGCCAATGATTCAGCTGTCACAGCGTCAGAGATGAGGATAGTCATAAATTTCATGACATTATCGGTAAGGCGCAGATTTCTTTCAAGTTCCTTTACAAGGTCTCCTGTACCGCCATAGGTCAGGCAGGCATAGTGTCCCCGTAATTTTTTTCTGATTTCATAGGCCATTTTTTTGCTGCCCCAGTCATCAAGATTCAGAAAAATACCGTTTTCTCTGGCAATGATATTTCTGATTTTATCAAACAGCTCAGTGCGTGTTTGATCCTGCAGATCAGGGTCAGAAATCACTACGGTTTCATACTTTCTCATTTCTTCTCCTTGCGGATATAAAGCCCCGAAATGATTCCGGAGCAAGGATTAAATACAACAGCACCTGCCTTCCAGGTGCTTATCAAAACCATTTTATATACCATCGCAGAGTGCTTTGGTCAAGTTCAAAATTGGCAGCAAAAATTGTCAGCACTGGATATTTGCCATAAGTGTATCAGGTTTTCATTTGTCCACGGCATGTCCTGGTCCCAAGCCCCGCACCTGGAGGTGTGCTGTGACCGGCCCGAGATTGGTATCTGACAGTCCTGTCACAGCACACCTCCAGGGGCTCCCTGCCGCGGTTCTTATGATTACACCATCCATTATAGCAAAGATCCAATTCAATAATTGTTGTCTTGCTATTTGCCTTTGGTTGTGGCATCTAATAGGTTTTAATAATCAAAAATTATTGTGAAGCTGCTTGTGAAAGGAAAAGACAGAATGGAGGAACGGTACAATCCTGCTGATGTGGAACCCAAATGGCAGGCATATTGGCAGGACCATAACATTTTCAAGGTTTTCGAAGACCCTGCAAAAGAAAAATATTATCTGCTGGAAATGTTTCCCTATCCGTCAGGTAAAATTCATATCGGTCATGTGCGCAATTATACCATCGGTGATGTGGTGGTGCGGTACAAACGGATGCAGGGGTTTAACGTCCTCCATCCCATGGGATGGGACGCGTTTGGCATGCCCGCGGAAAATGCAGCCATAGACAACAACACCCACCCGGCTGCCTGGACATATGAGAATATCCGGGCCATGCGCGCTCAGTTGAAAAAAATGGGATTTTCCTATGACTGGGACCGGGAGATAGCCACCTGCCGGCCTGAGTATTATAAATGGGAGCAATGGCTGTTTTTAAAAATGCTGGAAAACGGCATGGCATACCGCAAGGAATCTTTTGTCAACTGGTGTGAAAAATGCCAGACCGTTCTGGCCAATGAACAGGTGGAACAGGACAAATGCTGGCGGTGCTCCCGGCCGGTGCATCAGAAAAAGCTGTGGCAGTGGTTTTTCCGGATCACGGATTTTGCTGAAGATCTGCTGGTCTATTGTGATAAACTGCCGGGATGGCCGGAAAAGGTAACGGTGATGCAGAAAAACTGGATCGGCAAAAGCGTGGGCTCTGAACTGACATTTCAGGTTGCCGGCATGGATGCGCAGATCAAGGTATTTACCACCCGTCCGGATACCATTTTCGGGGCTACTTTCATGTGTCTGGCACCGGAGCATCCCCTGGTGGAAACTTTATGCAAAGGAACACAACAAGAAAAGGATGTGGCCGGCTTTCTTGAAAAAGTGGCTGCCCAGGAACGGTCCCTGGAAGGTCTGGAAAAATATGAAAAAGAAGGGGTTTTCACCGGCAGATACTGCATCAATCCAGCCACAGGAGAGCAAATCCCCATCTATACGGCCAATTTCGTTCTCATGGGGTACGGCACTGGCGCCATCATGTCGGTGCCCGCCGGAGACCAGCGGGATTTTGACTTTGCAAAAAAATATGGCCTTGAGATTCGGGTGGTGGTGCAGCCGGAATCCGATACCCTTGATCCGGATACCATGGAAACCGCCTATACCGGACCCGGGGTCATGGTAAATTCCGGCCGGTTTGACGGCATGGACAGCGGAAAAGCCATTGAAGCCATCACAGACTGGCTGGCAGAGCAGGGCAGGGGAAAAAAAGCTGTCTCCTATCGGCTCCGGGACTGGGGGATTTCCCGCCAGCGCTACTGGGGGACCCCCATTCCGGTTATTCACTGCCCGGACTGCGGGGTGGTGCCGGTGCCGGAAGAAGACCTTCCCATAGAACTACCTGAAGATGCCAATCTGCTGGAAAAAGGCGGTTCCCCGCTGCCTGTCCTGGATTATTTCACGCATACAGTCTGTCCTGCGTGCGGCAGCAAAGATGCCAGACGGGATACCGATACCATGGATACCTTTGTGGAATCATCCTGGTATTATCTGCGGTACTGCTCTCCCCGGTTTGACAAAGGCATGTTTGATCATCAGGCCGTAAAATACTGGGCACCGGTGGACCAGTATATCGGCGGAGTGGAACATGCTGTGCTGCATCTTTTGTATTCCCGGTATTTTATGCGGGTGCTGCACCATTTTAACATGATTGATTTTAAAGAACCATTTACCCGGCTGCTCACCCAGGGAATGGTGTGCAAAGAAACCATGACCTGCCCGGAGCATGGATACCTGTATCCGGAGCAGGCCAGAAAAGAAGCCAACGATACATTTGTCTGCACCCGATGCGGCAAGGAAGTTGCCATCGGCCGGGTCATTAAAATGTCCAAGTCCAAAAAGAACGTGGTGGACCCCAATGACCTTCTGGAAAAATACGGGGCAGACGTCACCCGGCTTTTCTGTCTGTTTGCAGCGCCTCCGGAAAGGGATCTGGAATGGAGTGAAGAGGGTGTTGAGGGAAGCAGCCGCTTTATCAACAGGGTCTGGCGCCTGGCCCTGGAATGTATGCACAAAATTGATAAGCAGCAGGTATTTCCCTTCACCGGACCCGCGGCTGACCTTAAAAACCAGGCAGCCAGATCCCTGTATATCAAAATCCATCAGACCATACAGAAGGTAACAGCAGATATTGATGAAAGTTTTCATTTTAACACGGCTGTGTCAGCGGTTATGGAGCTGGTGAATGCTGTATATGCGGTGGACCTGGATACGGCAGACAACCAGATGCAGGCCGTGGTATTGTCAGCAATGGAAAACATGGTGCTGCTGCTCAGTCCTTTTGTTCCGCATTTTTGTGAGGAGTTGTTCGAAAAAATGGGCCATCAGGGATCCATTCTGGAACAGTCCTGGCCCATCTTTCGCAAAGACAGCCTTGAAACAGATGAAGTGCTGGTGGTGGTGCAGGTGAACGGCAAACTGCGGTCCAGATTCAGTGTGACACCGGATGCCCCGGAAAATGCTATTAAAGAATCCGCCCTGGCAGATGACAAGGTGGCAAAACATATTCAGGACAAACCAGTGAAAAAAATAATTCTCGTGCGCAAAAAACAGATTCTTGTAAACATAGTGGTGTAATATGAAACTGCCTGAGATGAAAACCGGCAATATGCAAAAATCAGTCTGGATAATACTGGGGATCCTGCTGGTTGCCGGTTGCGGATACCGCCTGGAAGGCGGAGGATATGTTCATCAGAATGTGGCCAGGGTGGGGGTGGAAGTATTTGAAAACAGGAGCAACCAGACCCGGGCCGGCATAAATTTTACCAATGAGCTGATCAGAGAAATTCAGGAGGAAACCGATACAAAAGTGGTGGATCCTGCCAATGCCCCCCGCCGGATCAAAGGAAGGATCAAAGCCATTACTTTTTCCACTTTGTCCCGGTCTTCCACAGAAACAGTATTGGAAAGAAGGATAACAGCTTTGGTGGATGTTCAGCTTCTGGACGCAGACAGCGATGTCCTTTGGTCTGCAAACAATTTTTCTTCGTTTGACTCCTATCTGGTGGATGAAGACAAGATAGATGATGAGGCCAGTATCAATGAGGCCATCAAGATAATTGCCCAACGGATTGCAGAACGCCTTGTCAGCCAGATGATGGCCAATTTCTAACAGAATGGATACTTTGCAAAGACAGGAGCTACCAGCAGGCAGATCCTGTCTCTATCTATAAATGCTCAGGCATTCACCAATTTGGAAAGTCTTGAAATTTTTCTGGAAGCGGTGTTTTTATGGATGATGCCTTTTTGGGATGCTTTTTGAAGGGCGGACTGGTTCTTGCGCATCAATTCCAAAGCTGTGTCATCACCGGCTTCTTTGGCCGTACGCACCTTTTTTTCCAAGGTTTTCAGTGTGGTTTTAACCGATCTGTTTCTCTGTCGTCTGACCAGGTTCTGTTTTGCCCGTTTTTTTGCAGATTTGTGGTTGGCCAATTTGGGTGTGCTCCTTATATTCGTCAATTAAATTGTATTACGTGTTATCATTTAAAAAGAAACAGATATAAAATTTTTTGTTTTTTGTCAAGGAAAATATATTTATGTCCCTGGTTAAAAATACAGCTTCGCTCAGCGGTTTTACCCTTGTAAGCCGTATTTTCGGGGTCATCCGTGATGCATTGATTGCCATGGTCATTGGCACATCCGCCCAGAGCGATGCCTTTTTTATTGCGTTTAGACCTTTTGACCTGCTCAGAAAACTTTTGTCTGACGGCATATTCAGTATTGCCTTTGTGCCGCAATTTTCCCGGTTTCTGGAGACCGGGCGCAAGGACCAGGCAGTTTCCATGGTGTTTTCCGCTCTTATTGTTCTGTCTGCACTGGGTGTTTTTCTGGTTGTGACCGGCCTGCTGCTGGCACCCTGGATACTGCAGGTCATGGCACCGGGGTTTGTGCCCGGAGAAGCGCAGTTTTCTTTGGCCCTGCTGCTGTTTAAAATCATGATCCCCTATGTGTTTGTCATCATGGTAATTTCTTTGTTCATGGGGGTGCTCAATACTTTGGGCAATTTTTATGTGCCAGGAATGATGCCCCTTGTGTTTAATTTGGTGGTGATTTTGTTCACTCTTTGTGCAACCGGCTGTTTTGATGTCCCGGTCACAGGACTTGCACTGGGCGTTGTTTTTGGCGGTCTGGTGCAGCTTGTGTTTCAGGTGCCTTTTTTGATCCGTTCCGGCATGCTGAAGCATGGCCGGTTTGTCTTGTGCCATCCCGGGGTGGTGAACAGTGCAAAAAAAATGCTGCCCTGCATGGTGGGGGCTGCACCCTATCAGGTGAATATCCTTGTGGCTTCTTTTTTTGCTTCTTTTCTGGCAGAGGGCAGTGTGTCTTTCCTTTATTATGCAGACCGTCTGGTGCAGTTTCCTTTGGCTTTGATTGCCGTGTCTTTTTCTATTGTACTGCTGCCTTTTTTTTCCAGAAAAGCGGCAGCCGGGAATACAGAGGAAATCGTGCCCCTATTTGATACCGGGGTCCGGCTGGTGATGTTTGTGGCCATACCGGCCATGGCCGGACTCATGGCCCTCAATGATCCCATTGTCCGGTTGTTGTTCAGTCAGGGGGCGTTTGATGCCGGTGCTGCTGCCCAGACAGCACATTGTCTGTTGTATCTGGCAACCGGGTTGTGGGCATTCATCGGGGCCCGGGTTTTTGTCACCCTTCACTATGCTGTGTCCAGTTTCCGGGATCCGTTTTTTGCCGGCATTATCTGCATTATTGCCAATCTTGTATTTGCATCTGTTTTAATCGATCCCCTGGGGATTACAGGACTGGCTTTGTCTGTATCCCTGTCATCGGCGGCCGGATTTGTCTATCTTGTCTTTCACCCTCCGGCACAGGTGAAATTTTCACGCATCCAAATGGTTATTTCAGCTTGCAGAGCACTTTTTTTATCTGCTATAATGGCATTATGCGTAAAAACGGCAGCCGGGTTTATCATCACTGATGCACAAGGAAAACTGCTGCTTGGTGCAGGTGTGACAGCCTGTGTGATAATGGGGATGTCAGTGGTTGTTTTTGCAGCCAGAGCAATGCGGTTTCCTGAGGTTGATATGGCACTGCACTGGCTGAAAAAAAAACAGAAAAGGACTGATTCATATGGCAGTACTTGAAAAAACAGGTTTTTTTCTGGCCCTTGTACTCATGGTTTTCATACTGTTTTTGATTGTGTTTTCCGAAAACGGAATCAGAGATTATGACCAGCTTAAATTAAAAAAAACAGCTGTATCATCCCGGATACACATCGCAAGACAGGAAAATAAAATCATAGAAAAACAGATTCTGCGGTTGAAACAGGATATCGGCTATATCAAACACCTGGCCAGGCATGAACACGGTATGGCAGAACCTGATGAATTGATTTTCAAACAACAAAAATAACACAAGGCAGAACCCATGGTCCATGAATACAATACCCTGTCTCTGGCAAAGGCATATGAAAGCCAGGGATATTATCAGGATGCGAAAAATATTTATGACAGGCTCAATGAAAAATCCCAAAGAAAAGACACAGACATCCAGGCTGCCTGCACACGCATGAAAAAATCCCTGGAAAATGCCGGACCCAGCAGAGTGATGCACACGGAACAAAACCGGAGTACTGATATCAAACAAGGCGATGCCCGGGTGGCACAACATCTGGAAGAATGGATCAGGCTGTTAATCGTGAAAAAACGTCTGAATCTGTTCAAGCGTATTCAGGCCAGGATGTAGCCCATTTGCCGCATCTTTTCATTATCGGGTTAAAACAACCCGGAATCCCAGGCTGTTTCTGACAGCCACGGGTTTGTAAAAACTTCGGTAGGCACATCTCTGGTATTTGCCGTTCTGGAACCAGCCACCCCCGCGGAAAATTCGGTGATCCCCATTTTTTTCCAGAGGATCTACGATATTATCCTGGTAGGTACTTGTCACAGGTCCTATACTTCTGCGCCATAAACTGTGGCTTTTGCATGCATCCAATACCCATTCCTGGACATTGCCGTGCATGTCGTAAAGCCCCCAGGCATTGGGTTTCAGGGTTTTGACCGGGTGGGGTTTGAAATCCCTGGGTGGGCCTGCCAGTCCTGAATTGTAGCAATACCAGGCAGTATTGAGCAGTGCCGGTTCCGGCTCTGTGCAGGAAATGGTGGTGATGGGACCGGTGGCAAAAGCGGTGGTGGCGCCGGCCCGGCAGGCGTATTCCCATTCCGCTTCTGTGGGCAGCCGGTATCGGTCTGTTTTTTCCAGTTTATTGAGAAAGGCAATGAACTGCATGGCTTCATACCAGGACACCGAATCCACCGGGTATCGGTTCCCGAGTTTGAATGCAGAGGGGTTGGGGGAAGCCAGGCGGTTCCACTGGCCCTGGGTGACCTCTGTTTCTCCCATATAAAAACTTTTTGAAATGGTCACCCGGTGTTGTTTTTCATTCCATCTCCTGCCTTTTTCAGAAGGCGGACTGCCCATGACAAACTGTCCTGCCGGAATCAAAACAAAGCGCATACCGATCTGGTTGGTGTATATCCGGGTTTCATCAGCAAAGCAGTTTCCTGTACAGCAAAGTATAATGCCAAAAAAAAACACCGCCTGTACAAGGTATCGGGCAAAAACAATCATCATAACAATTCCTGAAATCTGGTAACCGGTTTATAAAATACTTTTACCATATATCCAAGAACCTGTCCAACCATGAAACAAGCAAGAATTGAAAATTATAAAACAAAAAGGTGTGAAACGGTTTTAAAAAAATGTTCAGAAATGATATGAAAAGAAAAAAACAAAGCTTAAAAAAAACAGGAGCAGGGGATGAAACAAAAAGATAAACCAGATGCAAAAACGGCCGCTGCCCAGGTCAGCGCCAACCGGAAAAAAAAGCCTGCCCCCGCCGGTGCCAGGACTGCCGGGTCATCCTTGTTGAAAAAAAATGAATTTACCTTGATTATTGCCGGCGCACTGGTTGTAACGGTGTTGGTGTTTTTTTTGTTTTTCAGGTCATCTGATTCACAGACCCAGGCAGTGCCTTCTGTTTCCCGGGATACCCTGTCAGGGGAAATGCAGGAACGCCTGGCATCCATGGAAGCTGCCATAGAAAACATGCAGGCCAAATTATCGTTTGCTGCGGGGGACGGCACTGATGCGGATCTGAATGCCACTTTGGCCCGGCTGCAGCAGCAGATATCTCGTCTTGAGGTTGCTGCCCAGGTGAAATTTGATTCACTGACCGAACGGATGGGAAACCTGGAACAAAAGCTGTCAGCTGTCAGAAAAATGGCTGCAGCACCGGAACCTGTCACAAGTCAATCCGCAGAAACCAGGCCTGTTGTAAAAAAATCCACGGCTGTGCAGGACAAAAAACCTGCCAGCATATTTCATACTGTGAAAAAAGGGGAGACCCTGTGGAGTATTTCCCGAAAATACAATACCACTGTGACGGCACTGCGCAAGCTCAACAAACTGGCCCCTGATGCTGATATCTATCCCGGCACCAATATAGTGGTGCGCTGATGCACTGTTTTACCGCATGGCATCCGGCCCTTTCACCATCCTGACCAGGTCAGCCACCTGCTGGATATCCTTGATGCCGAAAGCGGTTTCCATACCTGAGGAGATGTCCACACCCAGGGGATCGGCATCAGCCAGAGCTTTTGTGATATTGGTGCAGGTCAGCCCGCCGGCCAGCATTACCGGGTATTGGGCGGCAATTTTTCGGGCCAGGCGGTAGTCCCAGGTTCTGGCATTGCCCCCGGGTAATTTTCCCAGCCCGCATTCCACCAGAAAACAGTCGGCAGCGGCATAGGTATGCACGACGTCCAGAGACGGAGATCCGGCGGCAAAAACCGCTTTTGTCACGGTCAGTTTTTTTTCCTTCAAAGCATCCACCAGGCCCGGTGTTTCACTGCCATGGAGCTGGACCCCTGTCAGGCCGCAGGCGTGTACATGGGCCATGATCGTGTCCAGTCCGGCATCCACAAACACCCCCCATATCGGTACCTGACCGGAAAGGGGTTGGGCAACCTGCGCGGCCCGGGGGATTTCCAGGTGCCTGGGGCTTTTGGGATAAAACACCAGCCCGATGATATCTACCCCGGCCCGGACGCATGCCTGTGCATTGTCCGGATCTGTGAGCCCGCAGATTTTGATGAAAGGAGAATGGTGCGGCAGGGATTGAAACCGGGATGGGTCCATGGTCCTATGCATCCTGTAAAAGGGAGCGGATAAATGCCTTGCGGTCTTTGGCCCGGACAATGCTTTCTCCCACCAGAAAATTGTATATGCCGGCATCCACTGCTTTTTTTATGTCCTGGCGGCAGGAAATTCCCGAGGCTGCTACCGGAACGGTATCTGCGGGAAGAACCCCTGCAACCCGCAGGGCGGTTTCAGGGTCCACATCCAGCGTGGCAAGGTTTCTGTTGTTGATACCGATCACCTTGGCTCCGGTGACAAGGGCCTGTTCACATTCCCATTCAGAAGAAATCTCCACCAGAGGCTCCATGCCCAGTTCCCTTGCAAGGATTGTATAGTCTGTCTGCTGGTTTCGGGACAAAAGGGTGGTGATGAGCAACACGGAACCGGCCCCGGCCTGCTTTGCTTCATAGATCTGGTATGCGCTGATGATAAAATCCTTGCGCAGTACAGGAAGACGGGTGGCAGTGCAGGCGGTTTTCAGATCCTTGAGGCTGCCTTTGAAATACACTTCTTCGGTGAGCACGGATATGGCCCTGGCCCCTGCCTTTTCACAGTCCCTGATATAGGTATGTGGATCCAGATCCAGGCAGATATCTTTTTTTGATGGAGAGGCTTTTTTGATTTCTGCAATGATACCCACATCCTGGAGTGTGCTCCGGGCCATGGCTTTGTGAAAGTCCGCCCCGGCAGGCAGTTTTTCCGCTTCTTTGCGCAGCTCAGCCAGCGGCAGGGTGCGGTGGCTATGTGCCACCGCATCTTGTTTTATCCGGACCATGGTTTTTATAAACCCTTCAGGTTTCATTTCATGCATTCTCCCGGGTGAACCGCACCAGATCATTGCGTTTTTGTTCTGCTCTGCCTGTGTCTATGGCATCGGCTGCCAGTTGTATCCCCTGGTGGATGGTGGCTGCAGCACCGGCTGTCACAAGACCGGCCCCGGCATTGATCAGAACAATATCCCGCTTCGGGCCTTTTTCTCCGGCAAGAACAGACTGGATGATGGCGGCATTGGTGTGCACATCCCCGCCTTTGAGGTCTGCAGGATCAGCATAGTCATCAAAATACTGCAGCGGATCCAGATCATAGGATTTGATATGACCGTCTGACAATTCAGATACCCGGGTCAGATCTGTGGTGGTGATCTCATCCATGCCGTCATGGCCGTGGACCACAAAGGCTTTTTCCACACCCAGCAGCTTGAGTGCCTTGGCAAACATCTGGGTAAGGTGGGAGGCATAGACCCCGAGGATCTGGCAGGAGGCGGCAGCCGGGTTGGTCAAAGGGCCCAGCATGTTGAAAATGCTGCGGATACCGCATTCTTTCCTGGCCTGGGCCGCATATTTCATGGCCCCGTGGAAAACCGGGGCAAACATGAAGCCGATGCCGATGTCGTTCACTGCCTCTTCCACGATTTCCGGATCAAGGTCCAGGTTGACCCCCAGGGCTTCGAGCACATCCGCACTGCCGCATTTGCTGGAAACGCTCCGGTTGCCGTGCTTGGCCACGGTGATGCCGGCACCTGCCACCACAAAGGCGGTGGCGGTGGAGATATTAAAGGAGCCTGACGCATCCCCCCCGGTGCCACAGGTGTCAATCACTTTTTTGGACACGGCCTGGATGCGCCGTGCTTTGGTGCGCATGGCCCGGGCTGCACCGGCCAGCTCTTCAAAGGTTTCTTTTTTGGTGGCCAGGGCTGCCATGAACGCCCCTACCTGGGCCGGGGTGATGGTGCCGGAAAAAATATCTGTGATCATGTCTGCGGCCTGGTCTTCTGTCAGGTCCTGGCCTGCGATGATGCGGTTGAGAAGAAGGGTGAAATTCATTTTGCAGCCCCTTTGATAAAGTTGCGGATCAGGCGTTTGCCCACAGTGGTCATAAAGGATTCCGGATGAAACTGGACTCCCTGGGTGGGGTGGTGCTGGTGGCGGATTCCCATGATCTCTCCGTCTTCGGTTCTGGCTGTGACCACAAGGCAATCCGGAAGATCTGATTCCTGTACGGAAAGGGAATGGTAGCGCATGACCGGAAAAGGGCGCAAAAGCCCCGCAAAAATATGGGTACCGTCGGCTGTGACGACCGATGTTTTGCCGTGCATGATCCTGCGGGCGTGGACAATGGTCCCGCCGAAGCTCTGGGCAATGACCTGGTGGCCCAGACAGACCCCCAGGATGGGAATTTTACCGGATAACTGCCGCACCACATCCAGGGACACACCGGCATCATCAGGCCGTCCCGGGCCGGGGGAAATCACAATGGCGCCGGGGTTCATGGCCGCAAGATCCTGAGCACAGGTCTTGTCATTTCTGAACACCTCAACTGTAACCCCGGTATGCAAAAGATAGTGGACAAGATTAAAGGTAAAAGAATCATAATTGTCGATAATGACAACCTGCATGCTTTCAGTCTCCATTTGTATGGGAAAGGGCGAATTTCAAGGCGGCTTCCACGCTTTTGGCCTTGTTCCTGCATTCTTCAAGTTCTGCGGCCGGGTCTGAATCATGGACAATGCCGGCCCCGGCCTGGACTGTGAGGGTGCCGCCTTCCATGACAGCGGTTCTGATGGTGATAGCAAAATCCATGTTTCCGGTAAAGGAGATATATCCGGCAGCACCGCCATATACCCGCCTTGGGCGGTTTTCCAGGCCGGAGATGATCTCCATGGCCCGGATTTTCGGGGCCCCGGTGAGGGTGCCGGCCGGAAAGGCGGCCCTGAACAGGTCCAAGGCATCATATCCAGGCGTAAGATCGCAGGTGATGTTGGATACCAGGTGCATGACATGGGAATAGCGTTCAATGACCATGGTATCTGTCACCTGGACAGTGCCCGGTGCCGCCACCCGGCCCAGATCGTTTCTGCCCAGATCTATGAGCATGATATGCTCGGCTTTCTCCTTTTCATCCGAGAGCAGTTCATCTGCCAGGGCCAGGTCCTGCTGTTCGGTGGCACCCCTGGGGCGGGTGCCGGCAATGGGCCTGAGGGTGGCCACCCGGTTCTCCAGTCTCACCATGGTTTCCGGGGATGACCCGGCAATGACCATATCAGTGAAATTCATGAAAAACATGTATGGAGAAGGGTTGATATACCGCTGGGCCCGGTAGAACAGGACCGGATCCAGATTGGTTGTACAGGAAAAAGGCAGAGAATACACAGCCTGGAAAATATCGCCTTCCAGGATGTGGTGTTTGATGGTGTTGACTCCGTTCAGGTACTGGTGGTCGGGAATCTGGCAGGAAAGTTCCGCAGGCGGTGTTTTCGGGGTATCCGGAACCCCGGCAGGGGTGTGGATAACGGTCAGCAGGTGTTCAAGGTCCTGACATGCCTGGTCAAAAGCGGTATCCGGGGCTGTAACATCATCCAGATAACAGATCTGCACACAGGTTACGGTCTGCTGGATATTGTCAAAAATGATCATCTGGTCTGGAATGATAAAATGGGCATAGGGGGTATTCTTTGGCAGCGATACCGGAATTTTTTCAAAAAAAGAAACCATCTCATAGGTCACATACCCGGTCAGGCCGGTCCAGAACCGGGGGAGTTCCTTTATTTCCGCAGGATCGTATGTCTGGATGATCTGTCTGATCACCGCCAGGGGATCGTTGTTATGGGCAATGGTTGTGCACCGGGCGCGGGAGGTGTTTTTACCGGTGACCAGTTCCACATGATCGGAAAACACCTGCAGGCTGCCGTGGGCACGTACCCCCAGAAAACTGTATCTGGCCCAGCGCTCTCCGCCCTCAACACTTTCCAGTAAAAAACATGCCGCATCCCTGGCATGAAATTTTTGCAGAAGGGATACCGGGGTGTGGGTATCTGCCAGGATCCGGGTGCACACCGGCACCACATTGTGGGTTTTGGCAAGGTGTGAAAATGTTTTTCTGTCCGGGAATCGGGAGATGATCATGGCAGCCTCTTTAGGGCGAAGTCGGGCCCGGGCACCGGTATAAGGGGCAGGGGAATGATAAGGGGTCGGCTGTTATGATGGGACATCTTTTTATAGACCATTGCAATATTTGTCACACAGGTTTGCTTCATTGTGTTTCTGCAGTTCCGGGTTTTGCTGTGGTTACAGGTTGACGCGCAAATTAAACGATTTGTCATAGGTTGTCAAGACAAATGTTTCTGTTTATAGAAACATTTTCCGGATTTTCTTGGGCAATTTCTTATAAATTATGATACAAGCATGGCCGGACAAACATAAGACAAGGATGCAACCAGATGCTATTAGTGTTTCCGCCGGTGACAAAACCCTGTGAACCGCCGGCCGGTGTGGCCTATCTTGCCGGGGCTCTGGCAGAAAACAGCATTGCCTGCCAGGTGGTGGATGCCAGTATTGAAGGATTGATGTTTTTGATCAACCAGGATCTTACCCCCACAGACTCCTGGTCTGCCCGGGCCCTGAAAAACAGGGAAACCATCCTGGCGGACCTGCAGAACCCTGGTTTGTATACCAACCAGGACCGTTACCACCAGCGGGTGTATGATTTGAACAAACTGCTGTCTCTGGCAGTGGACCAGTCCCGGTTCAAAGTGACCCTCAGTGATTATTCAGACCAAAAACTGTCTGGCGTGCGCAGCAGGGATCTGCACAAAAGCGCAGAAACCTTTCAGACCAACCCGTTTTATCCTTATTTTGAAGAAATGCTCAGACCGGTTTTGTCCCAGTGGGAATCTGCCTGGGTGGGAATCTCTTTGTGTTATCTCAACCAGGCCCTGGTAAGTTTTGCTCTGGCCGGCTGGATCCGGCAGAATTTTGCCCACAAAAAGATTGTCATGGGCGGGGGCCTTATTTCTTCCTGGATGAGCCGGCCAAAGACAGGGAACCCTTTTTCCGGGCTCATCGATAAAATCATACCAGGAGAGGGGGAAATACCGCTGCTGGACCTTCTGGGAAAGACGGGCACCACGAGATGCCATTATGTTCCGGATTACCGGTTTGCCGTACAAAAAACCTATCTGAGCCCCACCAGGATATTGCCTTTCCGGGGCACCATCGGGTGCTACTGGCGCAAGTGCCGGTTTTGTCCGGAAAAAGCGGAAACCCGTCCTTATAGTGCCAGGCGCGCCTCCCGCATGCTGGATGATGTCATGGCCATGTATCAGCGATTTTCGCCCGGTACCATACATTTTATCGACAATGCCATGACCCCGGCTTTTTTGCGGGCACTGGCAGGGTCAGAAGCGGATATTCCTTTTACCTGGTACGGGTTTGTGCGGTTTGAAAAAGACCTGGCAGACCCGGATTTTTGTCATCGACTCAAACGCAGCGGCTGCGGCATGCTCAAGCTGGGCCTGGAATCCGGGGACCAGTGTGTGCTGGACAATATGCACAAAGGCACTGACCTTGGCATGGTATCCAGGATTTTGAAGAATCTTCACCAGGCAGGTATTTTCACTTATGTGTACCTGTTGTTCGGCACCATTTTTGAAGATGCTGCTTCTGCCTGCAAAACCCTTGATTTCACCCGGGAACACCAGGCATATATCGATTATCTCAACCTGGCGGTTTTTAATCTGCCAAAACACAGTGAAGATGCCCGGGGTGTTGAAACCTGTGAATTTTACCATGGCGATCTTTCCTTGTATCTGAATTTTGTCCACCCAAAAGGATGGGACAGAAAACAGGTGAAGCAGTTTCTGGATAAAACTTTTAAAAAACAGCTGGCCATCGGATCACGGTTCCGCAAAAACCCGGCTTTTTTTTCCTCCAACCACGCCATGTTTTTCAATCACCATATATATGATACCCTGGCTACACAAGGACACATAAATGCCCTGGAGTCAAAAGGGGTGAAAACCCCGAAAAACCTATAATCAAAAACGCACCAGTTGACATAAGGATTCGATATGATTGCTGAAATTCTGTCCACCGGAGATGAAGTGATGCTGGGGGATCTGGTTGATACCAACAGCGCTTATTTATGTGACCGGCTCAAACAGCTGGGCATTGTGGTTTCCCGGATTACTGCCAGAGGAGATGATGTAGAAGCTGTTAGTGAAACAATTTTGCACATTTCCCGGCGGGCCGGCATCTGCCTGGTTACCGGCGGCCTGGGTCCCACCAGCGATGATATTACTGCCCAGGCCTGTGCCAAAGCGGCTGAGCAGACTCTGGTGCTGCATCCCGGGGCCTATGAATCCATGAAAACATATTTTGCCCGCCGGGGATTTGCACTGACACCTGAAAATGAAAAACAGGCTTTGCTGCCGGCAAAAGCAGATGTTTTGAAGAATACCCACGGCACAGCACCGGGATTTTGCTTTCAGTTAAACCAGTGTCTGTTTTTTTGTATGCCCGGGGTGCCCTCGGAGATGAAACAGATGATGGAAACACAGGTGGTGCCCCATATCACAAAGGTATTCGGCCTGACCCCGAACCTGCATATCCGACGTCTCACCATCTTCGGACTGCCTGAATCCCGGGTGGGGGCATTGCTTAAGGATTTTAATGACCTGTTTGCTGATATCCGTCTGGGTTTTCGGGCCAGTTTTCCCACCATTGAGGTGAAACTGGTTTTTGACTCCACCGGATTTTGTCCTGAAAACCAGAAAATTTTTGACAGCAGTATCCAGGTTGACAGCACCATTCAAGGTGAAAAAGACTTGGACGCTGAAAAAACTGACCCCCGGGCATATTTTGAAAAAGCCGGGCACTGGGTTGTCCGGCAGCTGGGCAAAAAAGTGGTGTCTCTGACCGGCCTGGCTCTGGAAGCCGAGGTGGGCCGGCTGTTGAAACAGCGGGGCCAGACCCTGGCTGTTGCAGAATCGTGCACCGGGGGCCTGATTTCCCATTTGATCACCGAGGTGCCCGGCAGTTCAGATTATTTTCTTTTGTCCGCTGTCACCTATGCCAACGCAGCCAAGATAAAGGTGCTGGGGATCGCCTCCGAAACCCTGGAAACCCACGGAGCAGTCCATGAAAAAACAGCCCGGGAAATGGCACAAGGGGCAAGACAGGTATCCGGGGCGGACTGGGCAGTTTCCACCACCGGCATTGCCGGGCCCGGCGGCGGCCCCACCGAGAAAAAAGTGGGAACCGTGTGTATCGGTCTGGCAGGCCCCGGGGTGGCAGATGCCAGGCAGTATCATTTTACATTTGATGACAGGAGCAGAAACAAGAAGATATTTGCAGCCATGGCCCTGGAGGTTTTGCGCAGGCAACTGGCAGGGGAAAATTGAACAGTGCGGGTTTAAGACACAGAAAGGGCAAATATCTTTTTATACCAGGCCAGGGTCCGGGCTTCAAATTCCGCCTGATGATTTTCAGAAGACATCTGGTGGTCCCCGCCTTTTTGTGTGATGCATTTTCTAGGGGGCTGCATGCTGTCAAAAAGGATATGGGCATTGGATACCGGCACCACCTGGTCTGCACCTCCGTGGAAAATCAATACATGGTGAAGGGCTGCTGCCTGTTTGGTAAGATCAAACAGCAGGTTTTGTCTGAAAAAATCCAGGGGCAGGGCCGGCCGGGTGTCATTGGCCCGGGTGGGGATGTTATGGATGGTCCGGCTTTTTACCGGTGCAGCACACAATACCCCGCCGCAGACCCTGGCATCTGTTTTTTCCAGTTCCTGCCAGGCATTGATGCAGACGGCTCCTCCCATGGAGGAGCCAAACACTCCCAGGTCGGTTGATGTCATTTCCATATGCAGGGCATGTTTTACTGCTGCCACAAAGTCTTTTGTGCGTGTGGCAAGGGAGGTGTCTGAAACAAAACTGCCCTGGCTGTCCCCGCATCCCCGGTGGTCGAATCTGAAAAAAGCCATGCCGTTTTCCGGCAGCAGCCGGGACAATACCTGTTGTTTGGCTGAGTGCCGGCTGCCTTCCAGACCGTGGGATCCCACCACCAGGGGTGGCTGGTCCGTGCCTGGCAAAAACAGTTCCCCTGTCAGGGTGAGGCTGTCCACTGTAAAATGGGTTTCCAGAACTGGATATTTGCTTTGCATCTTGTTTTTATGCCACCAAATCCATATAATATCAAGGCAGAAGATAACTAAAATACAAAAAAAACAGATGGATACAGATGGCTATAAAAAAGCGAAAGACCTGTGAACTTGACATAATCGACCTTGCCTATGGCGGCAAAGGCCTGGCAAAACCGGATGGATTTCCGGTGTTTGTGGACCGGTGCGTTCCCGGTGATACCGTGCTTGTCAAGATTACCAAAAAGAAAAAATCCTGGGCAGAAGGCAAATTAATCAATATTATCACCCCATCCTCCCTGCGGCAGGAAGGGCGGTGCCGTTACTGCCGGTTTTGCGGGGGGTGCAAATGGCAGCAGATACCCTACCACACCCAGCTGGCATATAAAAAACAGCATGTGGTTGCGTCTCTGGCCCATATCGGCAGATTGTCCGAAGTGCCGGTTCTGGAGGTGATTCCCTCTGACCAGGTGTATGCATACCGCAACAAAATGGAGTTTTCCTGTTCTGCGAAACGCTGGCTCATGCCTGAAGAGCTGGCGGATGAGAGTATTTCAAAGGATCTGGGCATCGGGCTGCATGTACCGGGCACCTTTGACCAGGTCATTGATATCCTTCAATGCGAAATCATGCCGGATCTGGGGAACAGGATCCTGTCCCATGTCAGGGAGTTTGTGAAAAAATCCGGCCTGCCTGCCTATCATCTGCGCCATCACACCGGATTCTGGCGGTTTGTCATGCTCCGGCATTCCGTGGCCTATGACCAGTGGATGGTCAACATCGTCACCCGGGACAAAAATCTGTCCGTGGTAACAGATCTGGCCCATGAACTGGCCGAGACTTTTCCCGAGATTGCATCCATTGTCAACAATATCACAGATGCCAGATCCGGGGTCAGCATGGGCAAAGAAGAGTTGCTGCTCCACGGTCGGGATGTCATCACAGAGCGCCTGGGCCGGTTTGTATTTGAGATATCTGCCAATTCTTTTTTCCAGACCAACACCAGGGCCTGTGAAAAATTGTATGATATTGTTGCCCAATACAGCGGACTTACAGGAAAGCAGACAGTGCTGGATCTGTATTCAGGCACCGGCACCATTCCCATCTGGCTGTCAGACAGGGCAGCCCGGGTCACCGGCATAGAAATCATCGATGCCGCTGTGGCAGATGCCCGGAAAAATGCCCGGCTGAATCAGATTGAAAACTGCCGGTTTCTGCAGGGGGATATCCGGCAGGTCCTGCCGGAACTGGGACAGACCCCGGATGTGGTTGTCATCGACCCGCCCCGGGTGGGGATGCACAAGGATGTGGTGGCCCGGGTGCTCAATCTTCGGCCTGATACCATTGTCTATGTTTCGTGCAACCCGGCCACCCTTGCCCGGGACCTGGAGCTGCTTTCTTCTGTGTATGCGGTGCAGAAGGTCCAGCCGGTGGACATGTTCCCCCATACCTACCACATTGAATCCGTGGCCCTGCTCACCGTGCGGTAAGTTCCACAGATGGTGTTTTGCCATCTGTGGACAAAAACGTGTAATTGTGGTGGTTATACCATGGAAATATTGGGGATGGTATCAGAGACCGCTGTCTTGTCCCGGGGTTCGGAAAACAGGCAGTTGAGGATGATCATGTCATCATCTTTTTCCACATTGACCTTATAGGGCAGTTTGTTGAACAGCTTGATCATGCCCTTGTTATGCGGAGAGGTATAAGCAATCAAACCCTTGATGCCGTTTTCCCGTGCAGCGGTTGCCAGCTTTTCCTGGAGTACCCGGGCAATCCCCATGCCCTGGTACTCCCGGGATACGGAAAAAGCGATTTCCGCCATATTGATAATGGTATTGCGAAAATATTCGCCCACGGCAATGATTTTTTCAAATCCCAGTTCTCCGATGGTGGCCACCATGGTCAGATCATTGATATAATCAATTTCAAAAGTGGTTTCGATCTGGTTATGAACAAAACTTTTTTTCTCATGGAAAAACCGGGAAATGATATCTCCTCTGTTCATGGTATAATAATGTTCCTGAATGCCGCGTTCATCAATGGTTTTGGCCGGTCGGAAGGTGATGGGAATCCCCTTGATGACAATGTTTTCCTCATATTTGAGGGGATAGACCCCTTTGATGGCCTGTTTGAATTTACGTTCCACGTCAATGAGATCCAGTTCCTTGGCTTTGGAAAACAGCTCATCCCTGAAGTCTGGATGGGCAATGCTGATAAGGGCCATGGCCCGTTCCTGAAGGGTTTTGCCAAACAGGTTCACCACCCCGTATTCCGTGGCCACGAACTGGACATCCCCTCTTGGCACCACCACGGCAATATCTGACATCTGGGGGATGATCCGGCTGCTGCGCCCGTTGTCTGCCGTGGATGTCATCATGAGGATGGATTTGCCGCCCGGGGCCATGGCAGCCCCGCGTGTGAAATCCAGCAGCCCGTTGATACCGGTGTAATTGTTGTAGGGCAGGGCATCTGCCGCCACCTGGCCGGTGAGATCAATGGACATGGCGGTATTCAAAGATATCATTTTGTTGTGGCGGCCGATGATGGTGGGGTTGTTGATGTAGTCAGATGGATGAAACTCAATGGAGGGATTGTCATCAATGAATTCATACAGCAGATTGGACCCCACGGCACTGCCGGCCACCAGTTTGCCGTCGTTGAATCCTTTTTTCTTGTTGGTGATTACCCCCATGGAAAACAGGCGCATCATGGGTTCTGATATATACTGGGAATGGACCCCCAAATCATTTTTTTCAGCCAGACATACCATGGTGGCATCATTGGTGACCCCCAGACTTGTCTGGATGGTGGAGCCGTCATCAATGAGCCGGGAAATGTGCTTCCCTATGGTAATGGCGGTTTCCAGCTCCGGAAGGGCCTGGATGGTGAGCAGTTCTTCTTCATATTCAACAATATAATCCACATCATTGACATGGATAAAACTTCGTCCCAAAACTCTGGGCATGTTGGGGTTGACCTGGCAGATCACCAGGTCGGCGGACTCACAGGCCGCCATGGTGATATCCACGGAAACCCCCAGACTCATCCATCCGAAATCATCAGGCGGAGATGCCTGGATCAGGGCGGCATTCAGGGGCATAAGCCTGGATTTGAACAAGTGGGGAATCTGGGACAGATTTATGGGGGTGATAAACCGCTGGTTTTTTTTAATTTTGCTGGGGGAGGCTGATCCCAGGTAAAAGGAGCGGATGTTGAACTGCCGGGAATGGGACCGGTTGGCAATCAGGGTTAACGGACCGCTTTCAATGCTTAAAAGACGGACGATTTCAAGATCTGTGAACCGGGCCGATGCCTTGGACAGCTCATACACCAGGTGCTGGGGTTCGCCGCAGGATGACCCGATAAACACCCGTTGTCCCGGCCGTATATGCTGTAAAGCATCTGCTGCGCTGCAGGCTTTTTGCACGTATGCATCTGCCCAATATGTTGTTTTTGGCATAATTTATATCTCCAAGTATGATTTTACCCTGAGATAATAAACAAAAATCCTGGAAATGGGAACAAAAACCGGAAAAAAAGAACCAATTGAATAAAATCAGAAAAGTGATTAAATCATCTGAATTTTCCATTTTTATCCTTGCGATATGCAAACAAATTATATATATATTCTATTCAGTTGTACAGTAAATGAATTTGCTTCATAAAATAACGGGGAAGAAATGGGTATACATGAGCGGAAACAAAGGGAAAAACAGCAACGGCGCAAAGACATCATCGATGCAGCCCAGAAGATTTTTTCCGTAAAAGGATTCAACAGCGCAACCATGGAAGAAATTGCATCTGCGGCTGAACTGAGTCCCGGGACCATTTATTTGTATTTTAAAAACAAAGAAGAACTTCACACTTCCCTTTCCCTTGATATACTCAAATATCTGTCCATCCAGATTCATAAGGTGGTGAATCTGGATATCTGTGTAGAAGAAAAAATAGAACGGTTCAGGGATGTGTTCATTGATGTGTATGACCATGATGCCAGTATTCTGATCAACCTGTTTCACCTGCAATCCGGGGAAACCCTTCACAATTTGTCTGACGAAGTGATGGAGCAGCTAAAATACAATTCAGCCCAGGCCCATGGTGCCATCATCCAGGTGATAAAAGAGGGGATTGCAAAAGGCATTTTTATTGATGAGCATCCCGTGGCCCTGGCAGATGTGTTGTGGGGTTCCTATGCAGGGGTAGTGCTCTGGGTGGACTCCAAAAAAAAGCTCAATGACCAGAAAGATTTTGTAAAGTCCACACTCATTACTGCATTTAAAATTATTATCCAGGGATTAAAGGCACAATAGCATTATTATTTGCAGAGCCTGTGAATTGTCTGGGCATGCCATTCCCCCCTTCCTGAGAAGGTGGGGATCTCTTTTTGTCTTAGATGATCTGCAATCATGGAAAAAGTCGCCCCCTGGTTTCGCATGTCCTGGATCATGGCAAGTACCTCGTCTTTGGTATAATGTGTGCCCGAAGTATAGCTGGTGGTTGTCTTGGGAGGATGATCACCGGGATCTGCAGCGGCCGTGTCTTTGGAAAGCATGGTGTTGAGGGTGGCGAAAAATCGGGTCACCACATGGTGCTGTTTGATTTGTGCTTCCACGAGAAGTTCATGTGAATTGACCAGACGTTCCACTTGGTCAGAAAGGTTTGCAATATGTTCGAGTATTTCAGGCATGATATCGCGGCCCTGCCAGGGGGCGGAGTCCATGGTGTTTGGATACGGGCTTCTTCTGTCCCGGTTCACGCGCCGGTCCTGTTCAGGGGAATAGTTGCCGGCCATGTTCTTGCGAGTGCCGGCCGTATCTTTTTTCTGGGAGCTTCTCAGATTCTTTAAAAAATCATTCATCACTGCATCTCCATGATTGAACGCGATTTATAATATAAACATAATCGCAACCAGTTTGTAGAGGGCTTTACCTTGGCATTACATTAAGAAAAATATTACCATAATATTAGAAAAAGTCAAAATATTTATGCCACATTGTGCCTGTCAGGCATCGCATTATATCTGAACCAGGTTTATCTGAACAGGATCAGGTAAACCGTCTGAAATACCGGCGGCAAAAATATGGATGCAGCAACCGGTGCCAAATTCTGTGACGCATGCCTTTTACTGTCCGGCGATTTTCAGACCTGAATAAAAGCTTTGTTATACATCATACAAGACACCAAGGTCAGGGATATGTAAATTTTTCTATAAATTGTAAAACCCGGGCATGGCCATGCAGGTCGGGATCAGAACCGGCCTTTACGGAATTTTTTTTTGGGTTTTTTTCCCCCTGAGTCTGCCGGATTTACTTTTATCTGTTTTCCTTCATGAACGGTTCTGTTCAAGGCTTTGATTGCCTGATCAGCTTCTGAATTGCTGGGCATCTCAACAAAACCAAACCCTTTGGTCCGGCCGGAAAACCGGTCAGATATGATTTTTGTTCTTTCCACCTCACCATATTCCCCAAAGATGGTTTTCAAATGGTTCTCTGTTATTTGCTCAGATAAATTGCCGACATAAATATTCATGTAATATCCTTGTTGTGTTCCTGTTCAGAAGCTGCCTTGGTTTTGTTTCAATGTATTTTGAGAACACAGTACCAGAAAACACGGAGTTAAGAAAGATGAATTTTTTCATCCCGGCCTTGGGGGTACCCGATTCGCCATCCTCTTCAATGGCGATCTCTGTACTTATAGATAGCGCACCCGCCGGGCAATGCCCGGCACCAAACCGACCAGCAACTCATATGAGTTTATATGAAAGAACTCTGTACCACTATGAATTCTTTCATGATTTGTTGTGCCCGCCAGGGCATGGGTGTTACTTAAAAGTCCACCTCTGGGCGCGCGCCCAGACCAAACGAGCAAGTGACTTCACGGGAAGTTATTTAAAAGAATTTCGAAAACCACATTAAAAAACCAAGTCCAATCAAAAAAGGTTTTCAACCAAAAAGCTGAAAACCTTTGTCATTACTGGTGGGCCGTCAAGGGATCGAACCTTGGACCTACTGATTAAGAGTCAGTTGCTCTACCAATTGAGCTAACGGCCCGCTGAATTTCAACAAAAGGCAAAATACCAGCCGGAAAACCCCTTGTCAATGGTTTTTTCACCTGCAAGGGCAAACAAACCGGTTGACCGGTTAAAAGCAGGTTTGGTATAGTCGTAAATTTATGAAATACGCCACTATCCAGTTTGGTCTGGATATTACACTTTAAGATGTCAGGAGAAACCATATGATATTTTCAAAATCTTGGGCTTTGTTTGATGAGGCAAAAGACCTTATTCCCGGCGGCGTTAATTCTCCGGTCAGGGCCTGCGGCTCTGTGGGGGGAAAACCGCTGTTTATTGAAAAAGGGGACAAAAGCCGGCTGTATGATGCAGACGGCAATGCATTCATAGATTATGTACTGTCCTGGGGACCTTTGATCCTCGGGCACCGGCCGCCGGCTGTCATCCAGGCCCTTCGGGATGTACTGGAAATCGGTACCAGTTTCGGAGCGCCCACCCATCTGGAAACCCGTCTGGCCGGTATGGTAACCCGTCTGGTTCCGTCAGTGGACATGGTGCGGATGGTAAATTCCGGCACTGAAGCCACCATGAGCGCTTTACGTCTGGCCAGGGGCTTTACCGGACGCGATATTATCATTAAATTTGACGGCTGCTACCACGGGCATGCCGACACCCTGCTGGTGGCGGCCGGATCCGGGGTGGCCACCTTAGGTATTCCCGGCAGTCCGGGTGTTCCCGAATCGGTTGTCCAGAACACCTTGTCATTGCCGTATAATGATATTGACGGATTCATACAGGTGATGAAACAGAAAGGAGACCAGGTGGCCGGGGTAATCCTGGAGCCGGTGGCAGGAAACATGGGTATGGTGATGCCTGAAGAGGGATTTCTGGAAACCCTGAGACAGGAAACCGAAAAATACGGTGCCTTGCTGATTTTTGATGAGGTTATGACAGGATTCCGGGTAGACAAAGGATCTGCCCAGGGACTGTTCAACATTACACCGGATCTGACCTGTTTTGGTAAAATCATTGGCGGGGGCCTGCCTGTGGGGGCCTATGGCGGCAGGCGGGATATCATGATCCAGATAGCCCCCACCGGATCCATTTACCAGGCCGGTACCCTGTCAGGCAATCCTCTGGCCATGGCAGCCGGTATTGCCACGTTGACCGCCCTTCAGGAGGACGGGGTGTATGATACCCTGTACCGCCGGACCAAGGCCCTGATGGAAGGACTGCAGGCAGCTGCAGATGATGCAGGCATTGCCTTTCAAAGCGGGTATGCCGGTTCCATGGCAGGGTTTTTCTTTAATGAGCGCAAAGTGCGTAATTTTGAAGAGGCCAAAACCAGCGATCTGGAAAAGTTTGCTGCGTTTTACAGGGGTATGCTCAAAAAAGGCGTATATCTGGCACCTTCCCAGTTCGAAGCCTGTTTTGTATCTCTGGCACATACAAACGAAGATATTACTGACACCATTGCCGCTGCAAAAGCGGTAATGGCGGATCTTTAGTCCATGCCCCCCATCCATAAAATCCATCTGACAGCTGCCTGCGGCACGGGTATGGGCACCCTGGCCTGTGTGTTAAAACAGATGGGATATGAAGTTACCGGTTCAGATCAGCATGTGTATCCGCCCATGAGTGATTTTCTGGCTGACAGCGGCATACCGCTTTTAAACGGGTTCGGCCCACAGAATCTGGCCCATGATCCGGATCTTGTTATCATCGGCAATGCTGTCACCCGGGATAACCCGGAAGCACAGGCAGTGCTGGAGCGCGGTATACCCTATCTGTCCATGCCCCAGGCTGTGAACCGGTTTGTTGCAGCGGGCAAAAAAATTATTCTGGTAACCGGCACCCATGGTAAGACCACCACTGCATCCATTATGGCGCATATCCTTGCAGCAGCCGGACTGGATCCCGGTTTTCTGATCGGCGGCATTCTCAAGGATTACCAGTCCAGTTTCAGGATCGGTGCAGGTGATTACATGGTGATTGAAGGAGATGAGTATGATACAGCCTTTTTTGACAAAGGCCCCAAGTTCATGCACTATGATCCTTTTATTACCATTATCACCGGGGTGGAATTTGACCATGCTGATATTTTTAAGGATCTGGACCATGTGAAGACGGTTTTTGCCGGTCTGGTTAAAAAAGTGGCGGACAAAAGCCATGTCATCGCTTATGCAGGCAGTCCCCATCTCATGGATATCCTGAAAAATGCGGCCAGAAATGTTATCACATACGGCAAAGGTGCAGACTGGTCATTTGCTGCTCCTGCATACCATGATTTTCTTACCCGTGCCCGGATCCAGGGTCCGGACACCTCCTATGAAATTGAAACCCGGCTGCAGGGGGAGCACAATCTTTTCAATTTTCTGGCCTGTGCTGCTGCAGCTGATATCATTGGTGTCGATATTGCAATGGTTCAGACGGCCATGGCCTCTTTTTCCGGTATCAGGCGCCGCCAGGAAATCCGGGGGGTTAAAAACCGGATCACGGTGATGGATGATTTTGCCCATCACCCGACAGCGGTCAAAGAAACCATTCAGGCGGTCAAGCCTTTTTACAGCAAGGGCCGTGTTATTGCCGTTTTTGAACCCCGTACCAACACCTCCATGCGTACTTTTTTCCAGACCAGCTATCCACAGGCTTTTAAGCAGGCTGACCTGGTTTGTATATGCAATCCTTGTGTGAAAAAAAAGATTCCGGAAAACGAACAGCTGTCACACGAAAAACTGGTTTCAGACATTAACAATCTGGGGGTTGAAACCCACCATTTTGCTGATGTACAAAAGATGCTGGCATTTTTGTCACCCAGGCTTGCCCCGGAAGATCTGGTATTGATCATGTCCAACGGAGGATTTGATAATATTCATACCAGACTGCTTGAGATGATTAAATGAAAAAAAACTGGTATCGCCTTGTCTGTATCGGAATCTGTCATATAGTATTATACATCTATATGGTTCCCCGGGTTATTTATCCGCGGTTTGGAAAGCAGGGTGTTGTGATTGCAACGGTTCTGGCACTGGGGATTTCCATTGCAATTGTCGGAAATGTATGGTTCCGGAAAAAAAAGAAGTATTGAGGAGATAATAATAATGACACAAGCCGATCTTAAGATCGAATGGGATCCCACATTCAGTGTGGATGTCCAGGAAATAGATAATCACCAGAAAAAAATGTTTGATCTTTTTAATGAATTGATAGATTTGAAACAAAAAAAAGCAGATCCCAAAGCTGTTGCCAATTTGATTTCTGAAATCAATGATTATGGAAAACTGTATTTTTCTGCGGAGGAAAAAATTCTGCGGAAAAGAAAATATCCTGACCGGGAGATCCATTCCAGGGCACATCGCCGGTTCATCAGGAGCGCCATCAGCCTCCGGCGGGAGATTGCAGAAGATATCACAAACCTGACCATGGACACCATCCTGGAACTGCGAAACTGGCTTGTGGATCACATTAAAACCAGTGATTCGCTATATGTACCGTTTTTAAGAATTCATCAGTATATCGACGACACCATGCAAAAAAATTAAAGAAGAATGCCATGAGTGACGATATGTATAATCAGGTTAAGGTTAAAGGTGCAATATTAATCTGAAACTATATGGAAAACATCATGGTATTTGATTATAAAATATTACCGGTTAAGGACGAAACCATTGATGCTCCTTACAGAATCCGGGGATTTTCCGAGCGAAGAAGAACTGTCACCCGCAAATTCCGCAGGGACCGGCGAAAAGCCAGGGCAGACAGAAGGAGCAGTGTAAGAGAAGGCATATTTGTGGAGCTTTCCTTTAAAAACAATCGCAGAAAGGGTGTGGACAGAAGAAACGTGTCTGGTGACAGAAGACAATCCACCAGAAAATCCGGTGTATACCCGACATATTCCAGATAACAAAACAAGCCTAAACAAGTATAACCCCCGCAGCACCTTGTAAAAAGGTGCTGTTTTATATTTCAGACGTTGTCTTCTTTCAATGAAATCCATCACCCCTTTATTTCTTGTGAAAACACTGGTAAACATTACAGCACAACCGCAATTTACAGGAAATGCTAAAAATGACCCAGCCGGATTTCAGTCAGTTAAACAAACTGCATGCACATGGCGAGATCTCTCATCTGGATTATTATTTTGCCACCAGTCTGGCAGGTGTTTTTGCCCATGACCATCCACTCCTACCGGTTGCCAGTGCCCTGGTGTCCCGGGCACTGGCTGAGGGAAAGATCTGTCTGGATGTGAAATCTGCTGGCGGTACTGCCATCCACTTGACACAAAATAAAGAAGACAGACTGCAGTTACCGGATTTTGACACCTGGATAAAAGCTCTGGAATCGGCACCCATGGTGGGAAAGCCCGAAGATCCGGATCATCATCTGTTTCCTCTGGTTCTTGATGCAGATGGGTGTCTTTACCTGTCCAAATACCATGATTTTCAAAATCGTCTGGTCCAGGCGCTGGCTTCTCGTATCCGATCGACTCCTTTACCCGTGGACCAGAAATTTATCCAGCGGGCATTGGATCCGTGGTTCAAAAAACAGAATCCAGGTCATGTTCAATACCAGAAAGAAGCCGTTATCAAGGCATTGTCCAGCAATTTCACCGTTATTTCAGGCGGGCCCGGCACCGGTAAAACCCATATCACCAAAATTATCAGACAGGTGATTGAAGTCCATGCCGCTGCCTGCGGTCTGCCTGTACCGTGTTTCTTGTCTGTCGCTCCCACAGGCAGGGCAGCGGTTCGCCTCCAGGACGGGGCTACTATCCATTCAGTGCTGATTCCCAGAAAAGACCAGCCCGGATTTGTGCATGGAAAAGACAATCTGCTTGCTGCAGACGTGGTGATCATAGACGAGGCTTCCATGATTGATATGGCGTTGATGACCCGGCTGCTTGAAGCCATACCCCTGACTGCCCGGGTGATTCTTCTTGGGGATGAAAACCAGCTGTCTCCGGTTCAGGCCGGGGCTGTTTTCCGTGATATCTGTAAGACAGATGCCCTGAAAAAGTTTGTGGTTTTTCTGGCCTATAATTTCAGATCCGGGGGAAAAACAGGGATTGAGAATCTGTCCAATGCCATCCGTAAAAATGATGTCACTTGTGTGACAAAAGTTCTTACAGCAGGTCAGTACCCGGATCTTTTATTTGAGCAGCCCAAAAAAGGCCCGCACCAGACACTTGAAACCCATATCAAACAAGGATATGCCCGATTCATGCAGCAGCAGGGCATGACAGCATCCCTTGCTGCCATGGACAGTTTCAGGATTTTATGTGCCCATAAAAAAGGGGAATACGGAACATTACAAATTAATCATCTTTGTGAAAAGATTTTGCGCAAGTTTTTTGATTCTGGTATAAAGGAGCGGTTTTTAAAACAACTGGTTATGATCACTGCCAATGATTATACCAGAGGGCTTTTTAATGGAGATACAGGGGTTGTTCTGGAGCACAAAGGCATCATGACGGCCGGCTTTACAATGGAGAACGGTATGGTGAAAAAGTTTCGTTACCTGGATCTGCCCACTCATGAACCAGCCTTCGGGGTGACCATTCATAAAAGTCAGGGCTCAGAATTTGATACGGTTCTGATAGTGATTCCGGACCAGTTGTCCCGGGTGATTACCCGCCAGCTGCTGTATACCGGGGTGACCCGGGCCAGGCAGAAGGCCGTTATCGTGGGCCGCCTGGATGTTATCAAGGAAGCCATGGGCCTGTCTTTGGAAAAGACCTCCAATTTATCAAGCCTTTTGGCCAGTGAACTGGGAAGCAATACTGCTGATCCTGTGTGAAAAAAAACTGACAATGAAAGAAAAAAAGTGAAAAACAAAGACACCATCCCCCGGCAGATATGGGAATTTTTCTGTTCTGTCAAACTAACGGTTTATACCCTGGTACTGCTGGCTGTCACTTCCATCATCGGAACAGTGGTGCTCCAGAACGGAACCCCCCGCCAATATATCGATATTTACGGACAAGGTATGTATAACCTGATAAAGGTCTTTCATATTGATGACATGTATCATGCCTGGTGGTTTCTGTTTTTACTGGCGCTTTTGTGCATCAATATTGTTGTCTGTTCGGTGGAACGGCTTTCATTGATATGGAAAATTATTTTTCCAAAACAGATCCGGTTCAACCCGGACCGGTTTTTGCGGGGCAAAACAAAACAAACATTTGTTGCGGACCAGGATGCAGATCTTGTGGATGCAGTTTGTGAAAAGTGGCTGTCAAAACAGGTGGGACCGGTGCACAGGCAAAATGATGACAGCACCCGGAGAATGTATGCGGAAAAAGGGCGGTGGACCCGGCTCGGGGTTTTTGTTGTACATGCCAGTGTGCTTCTTTTGCTGCTGGGTGCGCTGATAGGCGCTGTTTTCGGGTTTAAGGCCAATGTCCGAATTGATGAAGGAGATGAGACCAGGACGGTGTTCACCGCCAAAACAAGAGAACCTGTTCATCTGGATTTTGTGATCCGGTGCAATGAATTTGAAGTGAAATTTTATGATACCGGGGCGCCTGAAGAATTTCGATCCAATCTGACCATCATAGAAGACGGAGACAAAACGCTTACCACAGATATCCGGGTCAACCATCCATTGCGCTACAAAGGAATCAATATATTTCAGTCTTCTTACGGGACAGCATCCCCCGGGGCAGCCGTGGTCACCGTTGCGGACAACAGCACCGGACAGGAAATCACCCGGACCATACAGGTGGGTGAGACCATACCCCTTCCTGATGATGCAGGCAGTTTCCAGCTCCAGGGATTTTTGCCCCATTTTGATTTCAGGGGCCGCAACATGGGTGAGGCCTTTTTCGGCAAAGTGAGTCTGAAGGGAAAACAAGAATTCCAAATCGGTCTACCCTTGCAGTTTCCCACCTTTGACAAAATGCGTAAAGGCAGATTCTCTTTCTTTGTCAAAGAATTTGAAAAAAAATACTATACCGGCCTCCAGGTCACAAAAGATCCGGGCGTGTGGTATGTATATGCGGGTTTTGTTCTCATGATACTGGGTTGCTGGGTGACCTTTTTCATGTCCTACCAGTCTTTTCTCATTACCCTGCACCCCCTGGATGGTGGTAGAACCCGTATCCATCTGGCAGGCAGGACTAACCGCAGCGCACAGAACCTGAAGCTGAAACTTGCAAGAATGGCAACCCATCTGGAAAATCAATTTAAAAAAGGTTACTGAATATGAACAGCTCCTTTGCATTATCCTCAACCACTTTTATTTATGGACTGGCCACGGTTTTTTATATAGGATCCTTTGCCTTTAAGAAAAAAATGCTGGCAAAGGCAGGTTTTTTCACACTGGTTACAGGCTTTGTGTTCAATACGGCAGGAATCGGGCTGCGATGGGTGGAATCCTATCAAATGGGGTATGGACATGCCCCCTTTTCCAATATGTATGAATCTCTGGTCTTTTTTTCCTGGACCATGGCCCTTTTGTTTATTTTTGTGGAACTCAAATACAAGGAGCAGGGGTTCGGCGTATTTATTTCTCCATTGATATTTCTGGCCATTGCCTATGCTTCTTTTGATCCTGGGATCAGTTCGAAAATAAATCCATTGATCCCGGCGTTGAAAAGTAACTGGCTCATTGCCCATGTCATCACCTGCTTTTTGGGATATGCCGGTTTTGCAGTGGCTTTCGGGTTCAGCATCATTTATTTTATCAAACCCGGGCAGCCGGTCAAAGATGCTGTTTCTACCCGGCAGCCGGTCAAAGATGCTGTTTCTGCCCGGCTGCCTGCCTGGGAAGTGATTGATGAACTTACCTACCAGATGGTGGTTTTCGGTTTTTTGTTTTTGACCATCGGTATTATTACCGGGGCGGTATGGGCCAATTCAGCGTGGGGAAAATACTGGTCCTGGGATCCCAAGGAAACCTGGTCCCTGATCACCTGGTTTGTTTATGCCATTTTCATGCACCTGCGCCTGATGCGGGGATGGCACAGCCGCAACCTGGCCCTGGTTTCCATTGTGGGATTTGTGGCGGTATTGTTCACCTATTTCGGAGTTAACTACCTGCTTTCCGGCCTGCACAGTTATGGGTAGAACCCCGGGTTCAAAAAATACTTTCACATCCTTTTTCAACATATGAAAATGGATGTGAAAGTATTCCGGCCTCAACTTTTTCCTGCCTTTGTCTTCCTTTATCCCTGCCTCATTTTATCTTGACAACAAATCCAGATATTACTATAGAATAACGCGATTATCCTGTTTGGGACTGATTGCAGCCGGCCCGAGCTGTGTCGGATGCAAAAACAAATATACGTCCGGGTGGGTGCCTGGATAAAATGGTTATAGTAAACATCAACATTTTAACATTGATGGAGTTTTCATGAGTGAAATAGAAAACAAAACAGAACATGGTTCCATGGATGGTACAAAGGAATGTGCTGCCGGTGATCCAAAAAATGACACAGCCCTGGGGCTGGGTGTCATTTTTTTTATTTTGGCATTTTTGATATGCTTTTTATCCGGCTGGCTGCTGTTTCCCAAGCTGCTGTATTCCAAACACGAGCAACCCTTTGATTTTGATCATGCGCTGCATGTACAGGAAACAGGGGACTGTGAATCCTGCCATTATCTCAGAGAAGATGGCACCTTTTCAGGCATCCCCGAAACAGAATCCTGCCTGGATTGTCATACAGATGAACCCATGGGTACAACAGAAGATGAAGCCATTTTTGCAGCAGAGTATGTGGCAAAAGGGCGGGAGGTACCCTGGTATGTGTATGCAAAACAGCCTGATTGTGTTTTCTTTTCCCACGCAGCCCATATCACGGCAGCCGGCATGGACTGCATAACCTGCCATGGTCCCATTGGTGAATCCATTTCTTCCAGGCCTTATGAAGAAAACAGACTTACCGGTTACAGCCGTGATATCTGGGGAAGAAATATCTGGGGAATCAAGAAAAATACCTGGGACAGTATGAAAATGGATGACTGCGCAGCGTGTCACCAGGAAGAAACCGGCCATAAAGGGTATTGTTTCCAGTGCCACAAATAAACCAAACACAAGAATTGCAAACTTTATAGAGGATTTATATATGAAAGTTGACAGAAGAAGCTTCTTGGGATTGGGACTGGGCGCGGTTGCAGGTATTGCAATCTCCCCTGTGGGGGCCAAGCTGACAGATGATTCTTCCATCTGGACCCAGAACTGGCCCTGGACTCCTGTTCCGCCTGACGGTAAAATATCCTATGACCAGTCGGTCTGCACCCTGTGCCCGGGAACCTGCGGCATAAAAGTCAGAAAAATAGACAACAGGCCCGTGAAAATAGAAGGGCGCGACTCTTTTCCGGTGAATAACGGCGGGGCGTGCCTTCATGGCATTGCCGGGATTCAGTATCTGTATGATCCCAGCCGGGTGAAAACACCTTTGAAAAAAAACAATGGCCGCTTTGAACCCATATCCTGGGAAGATGCCATATCTCTGTTGGCAAAAAGACTGGGAAAAATCCGGGAAAACCAGTCTCCTGATACCCTGGCCTGTATCACGGACACGGATCTGGGATCGGTTGCCGGGCTGTTCAGGCATTTTATGGCGGCTTTCGGCTCTCCCAACCATGTTACCATGCCAACCCTTGAATCCTGGCTGGCGCTGACCGCTCAGACCCTCCACGGCAGCGGGCATACCCTGGGATTTGATCTGGACAATGCTGATTTTATCTTAAGCTTCGGGGCTGGTTTCATTGAAGGCTGGGGTTCTCCGGTTGCCTGTTTCAAGGCCAATGCCAGCCGCAAAAAAAGAGATGCAAAGCTCTATCAGATTGAACCGCGGCTTTCCACCACTGCAGCTGCAGCAGACAGATGGATACCGATCAATCCGGGTACTCAGGCGGATCTGGCCATGGCCATGTGCGGTATCCTGTTGCAGGAGAACCTGTTCGATCCGGAATTTGCCACAGGATTCAAAGGAGGGCTCAACCGGTTCAACGCAATGGTGCAGCAAAAATACCCCTTGGAGCAGGTGGCAGCCACTACGGGTATCAGTGCAGCTGACATCAAAAAGACTGCCATTGCTTTTGCAAAAGCAAAAATGCCGGTGGCCATCCCCGGCAAAGGCCGCGGGAACGGTGCCCAGAGCCTCAAGGAATTTGCCGCTGTACACACCCTCAACTGCCTCACCGGCAATATAAATAAAAAAGGCGGCACTTTTGTCAAGCCGGTCCACAATTATCTGGCATTTCCTGATCCGGTTCAGGATACGGTGGCCCGAAAAGGGAGGGCCAGAAAAAAAATAGCAGCATCTGTACAGGAACTTGTGACCAAAGTAAACCAGTCTGATGAACCGGTTGTGGATACATTGTTTGTTTACAATGCCAATCCCTGCTATACCCTGAATGAGCCCATGCAGGCTGTAAAAGCTTTTGAAAAGATTCCTTTTGTGGTCAGTTTTTCATCATTTATGGATGAAACCGCCCTGTCTTCGGATATGATCCTGCCTGTATCCACATTTTTGGAACGGTTTGAAGATGTCCCCTCCAAAGCAGGACTTGCCAGTTCGGTTGTCGGACTGACAAGTCCTGTGGTGGATCCCGTGTTCAATACCCGCAGTCCGGGCGATGCATTGATCCGGCTGGCAAAAGCCTGCGGGGGCACCATAGCCCAAAGTTTTGAATGGGACAATTATGAAACCTGCCTCAAAAATCTGGTTCCCGGTATATGGAAAGCTTTGTCCAGGGACGGCTATGCCCTTGTTTTACAAGCCTCTCCCACCGGCAGGGTGGAGACCGATTTTGCTTTTCTTGCCGATAACCCCCCAACAATTCAGCTCCAGGGGGATTTTGATCTTACTCTGGTGCCCATAGACAATATGCGGGTGATCAGCACGGTGCCGGCTTCTTCTCCTTTTGCCATCAAAACAGTATCTGACCGGGTGATAAAGAACAAGGACATATTTGTGGAAATAAATCCCCAGACTGCAAAAGGATTCAAAAACGGAGGCTTTGTAACCCTGACCACTCCTGCCGGATCTGCAAAAGTGCGACTTGATTTCAATGAAGGGATCATGCCGGGTGTCATTGGAATGGTCGAAGGACTCGGCCACTGGTTTGATAACAAATATGTTTCCGGCAAGGGTGTGAACGTACATGAATTGATAAGCCCGGTAATTGAACCCGGTTCAGGACTGGATGCTGCTTCTGGAATCAAAGCCAGGATTTCAAAGGCCTAAATGGTGTGGACAAACTTTCAAAGAGGTTCTGATGATACAAGATAAAAAAGCACATATGTTCGGAATGGTTATTGATCTGGACAAATGTACCGGATGCGGTTCCTGTACGGTGTCGTGCATGGCTGAAAACAATATTCCGTTTAAGGAGGATGAATCCAATAAAAAGGACAGTCTCACCTGGATGCGGGTTTACAAGGTTTCCAATGGCAAATCATTTCCAGATACCCAGACAGCTTATCTGCCCAGACCCTGCCAGCACTGCGGCGGCAAAGGTGACCATGGCCATTCCCCCTGTGTTACTGTGTGCCCGGCAACGGCCACCGACTACGGATATGACACCGGTATTGTCTCCCAGATCTACACCCGGTGTTTCGGATGCCGGTATTGCATGGCAGCCTGCCCGTACCATGCCAGGTATTTCAACTGGTGGGACCCGGTTTGGCCCGAAGGTATGGAAAAGTATCTGAGCCCCAATGTATCGCCAAGAATGCGGGGAGTGGTGGAAAAATGCAGTTTTTGTTACCACCGGTATCAGCTGGCCAGAGAACAGGCCTATTACAATGAAACCGATGAAATCGCAGAAGACGCATACCAGACCGCATGCACCACAGCCTGTCCTGCCGGTGCCATCATATTCGGTGATCTGAACAATCCTTCCCACAAGATTCACCAGATCGTCAAACCTGACCCCCATCCAGATCCCCTGAACCATGATGTGGTGAGAAAATCAAGAAATCCCAAGGTGTTCAGGCTGCTGGAGCGCCTGGGAACCAACCCCAAGGTCTATTATATGTCAGAACGCGAATGGATCAGAAAACTGGGGGACAGCTACCTGAATGGTGAATGGGAAAAGGTAAAAAATCATTATGGGTCTGCTTCCCATGACTAGAAAATCCAAAATCTATGTGAGGAGTAATTGAATATGGATGCTGCATTAATACCTGAAGGCGCAAAACGGTGTTCGTTTCCCAAATTCATGCTGGGAATAGCCATTGTAGGTGCTGTCCTGCTCTGGGGCGTTTATGCCATGCTGCTGTGCTGGTTCAAAGGGTTGAACCAGACCAATATGAATGATTATTACGGATTTGCCCTGTGGATCTGGGCGGACCTGGCTGTTATAGCCGTGGGCGGCGGGGCGTTTTTCACCGGGCTGCTCAAATATATTTTTAAAGTGGATGAACTCAAAAATATCATCAATTTTGCGGTGATCATCGGGTTTATCTGTTACAGCTCGGCACTGCTGATTCTGGCTATTGATATCGGGCAGCCGCTGCGGGGCTGGTTCATATTCTGGCATGCCAATGTGCATTCCATGCTCACTGAGGTGGCCTTTTGTCTTTCCGCCTATTTTGCGGTGCTCACGATTGAGTTCATTCCCAATGTTCTGGAAAACAGGCAGCTCAACAAGGTGCCTTTTTTTCATCACCTGGCCCATAACATGCACGGTGTAATGGCCATATTTGCGGCCACTGGTGCATTTTTGTCCTTTTTCCACCAGGGTTCCCTCGGCGGTGTTGCCGGTGTCCTGTACGGAAGGCCCTTTGCTGTGCGGGAGGGTCTTTTGATCTGGCCCTGGACCTTTTTTCTTTTCACCTGGTCTGCCGCAGCATTCGGCCCTTGTTTTACCCTTTTGGTGACCCGGATCACCGAGGCTGTCACCGGGAAAAAACTGGTCAAAGACAATGTGGTCCATCTACTTGCCAAAATTTCCGGATGGATGATATTCACCTATATTATTGCCAAAATCATCGATACCATATACTGGGCAACGGTTACCGCGCCCAGTCTCGGATTTGAACTCAGCCATTTTTATACAGGCAACAGCTTTTACGGCTATTGGATTCTGATTACCGAGGTTATCATCTGCGGTCTGATCCCCGGTCTTTTGCTCATCAACAAGAGCACCCGGGAAAACCCCACCCTGCGGCTGGTGGCTATCATTCTGGGGGTTATCGGTGTAAGCCTCAACCGCTGGGTCATGGTCCTTCAGGTAATGGCGGTACCGGTTATGCCTTTTGATACCTGGGCCCTGTATATTCCCTCCTGGCAGGAAGTGGCCACCACCATTTTGCCTGTGGCCTACGGCATCATCCTTATTGCGGTGACATACCGCTATCTGCCGGTGTTTCCCCAGGAACGGGAACTGAATCAATCCAAGGCGCAGGAATCTTAGAAAAGGAGAAAAATCATGTTTCCATTTATCTTTGAATGGGTCTGGGATATCGGGCATTTACTTTTTTTCGGCGGTTTGTGGTATGCTGTCGGAATTCTGGGAGCGGGCATGGCATACTGTATTGCCAAAGCAGCCTATGATACTGTAAATGAATCAAAAAACAGCCGTCATTGAACCCTTTGTCGGATACTGACTATCTTATCTGAGACAAAACAGCCGTTCAGGTTCTGTACAAGGATCTGAACGGCTGTTTTTTTTAAGGGTTGTTCAGTTCAGGCGGTGTTTATTTTTTGGGGGCTGACAAAACCCAGTAAACTGCCCAGGCCAGGGCCACCGGGGCAGGGCCTGTGGCTGCAAACAGCACCAGTTGTCCGTTCCAGGGTTTGATAATCATGGCACAGGCAATGGGATACAAAATGGAAGCTACAATGGCGGCACGTTTTTTTTTGGACAGGGGCGCAAGAGTGTCTGTGTCTTTTTTGGGTGGTGCCGGTTTAAGCATTCTTGGCAGAATAAGCATACCGGATATCAACAGGATCAGAACCAGAATTTCACTTACGCCGGTCACGCGGTTTCCCCCCTTTTGTATGGGTATTGTAAAATGGTTCTATATCCCAGAGATCCAAAGGTTTGTCAATGCCGGCGGTCATTTTTGGCAGAGTAATCGCATGTAAATGCAACGTTACCTATATTGCCATAGCTTCCTGAAGGTGCCGTGTGACTGGACTCTCAGATGCCAATCTCGGGCCGGTCAAACGGCACCCGCAGGGGGGTATCAAGCAGCTGAACAGGATGTGGTTACGTGTGATGGTCCTGTTTTTTTGACATGACCTTCGGCAGGTTTACTGCAAATGTTTTTTTATAAAGGCGGCCATGCGGGCCAGCACCAAATCCGGCTGTTCATGGTGGGGGACATGGCCGCAGTTTTTGATATGTTGTGTCTCACAGTCCTGGACACCAGTTTTTATGGCTGTCAACTGCTGTGGCGTGCCGTAGGGATCATCTTTTCCCTGAACAGCCAGTACCGGCACCTGGATGCGGCAAAGATATTTTGTGATATTCCAGTGCACAAATTTTGGATGCAGCCAGGCATCATTCCATCCCCAAAAAGCGGTGTCCGTGTTTTTGCCATGGTACCGGACCAGCTTTTCTTTGAGGGTTCCTGTAAGATATGCATGCCTGGCCGCCTGGATGGATGCCAGGGTCACAGGTTCGCAAAAAACATGGGCAGCCTCGGTGATTACACCCGAAATTCCGGCTGCATGGGGGCTGCCCGCGAAAATAAGGGCAATGGAGCCGCCGTCTGAATGGCCGATGAGGATATAATCCTGTATACCGGCTTTTGCAAGAACTTTGGGCAGAACCGTCAAGGCCTGGGTGTGCATGAAATTGGTTTTCCAGGGGAGGCTGCAGGTGCCGGATCTGCCGTAACCCAGTCGGGAGAATACAAAAGCGTTACACCCGGTTTCTTTGGCCAGACGTTCCGGGAAGGTTTTCCACATCTGTACACACCCCAGGCCTTCATGGAGGAAAATCAGAGCGGGGAGATTATTATTTTTCTGCCAGTGCCATTGGATCTCAAAAACATTGTTGTCAACAACAAGGCGGTCGGTCACAGGGAGTCCTTTTGCCGGTTGCATTTGGTGTCTATCGGCCCTTTTTATCTTTAAGGGTTTCAAACGCTTTCTGAATTTCCACAAAGCGTTTGGCAGCCAGATCTGAAAATTCTTTTCCCAGATGGGACAATTTGTCTGGATGGTATTTTTTGACCAGCTGTTTATAGGCAGCCTGGATTTCCTCCCAAGAGGCATCCTTTGCAACACCAAGAATTTCATGTGCCGGCCTGGGGGGGTGAAAACTGTTTGTTTTGGATGTGAATTTTTGGTTTCCTTCAGTTTTCCGGTTGCCGAAGCCGTTGTTTTTTGTGTGTGATCCTGGATCAGGCCTGGACCCGTCGGCAGGTTTTTGGCCATATCCATCACCAGTGTTGCGTTTGAAAAAAAACCAGGGCAGTTGACCGTAGCGGATAAGATAAAAGATGCAGTACAAGACCAGTCCGTCATCCACCCAGCCCAGAAACGGAACCAGAATTTCCGGGATGATGTCCACAGGGGCGATAAGATAGGCCAGACCCAGAAGTATAAGCAGAATTTTGAAAAACAAGCTCATGGAAAAAATCAGGCCTGGTTTAAAACGTCAATCATGGTAAACACCTGTCGGGATCTTTCAGGGTCTGCAACCTGTTTTTTTAAAAACAATACCGCATCAAAGGTGCCTGCCACATAGATTTTACGTCCATTCACATTGTGGGTGAATTCAAACAGGGCAGATTCATCCGGCGCTGTAAGTGTATAGGTATGCCAGCCATGGCCGGACAGGTGTTTTTCGGGAATCTGCCATTGATTTTTCTGCACCCGGGGATCGCGTACCTGCTGAATTTCTGCTGGATCAAAATCCACTCCCAGTCGGTTGAAATAGGTTACCATCGCTTTTGCAGTACCGGAAGTGTCGGCTTTTTCCTGCTGGTGGCTTTCCTTTATTTCCAGGCGGTATCCTGCAAAAAGACCGGGAAACCGGTCCGCTGCAAAGGCCATCATGGCCTGGAATCCCACTATCTGCTTGGCCATGTTCGGGGCGATAACAGCCGGGGTCCGAGACCGGGATACCGTGGCTTCCAAAGTTTTCCGGTCTCCGCCTGTGGTACCCATGACAAAGGGAATGTTATGGCGTGTATAGAATTCGGCATTGGTGTTGACAGCACTGGGATGGGTATAATCAATGGCAATAAAGGGGGCAAACTGTTTGCAGATATCTGTAATGGTTTCATCACGGGTGTCTGGTTTCACCAGGCAGATGCGCACATCCGCAACCTGGATAAAATCTTGGACAATATCAGGTCCTGTCAACGAATAGGGAATCAGTGCAAAGCGCTGGTCTGTGACGGCAGCCTGTGCCATGGTGGCAGCAACATTGCCGGGCAGTCCATTGACCATGATCTGGGTTTTTTCCATGGGGTTTTTTTTCCTTACAATCGCATTATGAGTTCTTTGAGACCGGTCACAGGGTATGGTTCCATGTTTTGCATCAGATGTTTCAAAGAAGCCACTGCCGCCGGGATATATGTTTCAAAGCCATTCTTTTTCTTTATCCGGCTTAAAAAGGCAAATGCCCCGAGCATCTGCAGATTCCGGGTCAGGCAGCAGAACTGAAAACATTGTGTAAACTGCTGTCTTAGGTTTTTGGATCCAAGACCAAGCCGGTCCATGGCATAGGATACAAGATCCTGCTGCACCTGCCAAGGAAGTGTAACATAGGGATCGATCAAAAGGGAAGCCAGATCATATTGAAACGGACCGATTCTGGCAGACTGAAAATCAATAAAATAAAAGGTCTCATTTTTCACCATGATGTTTCTGGACTGGCAGTCCCGGTGCATGAGTCCTTGAAAGCTTCCCTCCAAAGCTTTTTGTGCAACAAAGCAAAATTCGTCTTCAAAAGTTTCAAAGAGCAGGTTTTTTCCCAGATAGCCATTCACAAAAGCATCCATAAAATACCGGCATTCTTTTTCCAGGATAAGGGATTTTGAATAAAATGGGGTCTGGCAGGTCCAGGACGGATCAAACCTGTCTGCCCCTTTTCGGGAAAGATGTACCAACAGGTCAATGACCTGTTGGTACATCTTTTTTATTGTTAATATGTTGCTGGTATCTTGTACCAGGTCTGCCAGATGGGTATTGCCCAGATCCTCTAAAACCACCAGGCCTGCCAGAGAATCATGGGCCAGTATGGCCGGCACCGGCACTTTTTGTTTAAACAAATGGGTGCCGATATGGACAAACGCCTCCAGTTGTGCCCTTGGGTCAGTGCCGGGCAGACAGATTCCATGGTCACAGATGACAACCGATTCAGATATTTTGGGGTTTCCTGAGGGGTTTTCAGGCTCAGCCCGGAACCACGCCCGGTCAGATCCGTCACCAGCCAAAGGCAGTATTTTTGTATTCTGGATATCTGTTTCAAGGGCAGCCGCACCCATCCACTGCCTGGCAGTCCGTGCATAGGCGTCTGGTGTGCCCAGGTCTTCCCAGAAAACAGTGTCAGCCACATATGCTGCGACCTGTTTTTTTTTACACAGTTCTGCGTACAGATCAATACTGGAGAAAACCTTGCAATCCGGCATAAACTCATAGATCTGCGGGGACAGCACCTGGATACCGGTGAAGGCAAGTCCCTTGCCGGGATGGTTGAAGCCTGTGATCCAGCCTCCGGCATCCACTGCCACCTTGTTGAACGCGTTTGTGTCATGGAGTACCAAAGTGGCAAGGCCCCTTTTTTTTACATGGAACTTGTAGACATCTGTCAGATCAAGATTGGTTGCCACATCAGCGTTGATGACAAAAAAATCCTGGTCTGCCATGAAATCTTTTACATTGGCTATGGCACCTCCGGTATCCAGAATTTCAGGTTCGTGAATGCAGTGGATTTGTGCATCAAACTGTTCTTTGCTGTTTTCTATAAAACCTGTGATCAGATCAGGCATGTAATGGGTATTGATGATGATCTGCCGGCATCCGGACCGGATAAGAAGATGTATGGTATGTCCCAGTACGGGGAAAGATCCCAGGGTGAAAAGGGGTTTGGGAACAGTGTTTGTATAGGGCAAAAGCCGTGTGCCGAATCCTGCGGCCAGTATCAGTGCTTTCATGGGCTTTTTCAGGAGATAATGAGCCGGGACAGGCGGTGGATGATCTGTTTATAATAATCAATCTGGATCTGGTCTTCAGATCCGTTGATACCGTTTTTAGAGAAAAATCTGACAGCATTCCGGTAGTTGATAAGGGACAAAGATTCTTTGAGGTTTACTTGTTTGCGTTTATATAAACGAATACCGTAAGAATGGATTTTTTTGGCCCTTTCCTTTTCGTTGGAAACAGGTTTCTTTTCTCGTTCAAAATACTGGAGTGCGGTTTCATAGGATTCAAAAAATGGCAGCATAAAATCGGCAAACCATTTGAGTTTGCGTAATCCCCGGGAGGTGAGGTTGAGCATGTCCTGGCGGTCGATATCCGGTACCAGAATCCCTTCGTTGATAAATCCTTTGATACATCTGGAAATGTGTTCTTCACAGGTGATCTCCTGGTCACAGAAAAATTCATCCTGAAACATTTTTTGTAAAAAACGGAACCTCTGGACCAGATCAGACAGGGCAAATTTGAACCGGTCCACCTCCAGAATGGCAACCGCAGTATAGGCAGAAGGCACAAAAAAGGAAATCACCGAGTTTTTATAGTAATCCAGGATGGCCCGTTTGTTGTGTTTGACAATAAAATAGGTCTCATCTGTTATTTCTTCTTCATCTTCGTCTGACAGTTCAATGAAGTTTCTGGATAAAAAATTGAAGATAACCGTATTAAAGGTATTATCCAGGTCCAGCAGCAGAGTTTCAGACAATTCCGCATTATGGACCATCAATATATTCAAGTAGGTATTGGCCTGTTCGATCATATGGCCTTTGGCAAAATTGTTGGTCGGGCTGTTGAGAATAGCACTGGCAATGATGCCGTGGGGCGTGGCCACGGCTTTTTTGTTGATAGCTGCCATGAGCTGGTAACTGAAGTTTTTGACAAAGTCCATATATTCCCGGGTCCCGGCCCGGGACAGGTTAATATTTTTTTGCAGGATATAGTCTTTGATGGAAATGGGCTCATCAAACCGGATATAGACTTTGCCGTATTTTTTTTTTAAAAATTTGCGGGTGCTGATCAGCCCCTTGAGGGTTTCAGGGCTTTTATGGCCCCCTTCAATTTCCTTGAGGTAGGCATCTTCTTCCAGAACCCGGTCATAACCCACAAATATGGGTACAAAATACAGATTGTCGCAGGCACCGCTAAGGTATGCATTGATGATCATGGCCATTCCGCCGGGCCGGGGCGGCAGAAGCTTGCCGGTGCGGCTTCTGCCGCCTTCGATGAAGATTTTTATATTAAATCCTTCATAGAGCAATTTTTCCAGGTACGCTGCAAAAATTTTGGCATATAATTCAGCGCCTTTAAAAGTACGGCGCAAAAAAAAGGCACCGCCCCCTCTGAACAGAGGGCCCAAAGGCCAGAAGGACAGGTTTTTTCCTGCGGCAATATGGGGGCAGGGCATATTGTTTCTGAACATGACATAGGGTAAAAGCAGATAATCCAGATGGCTTTTGTGACAGGGCACCAGAATCAGGGGGGCTTCCGTGGATTTTTCGCGCATCCGGTTGATTTCCTTCTGGTTGACCATCAGCCCTTCAAAAATGTTTTTAAATATCCAGGTCAGTATCCAGTTGCCGAAATTGATAACCCGCAGGGTATAATTGGCTGCGATTTCATTGATATAGGCGGCTGCTTTTTTGTTGGTTTTTTTCAGGGAAATATTGTTTCTTGCAGCATAATCAGCCAGAAATTCCCGTAATGATTGTCTGGTCAATATATCTTCGGTTATTTCCTGGCGGGATTTGAGCACCGGGCCGGTAATACTTTTGCGCTGCCGGTTTAAAATATCCACCAGATGGCTTCTCAGGCGGTGGGTTTGAAATTCTGAATCCAGGCAGCTGATATCGGGCCGCAAAATAAATTCTTTGAGATTAACCGGCCGTGCAATTTCTGCCCGGATTTTTTCCGGGTGACGTATCAGGATATACAGCCGTTTGATAAATCCCGGTTTTTCATGGGTACCAAAGAGAATTTCTCCCAGACCTGGATTCTTGTGCATGGGTTTGGTGACATAAATGATGTCTTCAGGTATAATCATTACCGGTTTTTCCACGCGTTTTTGAAATTCTATCAAATGAAACAAAGGATCAGGCGATGCTTTGATGAACCGGTTATAAAAATCCTCTTCTTCAATCAGGCAGACAAATCCGGATTTTCCTGATAACAGTTCATGTTCCGCATATCCGGAATTATAAAAATCCTTGAAAGAAAAATGATGAAAAAAATAATCCAGCTGGGACAGCCAGATCCTGAACAGGCGTTTGACTGGCAGCAGAAAAAAAAACCGCAGATCAAATCCCAGTTCCGGATACGGAAGATCAAGCTGTTTGAGTCTGGTATGAAAATATAAAAAATCAAAAAGCCGTTTGTTCTTGCTGACAAATACAATATAGTTGCTTGGCTCCACAGATTGGATTTTTTCCAGGCTATGGTCATCCAGGGTAAGTTTTCGAATAAGCCGGTTGAGGATTTTTTTTGTGATATAGCTGTTGTTGCCGGGATAAAGATTGGAAAAATAATCATGGGTGTCTCCCAGCAGGCAATCAATGGTAGTGCGAATCTTTGCCCTGGTTCTGGGAACAATGGTTTTGAGCTGCGCAAACAGGTTCATGAAATTTCCCTTTAATAGTTGGCCTTGCTGTGGTGGTATCCAGCCACTAGGTATTATCAAAACTGGTGTTTAAAGGCAATATCATAATTGGCTGCACCAGGTATGAAACCCTCCCAAAATAGCCTTGATTAATCGTTTGGGCTGTGTTATTTTTCACACGCCATTGACAAACACAAGTAGTTGCTTAATTGTTTTGATGATTTGGGTGTTGAATAAAATTTTAAGGAGGATGACTTTATGAAAACATTAATTGGTGGTGCGATTGCTGTTCTTCTCGGTGTTGTGGGACTGGCAGTCTGGTTTGGTGAATTTCTGGATCTTCTTGCTGGATGTATTCCGCCTGTACTGCTCCTTGGCGGTGGGCTGGCTCTGTATCTGGGCTTTGATGAACTCAAGGACTCCTGGAAAAACAAGGAGGGTAAAGACCTTCCTGCTGATGACGAGTCCAGAATTGCTGAACTTGAAAAAGAGCTCAACGATTTGAAAAAAAGCAAATAAACCGGTTTGCGTATATTTTTTATTAAGAAGGGCCTGTTGCAAAGCGGCCCTTTTTTTTTGTGGGATGAAAAACTGTTTTATCCGAAAAGACCTCAGTCATAGAGATAATAGTTTCTGGAAATGGTTTTAAAGGTGGACAGATCCTTTTGCCAGCAGTCTTCCAGAATTTTTATGTCTTCCAGTGCAGCGATACATTCCCGGATATTTTTGTCTCCCAATATCAGATCCATGGGCAGCCGCTCATATTCATATTCATAGGGGGGCTGCTTGAATGCAAACGCATCCGGGTGGTGCCTGATGATCAGCTGCAATGCCAGCAGGGATGCAGCATAAGGGCTGAAAATATTTTTGTCTGTTACATGGATATGGAATCCTTTGCATACCTGGTCCTGCCATTTGCCGGATGTGGGCTGAAACCATACCGGCCTGAACCAGGCGCCGGAAACCATCCGGTTCAGCAGCGGTTCTATTTGGGATGTGTCCAGAAACGGGGCGCCGAACTGTTCAAAGGGCAGGGTGGTGCCCCGGCCCTCACTGATGTTGGTGCCTTCAAAAATCACCTGGCCCGGGTAGACCATGCATGATAAAGGGGTGGGCAGATTGGGAGAGGGCGGGATCCATGTCAGACCGGTATCCTGCCAGTACATGCTGCGTTTCCACCCGGTCATGGGAACAATGGTCAGATCACACCCCAGTTGAAATTCATGGTTGAAAAATTGGCAGATTTCTCCCACGGTCATACCGTGGCGCATGGGAATGGGAAATCGGCCCACAAACGAAGCTGCCGAGGGGTCCAGGACATTGCCTTCCACCTGGCAGCCCCCAATGGGATTGGGCCGGTCAAGGACAACCACCTGCTTGTTCATCTGCGCGGCCGCTTCCATGCATAAAGAAATGGTGTATATAAAGGTATACACCCGTGTACCGACATCCTGGATATCCACCACAAGGGTGTCGATGTCTGCCAGCATCCGGGAATCTGGGACCCGGGTGCTGCTGTAAAGACTGTATATGGGAATGTTCAGATCCGGTTCCATGCCATGGTCTGATTCGATCATATTGTCCTGTTTTTCCGCATAAAATCCGTGCTGGGGAGAAAAAATTGCGGTGAGTTGTCCCGGGAAAAGGTCCGAGATGATTTCGAGGGCATGGGTAAACCGTGAATCAACCGATGCGGGATTGGCCAGCAGACCCAGCCGACAACCCTGCAAAGCATCCGGGGAACAGTGTTTCAGATTCTCAAGTCCAAGATTTACACAGGGGAGCATGTATTATCTCCATAAAATTGGCAATTTGTGGTGCCTTGATTTTTATCACAGGTGTTGACAAAAATTCAAATCCTAACTAAATATTGTGGTTCTACCACAAGGAGTTCCTTATAAATGAAGTTTAAGACAAGCAGGTCCATTGCCGGTATCAAACCCTATGAAGCTGGTAAACCTTTAACCGAGCTGTTCCGGGAATACAATATCCATTCCACTGTAAAACTGGCATCCAATGAAAATCCCCTGGGGTTTTCTACCACGGTGCATGCAGCTGTGCTGAAAAGTTTGTCCGGCATGAACCGGTATCCGGAACCGGCTGCCCATGATCTGTGCTGCGCTCTGGCCCAAAAATACCGGGTGGAGCCGGAAAACATCGTGCTGGGCAATGGGTCTGACGATCTTATCGCCCTTCTGGCCCATGCTTTTTTAGACCCCGGGGATGAGGCCCTGATGCCCCTGCCTTCTTTTCTCATGTATGAAATCAGTGTAAAAACGGCAAAAGGGGTACCGGTGATGGTGCCTTTGGACGGATTTGATACCAATCTTTGTGCAATAGCCCAAAATATATCTCCTCACACCCGGATGGTATTTGTCACCAATCCTTTCAACCCCACCGGCAGTATCATTTCCAGGGATGCTTTCCAGGAGTTTGCGGCAAAAATTCCTTCTGATGTGCTCATTGTAGTGGATGAGGCATATATGGAGTTTGTCAGGAACCCGGATGTATTCAATTCCCTGGAAAAACCGTTGCAGGATCCCAGAATCGTGACGTTGAGAACATTTTCCAAAGCCTATGGCCTGGCCGGGTTCAGGATCGGGTACGGCATCATGGACAAAGAAGCAGCCCGGATACTCAACCGGATCCGTCAGCCCTTCAATGTCAACGGCCTGGCCCAGACAGCGGCAAAGGCCGCCCTGGCCGACCAGGTTTTTTTGGAACACAGCATTGATGTCATTCACCAGGGTGTTGATTTTTTAACTGCCGAGCTGTCCGCCATGGGGTTAAAGCCATTGCCCACCCAGGCCAATTTCCTGATGGTGGATGTCAAAACCGATGCCACAGAAATTTTTCACAAACTGCTCGGTCAGGGCGTGATTGTCCGGTCCATGAAATCATACGGGTTTGATTCGTTTTTGCGGGTTAACGCAGGCATTTTTTCAGAAAACCAGGCATTTATTACTGCATTGAAAAATGTTCTGAAATCAGATGCCTGAACCTTTTTTGAAAACCAAGCAAGGATAAACAGACATGCGCCACCGCATCATCACAATTGACGGACCGGCAGGGGCCGGAAAAACAACGGTCAGCAAGCTTTTGGCCCAAGACCTGGGATGTGTCCGGGTTGATACCGGGGCCCTTTACCGGGGGGTTGCCTATGAAATTATTCAGCAGAATATTACCTGGGAAAACGATGCTGCCCTGAAAAGATTTTTGTCTACCCTTGACCTGCGTTTTGGTTTAGAAAAAGATGGTCTGCGGCTGTTTTCTTCTGGAAAAGATATCACCCCCCGTATCCGGACACCCCAGATCACCATGCTGGCATCTGCCGCTTCTGCCAAATCCGCTGTCAGATCGGCCCTGCTGGAGCTCCAGCGCGGGATCGCCCGGCAGCAGGATGCGGTCTTTGAAGGCCGGGATATGGGCACTGTGGTTTTTCCGGATGCCACGGTCAAGTTTTATCTTTTTGCTGATCTGTCCGTGCGGGCCAGACGGCGCTATGATGAAATACAGGATGAAAAAAAAGAGTTTTCCTGTGTCAAAGAACAAATCCAGAAGCGTGACACAGACGATACCTTAAGGGCCCAGGCTCCCTTGAAGCCGGCCCCTGACGCCATCCACATTGATGCCTCTTATCTGACACCCAGGCAGGTAGTGGAGAAGATGCACGCATATCTGTAAAATCAATCAAAACATAAGAATATTTTATTGATTTTATTTTTTTTTATTGCTATAAAGGCAACTTGTACTTGTTCTTTTTGACCCAATGAGGACAGGTAACTAAATTCGATTAGGGGGAATACCATTAATGAACAACATTACTGAAGAAAACGAAAATCAAGACATGAATACTGAAACAACACAGACACAGGAAAGTGAATTTGCGGCACAAGAAGAACTTGATGCCCAGGACGAAGCCCGGCAAGAACCTGAAGAACAGAATGAACAGGATGATTCTTCCATGTCCGGCCATGAATTTACCGGTGAAGAGTCAATGGAAGAACTTCTGGGTATTTATGAATCCAGCCTGAAAAAATTCGAAGAAGGTCAGGTGGTTACCGGAACCGTCATATCCGTGGGCCGTGATATGGTGCTGGTGGATGTGGGATACAAATCCGAAGGGCGGATCTCTATTCAGGAATTCATTGATGAGGAAGGCAATGTCAATGTCAAACTCAATGATCGCTTTGAGGTAATGATTGAGGTATGGGATGAGGAAGAGGAAACCGTTCTTTTATCCCGTGAAAAAGCCAAGAAAGTCAAGGTATGGGATGCCATCAAGGAAATATATGATGCAGACGGTACCATCGAAGGGGTTATCACCAACCGGGTCAAGGGTGGTTTCTCCGTTGATATCGGACTGCAGGCATTTTTGCCCGGATCCCAGGCTGATCTGCGCCCCATACGCAATATGGATGAAATGGTCAACAAGACCTATGAGTTCAAGATCCTCAAGTACAACAAGAAACGCAACAATATTGTTCTGTCACGCCGGGTGCTGCTGGAAGCCGAACGTGAAAAACTGCGTGCAGCCACCCTTCAGGCCATTGAAAATGACAAGGTCATGGAAGGTATTGTTAAAAATATTACGGAATACGGTATTTTTGTGGACTTGGGCGGTGTGGACGGACTGCTCCACATTACAGATATCTCCTGGGGCCGGGTGAAACATCCGTCGGAACTGTATTCCGTGGGTGATAAAATAACGGTTAAAATTTTGTCCTTTGATTTTGAAAAGGAACGGGTATCTCTGGGCATGAAACAACTCACACCCGATCCCTGGACCACGGCAGTGGACAAGTACCCCATTGGTTCAAAAATTGTGGGAAAAGTGGTCAGCCTCACCGATTATGGTGCATTCATAGAACTGGAAGAAGGGGTGGAAGGGCTCATCCATGTGAGTGAAATGTCCTGGACCCGCAAAATCCGCCATCCATCCCAGATGGTAACGGTGGGAGAAGAAGTGGAAGCCGTTGTTCTGGATCTCAAACCCGACAACCGCCGTATTTCTCTGGGCATCAAACAGACCCAGGAAAATCCCTGGGAAGTTATCTCCCAGAAATACCCGGTGGGCACCATCATTGAAGGAAAAATTAAAAACATTACGGAATTCGGCCTGTTCATCGGCATTGACGATGATATTGACGGCCTGGTGCATATTTCCGATATTTCCTGGACCAAACGCATCAAACATCCGTCTGAGGTGTACAAAAAAGGTGACACCATTCAGGCGGTGGTGCTCGATATTGACAAGGCCAATGAGCGCTTCTCCTTGGGCATCAAGCAGACCCAGTCAGATCCATGGGAAACAGTGGCACAGCGGTATGAAGTGGGCAAGGAAATCTCCGGTGTGATCACCAATCTCACAGACTTTGGTGTGTTTGTGGAGCTGGAAGAGGGCATTGAAGGCCTGGTCCATGTATCTGAAATCAGCAAGGAAAATATCAAAAGCCCCAAAGACCACTACCAGGTGGGTGATACCATCACAGCCAAGGTAATGAACATCAATTCTGATGAAAGACGTATCGGACTTTCCATCAAGCGTCTGGAAGATGATGATGATGACAGATACCTGGAAGAATTTGCCAAGAACATGAAACCTGCCACTTCTTCTTTTGGAGAGATCCTGCGCTCCAATATTCAGGAGCAGATTGAAGCCAACAAAGCCCAGGAAAATAATAAAGAAGATGAATAAAACTGTTTTTTTTCTGTAACACACACAGGGTTTTTTGATACTAAACAAGGGCCGGGTAAAATACGATTTTATCCGGCCCGTTTTTTTTGGGGATAAGAGGTATGTTTTCACGACGACACCCGGTTCTGTTTTTTTTGTTGATGATGGCCTGCTGCGGTACTGCCATGTTTTTAGGGGTGGTGGCCCTTATCTTTGTAAGTGCAAAGATGATGGACACAGCCGCCCCCTATAAGGAATCCCGGGCAAATATCGGGATCATAGAGGTGACCGGCCCGATTCTGTCATCCAAAAAAATCATTGAA
>JAABUB010000148.1 GCA_011389575.1 Desulfotignum sp. | reverse complement strand
CCGGCGCAACTTTATCCAGAAACATGCGCTGGAGGTGTCATCTCTGGATTATTAGAATCCTTTTGTGAATAATACCTATATAAAAAAAGACCTGATAACCAAAAAAAGCGGTTATCAGGTCTTTTAATTTTTATAATTCTGCTGCCAGGGAATCCATGGCTTTTTTCATCTGCCGCATGGCCTGGCGCAACCGCTCCTCATTTTCCACCAGGGCCAGGCGCAGGTACCCTTCGCCTTCCTCACTGAACCCGGTGCCCGGGGCAACCGCCACATTGGCCCGGTTCATCATCTCGATGGCAAACTGCATGGCCCCCATTTTGTCAAAGGGTGCCGGGATTTTTGCCCACACAAACATGCCTGCCTTGGGCGGGGTGATATCCCATCCCATGCGGGACAGGCCGTTACACAGCACATCCCGTCTGGTTTCATAGGTTTTGGCCAGCACCGGGACAGTGTCATCACAGTCCCGCAGGGCAATGATACCCGCCACCTGGATGGCCGAGAATATACCATAGTCAAAATATCCCTTGATCTGGCCCAGAGCCTTGACGATCTGTTCATTTCCCACGCAGTAACCGATGCGCCAGCCCGCCATGTTGTATGATTTGGAAAACGAGCCGAATTCCACCCCCACATCCTTGGCCCCGGGAGCCTCTAAAAAACTGGGGGCTTTGTATCCGTCAAAGGTGATCATGGAATAGGCAAAATCATTGATCACCATGAATTTGAACCGCTTGGCCAGGGCCACGATTTCTTCAAAAAACGCAGTGTCCGTCACCACCCCGGTGGGGTTATGGGGATAGTTGAGCATCAGCACTTTGGGTGCGGGGTAGCAGGATTCGCAGATGTTGATGATCCGGTCTAAAAACCCCTGTTCCGGTGCAATGGGAATCCGCATGACATTGGCCCCGGCAATGACCGCGGCATAGATATGGATGGGAAAGGCCGGCGCCGGCACCAGTACCGAATCCCCCGGCCCCATGATAGCCAGGCACAAATGAGAAATGCCTTCTTTGGAGCCGATGGTGAAATAGGTTTCCTTTTCCGCATCCAGATCGATGTCATAATGCCGCTTGTAATATTTGGCGATTTCTTTTTTCAAGTGGGGCATGCCCGAGGTTTCCGGATACCGGTGAGACTTGGGGTCTTTGGCCACCTGCACCAGTTTTTCGATCACCGCATCCGGGGTGGGATCCATGGGATTTCCCATCCCAAGGTCGATGACATCATCGCCCCTGCGCCGTTTTTCCATTTTCATCTTGTTGATCATGCCGAACAGATATGGCGGCAATTGGTCCATGCGGCCGGCAAAACGAATGATATTTTCTTCCACAATCATGACTCCCTGCAAAATATATGTATTGGAAATAAAGGTTACATCATACCCGATTTTTATTTTAAAAATAAAGAGAAAAATGGATGAAAAAATTAATCCAGATCCTCATCACCGAAAATTGTCTGGAGAGGAGGTATCTCAGGACGGCATCTGATATATTGAGAAAAATTTGAATAAATGCCAATATAGAAGAAGACTCAATGAATATATGGCGGAATATGAATGATTAGGATAGAAAAATATGGCATCTGAGGAGTTGCATACCGGGCCGCACCAGGTCACCCTTGATCAGTGGATCAGCTGCGCACCGTTTGAAAAACTGCTGGGGATCGAGATTGTCGAGGCTGTGGACGGGCGGTCTTATCTGACCATGCCCTTTTTGTATCAGCTGGCCCAGGGAAAGGGACTGGCCCATGGCGGTGCCATTGTCACCCTGGCAGATACGGCCGTGGCCATGGCCATCAAAAGCATCCTTCCTTTGGACAGCCGGTTCGGGACCATTTCATTGAACGCTGAATTTCTGGGGCCGGTGACAAAAGGGGTCCTTGTTGCCAGGGCAGAGGTGAAATTATTGGAAGACCGGCAGGTGCAGGGAAATGCCGTGGTGTCCGATGAAAAGGACAGACCGGTGATGCGGTTTTCCGCAATGTTCAAGCTGGGCAGAGAGGTGAAAGTTTCAACACACAGATAAGGGGTATGATATGGAACAGCAATGGCAGGCAGCTTTCGGGCATATGATATACGGCATTTATGTGTTGACCACGAAAAAAGATGATGCGATCAACGGCATGATCGCCTCCTGGGTGACACAGGTGTCTTATGACCCGCCGCTGATTATGGCGGCAGTGCATCCCAACCGGTATTCCCATGACATGATCGTCAAAAGCCGGGTGTTCGGGCTGCACATTATCGCGCAGTCCCAAAAAGACCTGCTCGCAAGGTTCAAGGGACCTGATCCGGTGAAAAAATTTTCAGATATTGTCTGGGAGAATGGAAAAACAGGGGTGCCTGTTTTACAAAACTGCCTGGCGTGGTTTGAATTACAGGTGCAGGAACAGCACCAGCCGGGCAACCACACACTTTTTATCGGAAAGGTTGTAGCGGCCGGGCTTCACTCTGATGACACCCCTCTTTCTACCCTGGATTATGACGGCATGTATGTGGGGAAAGCGTAATTTCCTGCCAGGAGCAGACCCGCCGGATATTTTTGTGGTCCAAAAACTGCGCATTCCAGGGACGGTCATACAATATCACAGGAACAGTCAGGCGGTCAGCCAGAAAAATCGCCATTTCCCGGGAATCCTCCACTGCCATGTCATAGCGTCTGTGCATAAGCTGGTCTTTGGTGATAACGGTGGACCGAACATTGGCGGTGCGGTTGTATTTGTCCACCATGGTGAACGCGGCATAGGGAACCTTGTATGCATCCAGCCATGCCAGTGATGCCTCTCTGGCAGAAAACGGCCGGCCGGTGACAATATCTATATGATGTCCCTGTTCTGCCCACCTGGACAAAACAGATAAAGAGCCTTCCACAGGTTCATAGGACAAAAGCACTTCCGGCTGATGAACCAGGTCGAAAAAATGGTGAAATTCTTTGTCTGTCAGGCCAAAGGATTTTTTCAGATCAAAAGAAACCAGGTCCTCAAACAGGGCTTGTTTGCCGAACTCCTGTGCAACAATCTGTGCATAGGTGTCGGTTGTCCTGGACAGTACATCATCCATATCCACATAAATCCGTTTTCCGCACGCGCTGTCCATGGTAATATTTTTTTTTCCTCCTATGTCTCATATGACTTTTGTCATCTCTTTCGGGGGGTTATATGAAAGCCGTCAGCCGTCAGTACTCAGCTAAAAGCTAAAGGCTAAAAGCTAACAGCTCTTTCATACTTTGTTGTGCCCGTCAGGGCATGGGTGTTATACCATATTGCGGCAACAAGATGAAATCTTTGTCTGCCATGATTTTGCCTTGCCATCAGCGCTGGTTCCTGATTGAATGGGGTGCATGAAAATTATCAATGCCAGAACCAAAAATATGTATATCAGCCGGTTCCAGGCGTTGCCCGGCCAGGCCTGGTGCATCTGGGGAACCAACCGCTCGGGTATCGCGGATTTTTTCAGGCTTGTATCAGAACAAAAAATTGACGCTGCAGTGGATACACCAAAGATGCCTGAAAAACCGGGGGTGGTTTCTTTTAAAGACCAGCAGAAGATCTATGAAGCAGAACTCAAAAACGATCAGACCGATTTTCTGGACCGTCTGGATCCGGGAACGCCGGCACGCGATTTTTTGAAAGATGTACACCGTTATACCCGCCTGATACAGGCCCTGGGCATGACCGCCTGCCTGGACCAGGGCTATCGTCAGCTTTCTTCGGGCCAGGCCCGAAAATTGATGATCCTCTCCCAGATCACCAGAGGCGTTTCCTGTCTCGTGATCCAGGCCCCTTTTGAAGGACTTGACCCGGACAGCTGCAAAGAACTGGACAAGGCACTGTTTCACCTGTTCTGTCAAAAAATTCAGCTTTTGCTTTTTGTTCATAACCAGGCAGATATTCCCTCCTGGACCACCCATCTGGCAATTGTTGACAACGGGAGCGTCAAGGCCCAGGGACCTGCAGAAAAGGTGCTTTCCACCATCTGCAGCAACCCGGCCAGAGCTGGTTTTACAGCCAGAGTGCAGGATCTGGACAAAACACAAAACCAGGCGCGTGAAAAACTGCGCAATGCATGTCTGATCCAGCTTTACAAAGGCTGTGCCGGATACCAGGGACAGCCTGTTTTTACGGACCTGGATCTGGTGGTGAACCAGGGAGACCATACCCTTGTCACCGGCCCCAACGGCAGCGGCAAATCCACCTTGCTCCAGGTAATTACCGGTGATCACCCTGCCTGTTACACCAATGA
>JAABUB010000147.1 GCA_011389575.1 Desulfotignum sp. | reverse complement strand
GAGCTGAAAAATAGCGATGAACGCCTTCCTCATTGCGACCAATATCCTTAAACAGGCTACCATAGACGTCCTCAGTGATCGCTTCACGATATGGAAGAGGGTGCATCACCTGCCAACTCTCAAGACGTGGCAGCGTGTTGCCACCGGAACCAATCCAGTAGCGCGCGATAGAAAGTATCTTTGCCGCATCACCCTCGCTGAATGAAGCACATACATCATTATCAATGCCGGAAACCTTGCCAACCCATTCCAGTATGTCCGTGAGGCCGGTATGCCGACGTGTTGCATCGACAAGGCCTCCTTCGCCTTTATGTTTTTTCGGACGAGTCGGCAAAATTTTTTGTGTTCCAGCCTTGATTTTCCCTTTGAGTTTCTGACTGACCGTATAGGTCTTTCTGGTTTTTTCGTCGTAGGCTGTAACCCGTTCATAGACGTAAATATCCCCATTCGGACGCTTTTCACGCCGTTCACCGATGTGAGTTTTTCCTGTTATTGGTTTAGCCATGCAAAAACCCCCTTTTAAAGTGTTCGTATAAATATAATACAAACACGTTAAAAAGTCAAAGGAAAAGCATGGATTTTCAAATAATTATGGGACCGGGGATTTAATTCCCAGCCATTTTCAGGGATTTTTTCCCGGCCAATTTCAAGGATTGTTATCCAGCCACTGATCTTTTACTTCCGTTAAACGATTTTAAAATCATATATAATTCCCTCCATTTAATTCGCCTTGTAACCGTTACTTGGAGGGAGCATGGACCCTATCCCCTGTCTGGGCTGCAGCATTTTTTTTAAACCGCGAAACATCCTTCAAAGCTATTGCTCCGCTCCATTCTGCCAGCGTGCCAGGAAGGCCTTATGGCAAAGGCAGAAGCTGGCAAACGACCCTGAATATGCACAAGGTCAGCAACTGTCCAACAACAAATGGCTTGCGAACAATCCGAACTACTGGAAAGGCTATCGTTCCCGAAATCCGGAAAAAGCTGCCAGAAACTGTGTCCTCCAGCAAATCAGGAACAGGGCAAAAGCTCCAAGTGACAAGGGTTTGGATACGCCGCGTCATGTCGGTATTGCAAAGATGGACGCGAGAAAACCCTTGGTAAACGGGCTTTTGGGTGAGTTTTGGCTGGTTCCGAAGATTGCAAAGATGGACGCGGTAAAAATTTTTATCGCAGCCATACCGGGCGATCCCGGATAATTGCAAAGATGGACTCGGGGACAGGAGATATTTTTTTATGCTACACCCGGATCAAAAACCTTTTTTTAAAGGAGGGTGTCATGATACGGAAAAAAATATTATCTCCAGGCCGGGTCCGCAGCATAGACAAAAGCTTTTGTTTTATTCCCCACCGGTTTCTGACAGGTGGATTCTTACAGGCGTTGACCCACCATGAACTGGCGCTTTATGTGTTTCTGGTCCTGGCTTCGGACAAGCACGGGTTATCGTTTTACAGTGACCGGAGCATCTGTTCCATTCTGGGCCTGGTGGAAGAGGATTATCTTTTTGCCAGAAGCAGCCTGATCCACAAAGACCTGATCACATATGACGGCACGTTGTTCCAGGTCCTTTCCCTGCCGGCAAATGCTCATAAAACATTGGGGAGGGCAGCCAGATGATAGACAAGCGGACCGTTTTTGAAATTCACCGGTTGAACAACATGCAGTTTTCCATCCGGCAGATTGCCAGGCAGCTTGGACTGGACAGGGGAAGCGTCAAAAAATATCTTGAACAACCGGATATCACCTGTCAAAAAAGACCGGGCCGGGTGTCAAAGCTGGATCCATACAGGGATCTGATCCGGGAGATGGTAAATGACTATCCACAGATAAAGGCACCCGTGGTCTTGCAGCATATCCGGGTCAAAGGGTTTACCGGCGAAATCACCATCGTCCGGGATTATCTCAAACAGATAAGGCAGGACAAAAAACAGGCCTTTATCCGTTTTGAGTCCCGGCCCGGTGAACAGTTCCAGATTGACTGGGGGCATTTTGGCAGCCTTACCTATGGCAAAAGTTCAAGAAAGCTGTATGCCCTGGCAGTGATCGAATCGCACAGCCGAATGCTTTTTGTGGTGTTCACCCACAGTCAGAACCAGGCCACCCTTCACCAGTGCCTGGCTGCAGCATTTTTGTATTTTGGGGGTACGCCCGGAGAACTGGTCGTGGACAATATGGTCACAGCCGTGATCGAACGTGTGGGCAGCATGATCCGCTTCAACGAGGCCTTTCTGGACTTTTTGCGGCATTTTGGTATTACACCGAAGGCCTGTAATATCAGAGCGCCCCATGAAAAAGGGAAAGTAGAAAATAGCATCCGGTATCTTCGCAACAACTTCTGGCCATTAAGAAAATTTACAGATCTGGATGATGTGAATCACCAGGTCCTGGCATGGCTGGATACCACTGCCAACCAGAGGGTGCATCAGACCACCGGGGAAAAACCGGCGGAGCGGTTTGTCAAAGATGCCCTGAACCCATTGCCGGACCCGCTGCCCGATTATCGTGAAACAGAAACTCTCAGAGTATACAAAGACTTCGGCGTCCGTTTTGATGCCAATGTTTATACGATCCCGCCCCGGCTGGTGGGGAAAACCGTCACCCTGAAAGCAGACAGTCGGACCGTATCCATCTACTACAAGGAAAAACAGGTGGCGGCCCATACACGGAAATGGGAAAAAAAACTGCGTATCGATCTGCCGGCACACACGGAACAGGTCCGGAAACTCAGAAAACGCATATTGATGGACAGGCAGATGATGGTCTTCATATCCCTGGGCCGGGAAGCCGTGGATTATCTGGAAAAAATCACCGATGCCTCACAGCCGTTGAAAAAGACGGTGGCACATCTGCTGCAGTTGCAGGACAAATATGGGGTATCATCGTTGATATATGCTCTCAGAAAAGCGCTGGCCCATAAGCTGTATGGATCTGAATATGTGGAAAACATTCTTTACCAGGAAATGGCACCCGCCGTCCGCCATCGTCCAGTGGAATTGAAGAACGAAGATCTGAATCAAATCCGGTTACCACAGCCCAATCTGGCTGAATACGATACACTGGCCCTTTCACGGAGGAAAAAATAAGCAGAATCGCCTGTTTTTTTTGTAAAGCGTAGGACGGTTATCTATAACCCGGGAACTGCAAGGATATCGGAATTTTCTGTTTAAAAAGGCGGATGTATGCGTGGCGGATATAGAGGAAAACCAAAACCCAAACTGCCATCACATCTTAAGCGCGTTCATGTGAATGCCCGTATCCAGAAATGGATGCTTGATGAACTCAAACGCAGAGGTGAGGTTGGCATAATTTTGGAAGAAATATTGATTAAAGCAGGTTTTACGTATCAACCCGAAAGAGGAAAAAATAATGGAAACCGTCATCGATAAGTTCAAATCACTTCGACTGAAAAACTGTGCACTGAACCTGCCCGATGTCCTGGAGCAAAGTGCGCAAAAAAATCTGACTCCCCTCCAGGTCATTGACCGCCTGCTGGAGATTGAGATCGAAAACAGGAAAAAAGCCAGGATTGCTCTGCGGTTCAAACAATCAAAACTGGAAGAAAAACCCACCATCGACCAATTTGATTTTGCCCATCATGAATCGCGCCAAAAGCAGAAAAGCCGGATATTGAACCTGCTGGATCTGGAATTTATCCAGGCGAAAAAAGATATCATCCTGATTGGCAATCCCGGAACCGGCAAAACATTTTTATCCAAGTGCATTGCATATGCCGCCACCCAGAATGGGGTGAAAACACTTTTTACAACCGCCATGGACATGATCAATCAGCTGGTGGCAGCTGAAAATGATCACACCATGCTCAAAAAACTTCAATTTTATCAATCACAGGAACTTTTAGTCTGCGACGAAATCGGGTACCTTCCGCTGGGCAGACAGGGATCAAACCTGTTTTTCCAGGTCATCAGTGGCCGGCATGGGAAAAGGTCCACCATCATAACGACCAACCTGCCGTTTGCCCGCTGGGGAGACATCTTTGACGGAACGACTGTTGCCACAGCGATTGCCGACCGACTCGTTTACAACTCTGAGATTCTTATCATGGAGGGAGACAGTTATCGAAAAAGGTGATCATCGGCACAAACTGAAAATATAGGCAGGCTTTTGTTCAGGCCTGAACACACGCTCTTTTGAATCTGGTTTGAGCCGGACACGGACAGGTGTGTCTATCGTAGGGAGTGGCTGGTTTTTAAACGGTGATTTTGGCTGGTTTTTATCCCGCTGTTTCCAAATAATTAGGACGTTTGGCGTTGTGTTTTCTATTTAAGGTGTGCGCTTTGTACGATTTTCAGGTTATTATCTGAAAAAGGCGAATGGGACAAAAAAATTAAGAAGAAAAGCCGGTACGCTCAAAGGATTAATACATATGCGCGATGATTTC
>JAABUB010000146.1 GCA_011389575.1 Desulfotignum sp. | reverse complement strand
GGAATCACCACATTGTTGCGCTTGACTATGCGCAGTTCGCGCTGCTGGACTATTTTCGGGTATTCAAGGGCAAGGGTTCGGATAGGATTGGTTATGAGTTCTATCACACTGGTCTGGAATGCGAACACACAGCCGTCATACAGATATTTCACCACCATTTTGCTGCCTGGATACAATTTGTTTTTAACACTTCTGAACCGTCTGGGAAGTGTGACAATCAGGAATTCATTTTTCAGAAGGCCGATAAAAATACTGGTAACCGTAAAATCAACCCCGTCAATATCAATATACACCTGGGTGCCGATATCAATATAAATGCCTTCTGATTCATGTAATTCAAATATTTCTTCCATTTCCTCCATCCGGCCTTCCTTTCAGTGCAGTGGGGTGTATGTATTTTATCAATCAGGAAAAAAGACAGCTGGTTTCTATATTTGGTTTAGAATCTACCTATTGTTTCACATTATGTTTGTCAAGTATTAAAAGGGATTTTTCCTGTTCATGATTCATCAACTGTTTCAAAAAACCATGCTGACAGGTAGCGTTTTTCAATAAATGGTTTATATTACTTTTTACCAGCCATGCGGTTTTGTGTAAAACTGTGAAGAAAAGATCAATCAGCCGCATAATTTTTTATTCTATGGTCATTGCGGGAGGTATCATCATGACAAATGCTTCAGTCAACAGAACAAAACCGTCAACCGATCTTTTCACTACGCCCCAGCCCGGAGCTGAACCATATGATGCAGAGGTGATCCGAAAGTTTGAAAACGCTGCCCCACTGCGCAGGCCCGATTATCAGCCCCGCACCAGACACCTGCGACCCGACGGATGGGCCAGATACACCAACCGGTTGTTTCTGGAATCCAGCCCCTATCTTCTCCAGCATGCGCACAATCCGGTCAACTGGTATCCCTGGGCAGATGAACCCTTTGAAACAGCAAGGCAGCGTAACCGGCCGGTTTTCCTGAGCGTTGGATATGCCACATGCCACTGGTGCCATGTAATGGAAGAAGAATCATTTGAAGATGAAGAAATTGCAAGGTATCTGAATGAAAATTTCGTATGCATCAAGGTGGACCGGGAAGAACGGCCGGATATCGATGCCATCTACATGACCGCGGTCCAGGCCCTGACCGGCAGGGGCGGCTGGCCCATGAGCGTGTGGCTGACCCCGGACCGCAAACCCTTTTACGGGGCCACCTATTTTCCGGCCCGGGACGGCGACCGTGGTGCGGCAATCGGCTTTCTCACCATCCTTGAAAAACTCAACCAAAGTTTTCATATGCAGGATGGACGGGTGGAAAAGGCGGGCCAGCAAATCACCGAAGCTATCCGTCAGGCCATGGTATCCCAATCCGGCAACCATCTTCCCGGCAAAGAAATACTGCAGAAAGCAGCTGCATTTTATCGTAAAAATTATGATCCCCGATTCGGCGGTCTTTTAGGGGCACCCAAATTTCCCTCCAGTCTGCCGGTGCGGTTTCTGCTGCGCTATTACCGGAAGACCCGTGATCCGGATATTCTTGAAATGATAGAAAATTCTCTTTTTCAAATGGCCGGGGGCGGAATATACGACCATGTGGCCGGCGGATTTCACCGGTATTCCACGGATGAGCAGTGGCTGGTACCCCATTTTGAAAAAATGCTCTATGACAATGCCCTTTTGGCGGTGGCTTATCTGGAAGCCTGGCAGACGACGGCTAATGAGGATTTTCAGCGGGTGGTCAACGAAATTCTTACATATACGGGCAGAGATATGACATCGCCTGAAGGTGCATTTTATTCTGCCACAGATGCGGACAGTAAGAATGTTTCCGGCCATATGGAAGAAGGGTGGTATTTTACCTGGACTCCGGAAGAACTGGAAACAATTTTGGGTAAAGAGCGTGCAGATATTGTGAAAAAATATTATGCCGTAGACGGGCCACCGAATTTTGAAGGCCGCTATATTTTTCATACCCCCAAAAATCGTACAGACATTGCTGCAGAACTGCATATGTCTAAAGATAATCTGGCTGCTGTCATCGAAGAATCGAAAAAACTGCTTTTCATGGAAAGAAATAAGCGCCCGGCCCCGTTGCGGGATGAAAAAATTCTCACTGCATGGAACGCGCTCATGATTTCAGCATTTGCCCGGGCAGGCCTGGCATTTGGTAATTCTGAATATACACTGCAGGCAAAGATTGCGGCCAGTTTCATACTGGATCATTTGTATATCAACGGCAGGCTTTACAGAAGTTATAAAGACGGTCAGGCCCGGCATAATGGGTTTCTGGAGGATTATGCCTTTTTCATTGCCGCATTGATTGACTTGTATGAAACGGACCATGATATCTGGTGGCTGAAAAAAGCATTGGCACTGGATGATGTATTGAAAAAATTTTATGAAGACCCAAAAAACGGTGGCTTTTTTACCACCGGCACCGATCATGAAGCCCTCATTGCCCGGGAAAAACCTTTTTATGACGGTGCTACACCCTCGGGCAATGCAGTGGCGGCTTTAAACCTTCTGCGGCTTCATTCCTATACCACCGACGATCAGTTCCGGATGCGGGCGGAAAACGTATTTAAAACATTTTATCAGCGGCTGACCGATACCCCTTCTGCTTTGTCTGAGATGCTTCTGGCCGTGGATTATTATTTTGATACACCAGCGGAAATTATTCTGATTACCCCCACTGAGACCCCTGATGCAGCAGTGCCCTTTGTGGACAAATTCCGGGAGCAGTTTATTCCCAACCGGATTCTGGTGACTGCAGATGAAAAACAGGCTGCTGCCAATGCAAAAATTATTCCCCTGGCTGCCGGAAAAAAAGCAGCCCATGGCAGGGCCATTGCCTATGTATGTGAAAACGGCACCTGTTCTCTGCCTGCTGAAACACCGGAAGAATTTATTTCCCGGCTGAGACCATAAAAAAAAGTGCGTACGCAGCAGGTGCGCGGAATTTAGAAATGAAAAAGGGATTATCAACCAAATCTGAAACCCCTTGATCCCGTTCTTATGGAGTCTTTGGCGGGTCATCATAACTATTTATGCCGGACCGGGACATTCAGCACCCTTCCGGTCCGGCTGTCATCCGCTTTATTGAAATGAAATCATGTCGTCGTCTACAAGGGCCGGTTTGATGTCCGGGGCTTTCCTTCATCTACAAGGGGTCCGAAGCGCTACCACTCATATAAATTTTTCAACGGAAACCGCAAACAGTTCTGCGAATTTTTTGGCTGCAGCTTTGCTGATTGGGCGGTGACCCCGTTCCATGTTGGAAATGTTTTGACGGGTAAACCGGCCCAGTTTGCAACCCAATTCTTTTTGTGAAAGGCCGTGGAGTTTTCGATATATCCGCAAGTTTTCACCAGGTGAGGTCCGGGCGCGGATATCTCGATACCAGTCCGTTTTCATGATTTCCACCAGCTCATCCTCTTCGTTTTCGATTACATCAATGTCTCCGTACCTTTCTTTCAAAAAAGAGATAAGCTCAGGGGAAATTTCCCCCTCCATTTTAATATGGGGCCTTTTCACGACTACCTGCATAATATACCTCAATTTCCAGATATTGTTCTTCCATCCGCCAGCATGCCACCCATGAATATGAAAGATGACAATGATATTGATTTTTGCCAAGTTTGCTGAAGTTCGGCCATTCATACCGTAGCGGCCCTTTATACGCGAGATCTTCAACAAGGTTCGCAAAGATTTTTTGTTCCTTAATCGGCATCTTTAAGGCATTCTTTTCAATTTTTTTCCGGAAAAAAACGCGCCAACCCAAATTGCACCTTTGGTATATCAGTTATTATGCCAGTATAGGATTCGTTTTTAACGTAACCTTTTAATGGTTACATGTCAATGTGCTTTTTCCAATCAGTTGCCTCGCTCCGACCCAAAAACCCGAAAACGGGCGGGGAAAAACAAAAAAGGATTTACAACCGAAGCTGAAAACCCTTGATATTGTTGGCTGGGTGACTAGGATTCGAACCTAGATTGACGGAGTCAGAGTCCGTAGTCCTGCCATTGGACGATCACCCACCATAACTGAATGTCCGGGGTATATACACCAAAGACCCATACGTGTCAAGGATTTTCTGGGCATTTGCCATACATGTGAGCTGGATATTTGCCATAAGCATGCCAGGTTTTCGATCGTTCTGTGTAGCACTCTGTCCCAAGCCCCGCCCCTGGTGGTGTCCTGTGCCCGTCACAGGACACCACCAGGGGCTCCCATAGAAGCGCACGCTACTATAGCAAATATTTGGATGTGTGATGCGGACTTGATTCGGGCAAATGAAATCTGGTAAAGAGGTATGCATGTTAAAAGAAACGCAATACCGGGTGTGTGATGAAAAAATACCGGTGCTCAAGGCTGGTTTAAAAAATCTGAAAACCGTTGCTCTGGCTTTTTCCGGCGGGGTGGATTCAACCTTTCTTCTGGCCGTGGCAGCTGCATCGGGTCTGGAGCGCCTGATAGCGGTGACCGTGGATTCAGCATTTGTAACCAGAGAGGAGATCCAGCGGGCCCGGCAGGTGGCACAGGGCCTGGGGGTGGACCACCTGGTTCTGCCTGCCGATATCCTCCAGGCGCCCCGGGTGGTGGAAAATTTCCCTGAGCGCTGCTATCACTGCAAAAAAATGGTGTTTTCCCTGATAAAAGATGCCGCAGACAAGGCCGGTATAACCCATCTGGTGCACGGCGTGAACACAGATGATATGGCGGATTTCCGGCCGGGCATGCAGGCTGCCGTGGAACTGGGATTTGTATCCCCGCTGCTGGATGCCGGGTTTTCAAAGCAGCAGATCCGGATCTGTTCCAGGCAGATGGGCCT
>JAABUB010000145.1 GCA_011389575.1 Desulfotignum sp. | reverse complement strand
TTCATGGTGTAGTTGACAATATAGGGATTGTCCTGGCCGTCCACCACGCCCTGCTGCAGCGCGGTAAAGGTTTCCGGCCATGCCATGGGGGTGGGATTCGCACCCCAGGCCTCGTAGGATGCGATCATCAATGCATTCTGGGGAACCCGGACCTTGAGCCCTTCCAGATCAGCCATACTGGTGATTTTGCGTTTGGAATTGGTCAAATGACGGAAATTGGAATAGGTCCATGCCAGGATCCTTATACCGGCCTCTTTTTTGAGGATATCATTCCATTGCTGGCCCAGTTTCAATACTTTTGCTGCAAATACCTGGGCAGGCATTGTAAAACAAAATACAACCACGGCCAGTGTTAATAAAGCGAACAATTTTTTCATGACAACTTCCCCCTTTTTTACGATTTGATTGTAATGTTCATTAAATTACTATAATAGTAACAAACATTCTATTTTTGAATTTAAAAAAGTTTATTTATGATATCAATAGTTTTTTTTATATTTTTTGCTTGATATTGTTAGTAATTTAAAAAAAATGTGTAAAGAAAATTTTATTTTAGAAATTTTGTGTTACTATCCGGTCAACAATTACACAGAAACCAGGACATGTTATGACCAAGAACCCAAACCAGTATTTTTCCAAAACCCTGGAAAAAGGACTTTCCGTTTTAAGCCTGTTTGGCAGGGAACATCCCTCCAGGTCCCTGACGGAAATATCCATCCTTACCGGCATCAATAAAACATCCACCTATCGGCTGGTAAACACCCTTGTCCAGCTTGGATACCTGCGCAAAAGCGTCAATGACAAATCCCTTCGCCTGGGCCCCAAAGCGTTTTTAATGGGGCATGAATGTTTTCACGGATTTGATATTTACCAGGGCATCAAGCCCATTATTGACAAGACCTTTTTTGAACACCACATATCCATTGATTCGGCCCTGATTGACGGATTCAAGCTGATCTCCCTCTACCGCCGGGAAATGCCCAACCTGGTTTCCTTTCATCTGCCGCTCATTATGGATGAATTATATGCCAGGGCCATGGGCAAAATCATCCTGGCCAATCTTGCAAAAGCGGATCTGGACCAGTATTTTTCCATTCTCAAGCCGGTAAAACTGACCCCTGACACCCTTGTTGATCTTGATGAAATCAAAGCAGACATCCAGGAAACAAAAACCCGGGGGTATTCCATTAACAATAAAGAATACATCCCGGGCATAATCAGCATCGGCGCCCCCATGATGAATTACCAGACCAGAACGGTTGCCGGTGCAGTCAGCCTGGATTTTCCAGCCAGAGAATATTCCCTTGCAGCCATTGAGAGGCAATACATTGCCATCCTGCTGAAACTGGCATCCGAAGCCTCTGAACTCATCACCACCGCCGGCATATAGCAAAGGGGCAAGAGTTAACTTCTGATCCCGGCGGTTTTCAACGGTTTTTCAATTGGATCCCACCATAGCCCAACAGAGTAAGAAGCGTTACAGTATTTGAATCTCATCGTGTACATAAGAAAGCGGAAAACGTTCTGCTCAGAAAATTTCTGGCCCTGGTCAGGGCCAAAGAGCTGAAAACCATGGTGGGACAGTTTAAAATATAGGAAAACCCAGGAAAATAAAAAACCAGATGAATTTACCAACAGCCCCTTCCCGGACTTTCGGGCCGAGTTTGAAATCGGTATGGAATTCATGCCCTGACAGATAGAAGTCAACACCTGTCTGAATATTGATTCGGCCCGACAAAAATAAATATCTTTAAACCGTTTAGGCGACCAAAACCAGACCAGCCACCCAGCTTGAGTTTTCTGGACCGCCTTTGTTCTGCTTTGTCTTTACAACCGGCCATCCTGACGTGTTCATCAACTGGATGACATCAATACCAAATCCGGACATGGAAGGCCTTGCCTCTTTCATATGGCGGCACGGGAGCTTGTCTGCCACTACACAGCACGTTTTGTTTTCTTCACAGAATAATTGTTTGCATGATCCGCCGGCAAAGGCTCTGGACTGGCTGAATCCAAATTCAATGGCCTTTTTTTCAACTCCGGCAACGACTTGGTGTAGCAATCTCATGACATCTTTGCGCCCATCGGAAAACATTACGGATGTCGGCAGTTCAATTATTACTGTAATGGAATACCGGCTTTTTTCCTGCCATTTTCTGAACTGGCCGGGTCCTTGCACATGGGGTGGACAACTCAATCAAAAAATCAATGCTGATGTGATGCAATCTTTGTCGCAGAATCAAGAGCCCGCTTGATTACCACTGGTATTTCTGTTGATTTGCGTGTTTGTGGGTTAAAGAAAACCTCCACAGTTTCGTAGGTGGCATGTACCTCCTTTGTGTCTACATGCAGCATTCGCTCAGTAAAAGTGCAGCTTTTTCGGCCAATACGGGTTAGTAGACAATCCACTAAAATCAAATCTCCTGTTACCAGCTCTTTCTGAAATTTTATTGTTGCTGAGGCCACCACCGTATGAATACCAAATTCGTCCAGCATTTTTTTGTGACTCCCCCAGTACAGTGGCCATATATGAAATGCGGCATCATCAAAAAAATGACTGTACCAGCGAACATTCATATGTCCAAATGCATCGCAATACCAAGGATGTACAACTCCACGAAGGATTTCTATTGGTTCAGACATCTTTTCTCTCCTTTTCGAGGTCCACAATACTTTTCATTCTTCGAGCTGATCTTTCATGAAAGCAGTTATTATCGGATTCCATTTTTTCTGAGGGCTTAATGGATTCGGATCTGCATACCCTTCTGGCTTTCTAAATTGAAATTCCATGAGCTTTTTTATCCAGTCTTTATAAGTTTTGCAACCCTTCAATTCCTATGCGTTGAACTATCTTGAACCCACAGCAAGCAGGTCACAAAATATGACAATTGAATAAATTGGACTGACAGGGAAAGTCTGCTGGAAATTTCAAACCTAAAACTCGAGTCCAACAAGTAGCAGTCCACACCTCAAGGCTTAATTTGGTCTGCTCACATACGAGTCTTTATATATTCTATACTTTATTTTCGGCATTTGGATCGGGACCACCATATATTGTGGTTGCCATTCAATACACCAGAAGGTATTATCTTCTGAAAAAACATGAATTGTTGAGTATCTTAAAAATTTATGCAAGATACTTGAATTTTGGAAAGCTGCATCTTACTGCAAGGTGTGCTCAAGTAAACTCAAAAGCTGTATTCTCAGCCAGTAATATTTGGAACATCAAAAAATGCATCTTTCGGACATTTGGTAGGGCCTAATATGACAGTGAAACCCACCTATGAAGAATTGGAAAGACGGGTCCAGGAACTGGAAAAAATTGAATCCGAGTACAAATCATCCAAGGAGACGTCGCGGGAAAACGAAAGCTTGTTCAAGACGCTTTATGAAAAAATTCCCCTTGGGTATCAATCACTGGATGAAAATGGCCATTTTATTATTGTCAACCAAACCTGGCTGGTTACCCTTGGATATACCAGAGAAGAAGTCATTGGCAAATCCTTTGCTGATTTTCTGCATCCTGACTGGCGGGATCATTTCAAAGAAAATTTTCCACGGTTTAAGTCCATCGGAGAAATTCTGGGGGTTGAGTTTGAAATGGTCAAAAAAAATGGAACCCTCATTCTGGTTTCTTTTACCGGAAAGATAAGCAGGGATAAAAAAGGAGATTTTCAGCAGACCCATTGTATCTTTCATGACATCACTGACCGCAAGCAGATGGAAACGGATTTGCGCAGATCCCGGGATGGACTGGAGGAACAGGTTCAAAAACGCACAGCTGAATTGGAAAAGCTGAATGAAGCATTGAAAATGGAGGTCGAGAAGCGCAAGAAATTCGAGACCGATCTGAAATTGCAGAATAAAAAAATTCTGAAAGCGCAGGAACGACGTAAATATTTATCAAAAAAGCTGGTGGAGATCCTGGAAAAAGAACGCCGGGCGATAGCCGAGTCTCTTCATAACGATGTCGGACAGATACTGGCAAAACTCAATATGGATCTCGATGATGTTATAGATGCAAGCGAACATGCTCCCATCAAGGCAGATGCACTAGTCCAGATACAAAGCAGCATCATGGAATCGATGGATTATATCAGCTGGCTGGCAGGCAGTCTCAGGCCGCACATCCTGGAAAACCTTGGGCTGGTTCCGGCCATCAGAAACATGTTGAATAAAATGAAAAAGAATTCCAACGTCAGATTTAATCTTCATACACAAGGGGATTTTTTGCAGATAGATGATGAAAAGGCCCTGGCTGTTTACCGGATCACTCAAGAGGCGGTGACAAACTGCCTCAAGCATGCCCGAGCAGAGAACATTATTGTCAACCTGACCAGAAATGACCAATTTTTATCAATAACCATAGAAGACGACGGCCCAGGTTTCGAACATGATAAAATATCTGCCAAAGAAGGTGAAAAAGATAAGCTTGGCCTTATCATCATGCATGAGAGGGCAATCCAGGTCGGCGGTGAGTTTCGCATCACATCCCGGGTCGGAAAAGGAACCCGGGTGACTGTGGAGACACCGGTTGAATGAAATTATGTATTGTATAGAGGAGATTAATATTATGGAACAAAAGAGTACCGAGAAACCGCACGGCGGCAAAACAAAAACCCTTCTTGCTGACGACCACCCCGTGGTTTTGGAAGGAATCATCAGGGCGTTTGAAAAAGAACCGGATTTTGAAATCGTGGGCACAGCCCCGGACGGAGTTCAAGCTGTCAAAATGGTAAAAACCCTGAAGCCCGACGTGGTGATCATGGATATCTCCATGCCCAATATGAAGGGAATAGACGCAACACAAGAGATCAAGACATGGAAAGAACAG
>JAABUB010000015.1 GCA_011389575.1 Desulfotignum sp. | reverse complement strand
GGTCCAGGCAGCCATGTCATGGATAAAAATGGTAAAAAAAGCGCTGTCCCATCAGAATTTGAGCCGGTGCTCATCGCCTTTGTGTGCAACTGGTGTACCTATACTGCTGCAGACCTGGCCGGTACCTCCCGGCTTGTCTATCCGGATAATGTCCGGCTGGTGCGGGTCATGTGCACGGGTATGGTGGATACCCAGTATGTGATCAAAGCCTTTCTGGAGGGAGCGGATGCTGTTCTGGTGTCCGGGTGTCACCCCGGAGACTGCCATTATCTGAACGGCAATTACAAGGCCAGGCGGCGCATGAAGCTGCTCAAACAGATTCTGCCCCGTTTCGGTATTGCAACCCAGCGGCTGCGCCTCACCTGGATCGGTGCCAGTGACGGGCTCCAGTTTGCCCGGACCATGACCGAATTTGCCGCTGAAATAAAGAAAATGGGTCCCTGCCAGACCAGGCTGCAGCAGGTGATATGAAAGGAAATGCCATGATCTCATGTTTGCACACAAACGGCCGCACCATTAATCAGACCCTGCAGGAATTTTTTGTTCAGGTACTGGAAAAAAAAGCTGCAGATGCGGTGCTGGTGCCTGCACAGGTTGCAGAGGGTGCATCTGTCAAACCCTGCTTGATTTCCCATCCGGATCACATGCATCACACCGTTCCTTTAGGGCCGGCTTTTTTTGTCAATGCCGGCCGCATGGTCTCCCGTTTGACCTGGAAGCCTTCGGGGAAAAAAACCGTTGTGTGGCTGCGGCCCTGTGAAATCAAAGCATTTGTTGAATTGACCAAACTCAGCCAGGCAAGCCGGGATGAGGTGATCATTGTGGGAATGGACTGTCCTGCGGCCCTTTCCCGGCAGGATTATGACAGGTTTACAGAACAAGGGGAAACAATAGCCCTGGATCCGGAAGAATGGATCCGGAACCGGTATCCTGATCCCGGAAAAACAATTGCCGGGTTTACACCGGCCCGGGCCTGCCAGGTCTGTGATGCCCCCTGGCCTGTGAATGCGGATGTGTCTGTTCTGCTGTTTGGATCAGACCTGGACGGGGCAATCAATCTGCAGGCTGATACCCCGAAAGGAGAAGCCTTTTTGTCGGAGCTGCAGCTTGATGAAGGACGAAAACCGGACATGCGCAAATCGGTGATGAAAAATCTTGGGGCCGAAAATGAACAAGCTTTCCAGGCAATGGATGCACAGATTCAGGACCAGACAGGAACCATGGAAAAACTGCACCGGTTTTTTACCGCCTGCATCAACTGCTATAATTGCCGGAATGTGTGTCCTGTATGTTATTGCAGAGAATGCGTATTCAATACAGACGTGTTTGTGCACCAGCCGTTTCAATACCACCAGTGGGCAGGCAAATGGGGGCAGGTGCACCTGCCCTTTGACACCGTTTTCTATCATATGACCCGTATGGCCCATATCGGCACCACCTGTGTGGGGTGCGGGCAGTGTACCCTGGCCTGCCCCAGCCATATCCCCCTGGCAGACCTGTTCATATCCGTATCCCGGAATGTCCAGGCCGCATTCAGCTATACACCTGGAAAAGATGACGCAGAACCTTTGCCCCTGTCTGTCTTCCAGGAGGCGGAATTTGCAGACATCGTGGGCATGGGTGACAAGGAGGCCACATGACACAGCAGTCGGCAAGAATCATGGTGGTGGGCGGCGGCATAAGCGGCATCAACGCTTCTCTGGATTTGGCCCGGGCCGGCTGCCAGGTTTTGCTGGTGGAACAATCCGACCACCTGGGCGGGCTGTTGTCACAGATGGACCGGCAGTTTCCCGATTCCGGCTGCGGCATGTGCAGGCTTCTGCCGCTTTTCAACAGGGACCAGACATCTGAGCACTGCCTGCGCAGGGGATTGTTTCATGAAAATATCGAGACCTGTCTGCGCACAGACCTGATTTCCGTGGAAGGGGAACCCGGCAGTTTCACGGTCGCCTTGAAACAGCAGGCTTCCCGGGTTGATCCGGCCCTGTGTATCGGCTGCGGCCGGTGTGAAGCAGTTTGTCCTGTGGATGTGGCCGATCCCTTCAATGCGGGGCTTACCAGCAGAAAGGCCATTTACCGGCCCTGCCCCCAGTCGTTTTCTTATGCCTATACCATTGACCCGCATACCTGCACTGACTGCAGGGCCTGCCGCGATGCCTGCCCCACAGGCGCGATCACATTTGCGGCAAAGGAACGGGAAACCTTTCATGTCCTGGTGGTGGATGATGAAAAAATTGTCAGAGACTCCATGAAAGAGTGGCTGGCAGAAGAAGGATACCAGGTGTGGACTGCGGCATCGGCCAAAAAAGCGCTGGAATTGATGGCAGACACACCATTTCATATGATGCTCACCGATATCAAGATGCCGGGCATGGACGGGGTGGAGCTGCTGGCCCGGGCAAAGGCGCTGCAGCCGGATCTGGATGTGGTGATGATGACAGCGTATGCAGCAGTGGATTCAGCAGTGGAAGCCATGAAGCAGGGGGCGCTGGAGTATGTGATCAAACCTTTTGAACCGGACACGGTTCTGGCCATGGTGTCCACTTGTTTTGCCGCGTTTTCAGCTGCCAGGGCCCGGGTGGAAACCGTGGATGCCATGATTCTGGCCCGGGGAAACGACCTTTTTGCGCCGGACGTGAAAACCAACCCCTATGGTTACCGCAAGATTCCCGGGGTGGTCACCAGCCTGGAATTCGAGCGGATGCTCAGCCATGCCGGCCCCGGGCTGGACACGCTGGTACACCCGGCCACAGGACAGCCGGTACAGCGCATTGCCTGGTTCCAGTGTACAGGATCCCGGGATCTGCAGTACGGCAATGCATTCTGCTCATCCTTTTGCTGCATGGCTTCGGTAAAACAGTCCATGCTTGCAAAAACCCTGTACCCGCAGGTGACAGATGCCTGTATTTTTTATATGGATCTGCGGACACCGGGCAAGGCATATGATCTGTATGCAGACCAGGCCCGACAGGCCGGGGTAACCTTTATCCGGTCCAGGGTGCATTCCCTTGCCCCTGATACAACAGATCCCGGGGCAGGGATCCGGGTTGTGTGGGCGGACGGGGCTGCAAAAACATGTGAAAAGATTTTTGACCTGGTGGTGCTGGCCGTGGGGGTGCAGCCGAAAGATGCTGGGACAGCCTTTGCTGAAAACAATGGCATTGCCATGGATGCATCAGGGTTTATCCGGCCGGAACCTTTTTATCCCGCACACACCAGCCGGCCCGGGATATTTGCCTGCGGCGGCCTGACCGGTCCCAAAGATATCCATGAATCCATTGTCCTTGCATCGGCAGCTGCCATGTCAGCCATGGAAGCTGCGGACATGACAGATTGTCAGATGTCGGAAAAAAGTGCATCCACCAAGCCTGTGACCATAGCCAAAGAGGTGCCCCGGATTATGGTGGCAATATGCCGGTGCCGGGATCTTGTGCAGGAAGCCCTGGACACCGAAGCGGTTTCCCATGCACTGCGCCTGGATCCGGAGGTGGCTGCAGTGGAGATGACAGACCGGCTGTGCCGGGAAGACGGCATGGATGCCATGATTGCCGGGATCGAAAAAATCGGTGCCAACCGCCTGGTGACCGCATCCTGCGCTTTTTGTGTAAAAAAACAGCAACTGCACAGAATGGCTGATCTGGCAGACCTGCCAATCCAGTGTGTGGCAGGGGTGGATGTGATAACCAGTATCATTGCTGGAGCCGAAAAAGCCTCTGGAGCAGAAAAAGCCTCTGGAGCCGAAAATGACCCTGCAGCGGAAAAAGCCCCTGCAGCCGGTCAAACAGCTTTCGCCATCCAGCCTATGGTGCGGCAGATCCGCACCGGCATATCCCGGGTGAAAACTATATCCCTGGAACCGGGCAAAGAAGGTGGCATGTTTTCCCGTGCCCTGGTGGTGGGGGGCGGCATCGCCGGCATGACCGCAGCCCTGGCCATAGCCGGCCGGGGATTTGCAGTGGATCTGGTGGAAAAATCGCCGGCCCTCGGGGGAAACCTTGTGTGGCTGCACCCGGGTTCCCAGGACCTTACTGCCTTTCTGGAAGACCGGAAAGCCGCTGTCCTGGCCCATGACCTCATCCGTGTCCACACCCGGACCCGTGTGCACAGCACCACCGGCCGGCCAGGACTTTGGGAGACCCGGCTTGCACCGGCCGGCAGTGCAGATGAAGACATGTCTTCACACAAAGATGATGCAGGCACCGGTGATGCAGAGCTGTCAGACAGCAGTAAAGGCGCATCATCCATTCATCAGGTCCGGCACGGGGTGGTGGTGCTGGCTGTGGGGGGAGCCCAGGCTGATCCCGGCATTGCCACTTGTGAAACCGGTCCGGGCATCTATACCCAGCAGGGGTTTCAGCAGGCCCTGGACAACAAGACCATCGATACCGGTACCCCTGTCCGGGTGGCCATGATCCAGTGCCGGGGCAGCCGGCAGAATGACCGCAACTACTGCTCCCGGGTCTGTTGTCCCCGGTCCCTGGAACAGGCCCTGTTTTTAAAAAACCGGAACCCGGATTCCCGGGTGCATGTTTTTTACCGGGACATGATGACCCCCGGGCTGCTGGAGACCTTGTATACACAGGCAAGACAGGCAGGTGTCCTGTTTTTCCCCTATGAAAAGCACAATCCTCCCTGCCTGGAACCTGATGACAACGGCTGCAAGATTACCTGGTCGGATGCCATCCTGGGCAGGTCCATGGAAACGGCTGTGGATTATGTTGTCCTGGCAACCGGTGTGACCCCGAACATGCCCCCGGACCTGGCACAAATCTTTGGGGCCGATCTGGACCAGTTTGGTTTTTTTGACCAGGCAGACAGCAAGTGGCGCCCGGTGGAAGCGCTGGAGCCACGGGTGCTTGCCTGCGGTCTGGCCCTGGAACCTGCCAATATTGCATCCTCTCTTGCCACAGCCAGGGCTGCGGCTGCCAGGGCTGTGGCCATATTGTCTCAGGAAAAAATTCAGCCCGGCATCGAAATGGCCCGTGTCAGAAATTCCTATTGCAGCCTTTGTCAGTTGTGCATCTCAGCCTGTCCCTATGGGGCCAGGCATGTGGATCACCAGGCCGGGGTGGTTGTGATAGATCCCCTGGTCTGCCAGGGGTGCGGCATATGTGCTGCGGTCTGCCCGTCAGGGGCCGCAGTGGTGGATGGCATCAGCCCCGTCCACATGCTGGATGTCATCAATACAGCGTTGTCCGGTCACGGATAAGGAGATTTTTATGGTTTCTTCAAACATATCTGAAAAACTGGCAGCTTTTCCTGAGATTTCACACCGGGTGGATCAGATAAAACATCTGGTGGATGCGTGCATCCAGTGCGGCACATGTTCGGCATCCTGTCCCAACCTGGATTTCATGGATATGACCCCCAGGCGGATGTGGCGGTATTTGCTTGCAGGCCGTGTGGAAAAGGTGTTTGCCAGCCATACATTTACCTTATGTTCCAGCTGTTATGTGTGTACCCTGCGCTGTCCCAGGGGGTTGCCTTTGACCGAAGCCATGGCAGGACTCAAGCAGGCGGCCTTTGCCCTGAAACTTGATCAGTTCAGGCGGTCCAGATTGTTTTATGCCGCGTTTATGGAAAATATCCGGCAGTACGGCCGGGTCAGGGAGATGGAAATGATGACCCGGTATTTTCTGGCCGTGAAAAATCCGCTGGTCCCGTTGGGGTATGCATCCATGGGGACCAGGCTTCTGAAAAAAAACAAACTGCACCCCGGGCTGCCCTCCCGGGGTACGGGAAAACTGGCACATTTGTTTGAACAGGCACACAGACAGGAGTATTGATATGGAATATCTGTATTATCCCGGCTGTTCTCTGGAAGGCACTGCCATGGAATATGACCTGTCCACCCGGGCATTGTTTGCGGCACTGGGATGCACACTGACACAAATTACGGACTGGACATGCTGCGGGGCCACCGCTGCCCATGCCATGGATGCTTTGCTGGCCCATGTGCTGCCTGCCCGCAACCTGGCCCTGGCCGAAAAAATGGATCTGTCCCTGGATATTCTGGTGCCCTGCAGTGCCTGCTACCTGAACCTGAAAACAGTCAGACAGGCAGTGAAAACTGACCCGGATCTCCTGGGCCGGGTCAACCAGGTCATGTCTGACGAGGGCCTGGCCATGAGCGGTTCCCTCAGGGTGCGGCACCTGCTGGATGTGCTGAGCCGTGATGTGGATATGGAAGATATTGCCCGGGCTGCGGACAACAGCATGAGTGGTCTGGTTGTCGCTCCCTACTACGGGTGCCAGTGTTTGCGGCCGTTCACGGAATTTGATGACCCGGAGCTGCCCCGGTCCATGGATGCCATGATCCAGGCCACAGGTGCCCGGGTCCTGAAATGGGATATGGGCGGTGCCTGCTGCGGTGCTTCCAGTCCTGCCACCAACCCTGACACAGGCCGGGTCCTGGTGGGCCGGATTGTGGAACAGGCCGCAGAAGCCCGGGCCATTGTCACGGTCTGTCCCATGTGCCAGATGAACCTGGAGCGCTTTCAAGCCGATCCTGTTCCGGTGCTCTATCTGCCCCAGTTTCTGGGGATTGCCATGGGGCTGTCCCCGGCATCTGTCGGGTGCGGTTTGAACCTGTCCGACATCAGACCTTTTTTGAACCGGGCGTCTTTATGACAAAGATATTACACTACATACGCCACAGCCTGGTATTCAAGCTGATCATTTTTGTCAGCCTGACCGTTATTTTGTCCATATCCCTGTGGGCGTTTTTCAATATCAAAAGTTTCAAGGCCCAGAACATGAAAACCCATCTGGCCAGTACGGACCGGCTGAGCAATTCCATCAAGCTAGGTACCCACTATGCCATGATGCGCAATTCCCGGGATGATATCAACCAGATCATCAATAATATCGCCGGACAGCCGGACATTGAAAATATCCGGATATATAATAAATACGGGCAGATAAAATTCACCAACCAGAAAAATGAAACGGACAGAGTTATCGACATCAAGGCAGTGGCCTGTGATATCTGCCACAAAAAGGATCCTCCGCCGTCAGAACTGCCCCTTGGTGAACGCTTCCGCATTTTTTCTTCTCCGCAGGGGCACCGTCTTCTGGGTATTGTTCAGCCCATATGCAATGAACCGGGCTGTTCTTCCAGCCCCTGCCATTTTCATCCGGAAAACCAGACCATTCTGGGGGCTTTGGAAGTGGTGGTTTCTTTAAAGGAAATAGACCAGCAGGTGGTGAAAATGGAAAAAGGGGTGTTTAAACTGGCCCTGTCAACCATCCTGGTCACCGCATTTATCATCTTTTTTATCATTCTCACCTTTGTTAAAAAACCCATCCTCAAGCTGGTGGAAGGCACCCGCCGCATTGCCCGGGGGAACTATGAAGCAGATATCGATATCGGATCTGCCTATGAAATCGGCTTTCTGGGAGAGGCGGTTCAGGAGATGGGCCGGAAAATCGGCAAACACCAGGCGGAATTGAAAAAACAAAAAAATGAATACCAGGCCCTGTTTGACAATGCCCCGTGCATGATTGCCGTCCAGGACAAAAATTTTCGCCTGATTCAGTATAACCGGGTGTTCAAGGAACGGTTTGATCCCCGGCCCGGAGATTTCTGCTACACTGCCTACAAAGGGCGGGATGAAAAATGTCCTGATTGTCCGGTTGAAAAAACCTTCAGGGACGGCAGATCCCATTATGGTGAAACAGAAGGCATGGGCAGGCAGGGTGAAAAAAAACACTGGATTTTTATCACTGCCCCTATCAAGGATGCAGACGGCAACATCGTGGCAGGCATGGAAATGAGTATTGATATCACCCGGCGCCGGCGCCTGGAAAAAGATCTGCAGAAATCCGAAGAAAAGTACCATGCCATTTTCAATAATATATCCAATCCGGTATTTGCCGTGGACCAGGAGTCCTTGAAAATTCTGGACTGTAATATCAAGGCCCTGGAACTGTATAAATTTTCCGAGGCGCAAATGCTGGAAAAAACTTTTACAGATTTTTTTCTGCCCGAAGAAAAAGAGGAGATGGCCGGGCAGATAAGATCCAGAAAAGAGATATCCAAGGCCAAGCATGTAAAAGCGGACAACAAACAGATTGATGTGGACATGTGGGTGGCGCCGGCAACCTATTCCGGCGAGAAAGTGTTTCTGATTACCATCAATGATATTACCCGGCGCCTGGAAACAGAACAGCACCTGCTCCATGCCAGCAAGATGGCCACCTTAGGGGAGATGTCCACCGGTATTGCCCATGAGCTGAACCAGCCGTTGTCTGTCATAAAATCCTCCTCCAGTTTTTGTTTGAAAAAAATCCACAGACAGGAACCCATCCAGGAAGAGATTCTGTATAAGCTGGTTTCCAAAATAGATACCAATGTGGACCGGGCGGAAAAAATCATCCAGCACATGCGGCAGTTTGCCAGAAAATCCGACATCCGGCTGGTAAGAACCCGGATCAACCAGGTGCTGCAGCATACCTTTGAGATGTTCAACCAGCAGTTGAAAATCCGGGGTATCCAGGTGGTATGGGAAAAAAACACGGATCTGCCTGAAATTCTGGCAGATCCGGACCGCCTGGAACAGGTGTTCATCAATCTGGTCATGAATGCCAAAGATGCCATTGAAGCCAAATGGGCAGCCCAGGGCGGCAAAGAAACGGAAGATGACCAGATTATCATCCAGACACATGCCACAGACAGCCAGGTTGAAATCGTGATTCAGGATACAGGCACAGGGATCAAAAAAGGAACAAAAGACCGGTTGTTTGAGCCGTTTTTCACCACCAAGGAGGTGGGCAAGGGAACAGGCCTGGGCCTGTCTATTTCCTATGGTATTATCAAAGACTGCAACGCAGATATCTGGGTGGGCAGGAACCGGCATGGCGGGGCTAAATTTACCATTGTTTTTCCAGTGCCTGAAAACCTGCCCGATGATGAAATTGTATATGAGTGATATGTAACGCCGTCAACAAGGCAGGGAGGAAATCATGGACAAGAAACAATTTGCCATCCTGGTTGTGGATGATGAAGATGATATCCGGGATGTCCTGGAAATAACCCTTACCGACATCGGTTACCAGGTGTTTCTGGCCAAAGACGGCAAAGCTGCTCTTGAGCTGTTTGAAGAAAAACAGCCGTCCATTGTGATAACAGACATTAAAATGCCGGTCATGGGGGGGATTGAACTGCTCAAACAGGTGAAACAGCGGGCACCTGATACCCAGGTGATCATGATAACCGGGCATGGGGACATGGATCTGACCATTTCCAGTCTGAAATTCGGGGCTGCGGATTTTATTACCAAGCCGGTGAATGTCGACATCCTGGAACTGGCCGTTTCCAAGGCGGTGGACAAACTCATTGCAGACCAGAAGCTGGCGGAATACACCCATAAACTGGAAAGGCTGGTGGTGGAAAAATCCAGGTTGAACAGCCACCTGTCTTCTTTAGGCCTGATGATCGGCACGGTTTCCCACAATATAAAAGGACTGCTCACCAACCTTGACGGGGGGCTGTACATTACCCGGTCCGGTCTGAAAAAACAAAATTTTGCAGATATATCTGAAGGCCTTGATCTGCTGGCCCAGAATGTGGACAAGATCAAGCAGATGATCATGGATATTCTGATGTATTCCAAGGACCGGCAGATGAACAGGCAGCCTGTTCCGGCAAAAAAGTTTCTGGCAGATATCCAGAAGACCATGGCAATGAAGCTGGCACATCACCCCATTGCCTTTCACGTGGTTTCAGACCAGGCCCCCCGGATTCTGAACATAGATGGGGCATTCATGATGTCCGCCCTGGTCAATATTCTGGACAATGCCGTGGATGCGTGCCTGGAAGACAAGGACAAGACCGGGCATGAAATCACTCTTATGGTTGAAAAAGGCCGGGAAAGCCTGGTGATAAAAATTGCAGATAACGGCTGCGGCATGGATGTGGAAACCAAGGAGAAAATTTTTGATCTGTTTTTTTCCTCCAAGCAGGTGAAGGGCACAGGATTCGGTCTGTTCATTGCAAAAAACATCATAGCCCAGCACCAGGGAACCGTTGCGGTGGACTCCATAAAACGCCGGGGTACCACATTCACCATCTCGTTGCCCCAGAAGGATCAGACACTCCGGTCAGATCAGACGCCCCAGTCAGATCAGACGCTCCAGTCAGATCAGATCTGAATTTTGTCCACCAGCTTTTTCACCACAGGCATCCGGAAAAAAGCGCCTAACCGTCCGGCCAGGTTATAGCGGGTTATGGCGGAAAATACAGGGGGTACGGCCATGATCCTGAGCAGGGTATGGGCGGTTTTGTAAAATGTTTTTTTCCGGGCTGCAATATTGAAAAGCCACACGATCAAGGCATCGTTGTCCATGTCCTCCTGGTGATGGCGCAGGGTGCTGCGTTTGAGCAATACCTTTTCCACGTAATCACAGGGGATGTGCCCGTCTTTTAAGGCCCTTTCATACAGGGGGGTGCCGGGAAAATACATCAGCTTGTGGTCATAGATTTTGACGGGCTGGTCAACTGTTTTGCGGTGCAGGATGATCTTCAGGATTTTCAGGTAAAATTGCAGCACTTCATGTTTGTCTTTTGTTGTTTCATAGGGATTGGCGGATATCACGTCGATCATAACCCGGATTTTGCTGTTCACAACCAGGGTGAGTTTTTCCAGATAGGCCTTTTTGTCCAGGGGCCGGTTGAAAATATCTTTGCTGATGCGCAGGCTGGCTGACTGGAGCCCGATTTTCAGATACCGCAGGGTAAGGCCGCTGTCTGCCAGAATTTTCAGCTTTGCCCGGGTGATCTGCCGGGTGTTGGCCTGGATATAGAATACCGGCAGATGGATTTTTTCCATGTACCGGGCAAGAAATTTTTGGATTCTGTCTTCTGAGTTGAGGAAAAAATCGTCATCATCAATAATGATGCGTTTCAGATGGGGAATATTGTTTCTGGCCCATTCCAGCTCCTGGATCACTCGGTCCACGGCAATTTTGCGCACATAGGGGCCTTTTTTTCGAAACGCTGTCATAAGGCGGTTGTTCAGGCAGTAGGCACACTGGTAGGGGCATCCTCTGACCAGAAGAACACTGTAGGTGGAAAGACTTGCCGGGATATGTTTTTTCAAAGACACCAGACCGGATTCCGTGAGCATATACCCGTCCTCCAGGTCCACCCGGGCAATGGGCAGCTGGTTCACATCCAGCATGGGGGGCAGGGGATTTACCACAGGCTTTTTGTCTGGTGCCAGATATCCCAGACCGGGTATCTTGCCGGGAGAAATATCTGCCAGAAGCTGTTCCATGACCTGTTCGCCTTCTCCTGCACACACCAGATCGCTAAACTGCAGAAAATAGGCCGGATCTGCAATCACAGGGGGACCGCCCCAGATGATGGGGGCAGTGATCCGGGTTTCAAGGTATTGGGTGATCTGTATGGCCCGGGGCAGCAGATGGGTGGTTAAAATGGTTATTCCCACCAGATCGCAGGTTTTGCAGTATGCTGCCAGAATATGCAGGGCCTTTTCTGAAAGCGGGGTGAACACCGCTTCTTTTCTGCTTTCATGGTGGATGGTGGATATCCTGTATCCGCAGGATTTCAGATATGCCCCGAGGTTTCTGACACTGAAGTTTTCCAGATGTGCGTTATTGATGAGCACCGCATGTTTCATGGATTATGATCTACCAGATGCGGGCTGGTTTCTCAAGGGGTATTCATTGCCGGATAGAATCTATTCAGCGCAGCATCCTTGTTCTGGATATTTCCGTTTTTGATTGCTCTGTGCAGAACTTGTCCTAAAATGCGCCCCTGGTGGTGTCCTGTGCCCGGCCCGAGGTCTGCGGGGGCCGGTTTACATACGAACAATGAAGTGCGGCATCCCGTCCTCTGGTTGAAAACCATCCCGGCATCTTTTACCAGGCCCCCTCCGACGCTGACGGTCCGTTCACAGGACACCACCAGGGGCTTCCCATAGAAGTGCACGCTGCTATAGCAAATATTCAGACCTTTGCTGCCGGCCCTTGCCTGGGAAGTGAAACCCTGGTATGACTGATACAGGAGGTGATGCCATGACAGACAAAACACCATGTGATTACAGCGCACTGGACCATCCTGCGGTGCTGGCCCGTATCTTTCATCCCAGGGCAGGGGGCGGGACAGGGCCTGCCAGACCAAATGAGCTCATGATCCCTGTGGATGAGCATGTGCAGATCGGGGCCTGCTTCCATGTGGAGGACAAACAGGTTCCCACGATTTTATTTTTTCACGGCAACGGGGAGATCGTTTCCGACTATGATGATCTCGGGCCGGTGTACAACCAGATGGGCATGAATTTTTTGGTGGTGGACTATCGGGGGTATGGTCGGTCCACAGGAACGCCCACTGTTTCCCGTATGATGGCGGACTGCCACACCATTCTGGATTTTGTGCAGGAGCTGCTGCACAAACACGGATTTACCGGCAGCCTGGGTGTCATGGGCAGATCCCTTGGCAGTGCTCCTGCCATTGAACTGGCCTCAGCACGGCCCGGGGATATCGATTTTCTGATCGTTGAAAGCGGGTTCAGCCATACGGAAAAACTGTTGAACGTACTGGGCATTGATCCTGCAGCTGCAGGGTTTGCCACCACACCCGGATGTGAAAACCATGAAAAAATAAGACACTGGTCCGGTCCTTTGCTGGTTCTCCACGGGGAGTTTGACCAGCTCATTTCCTTTTTCCAGGGAAAGGATCTGTTCGATGCAAGCCCTTCCCTGGAAAAAACCCTGGTGAAAATCCCCGGCGCCAATCACAATGATATATTCATAAAAGACCTTGATCTGTATATGCAGGCGGTAAAAACCCTGATCATGCAGTGAAAAGACACCGGATTACAGCCGCTTGTGGGCACAGTTGATCAGGCTGGTTGTGGTGTCCCAGGAGATGCACTCATCTGTGATGGATACCCCGTACCTGAGGGCACAGCCATCCCCCGGACATTTCTGGCTGCCCTCGAACAGGTTGCTTTCCAGCATCAACCCCACGATGCCGGGGTTGTCGTCCAGACGCTGGTCCAGGGCGCTTTTGAACACAAAGGGCTGGCCGGTGAATTTCTGGCCGGAATTGTCATGGGAGCAGTCGATCATGATACTGTCGATAAGTTTTCTTTCCCTGAGAAGTGCCCGGGCCTTGCCCACGGAAACCGGGTCATAGTTGGGGGTGTTTCCGCCCCGCAGAACAATGTGGCAGAATGGATTTCCTGTGGTGGACACAATGGATGACCGCCCTTCCGGATCGATGCCCAGAAAATGCTGGGGGGCGCCCGCAGCCTGCATGGCATTGATTGCAGCAGTAAAGCTGCCGTCGGTGCTGTTTTTAAATCCCACCGGCATGGAGAGGCCGGAGGCCATTTCCCTGTGGGTCTGTGATTCCGTGGTCCTGGCACCGATGGCCACCCAGGTGAGCAGGCCCGCAATATACTGGGGCGTGATGGGATCCAGTATTTCCGTGGCTGTGGGCAGGCCCATGTCATTGATGTCAATGAGCAGTTTTCTGGCGGTTCCAAGGCCTGCGTTCACGTTATGGGAGGCATCCAGATACGGGTCGTTAATCAGTCCTTTCCACCCCACTGTGGTGCGGGGTTTTTCAAAATAGACGCGCATGACCAGATTGATCTTGTCTGCAACCTTCCGGCGGAGGTCCATCATTTTCCGGGCATACTCCAGGGCCGCTTCGGTGTCGTGGATGGAGCAGGGGCCGGCAATGACCAGCAGGCGCGGGTCTTTGCCGGTCATGATGGCTGCCACATCCCTGCGGCCGGTGATAACGGTCCGGGCCGCATCATCAGACAGGGGCAGTGTCTGCTTCATCTTTGCCGGAGGGGTGAGGGGTTTGAACTCTTTTACATGGATGTCAAAGGTTTTTGTCATGGCGGTTTCCTTTTGCAGATCAAAAAGGCCCGCCTTTGGCTGGAAACAAAAAAGCCGCAGGCGGATCTTGCCTGCGGCTTGTGAGTTTAGGGGAACAATCTCATGGCAGCCCAGGCAGATTCCTGTAAAAATAATACCAGAAGTAAAAACAGCATCTGTCTGCTTTGCCACAATTCATTAGTAAAGGCTCCGTTTGTTTTTATTCAGCTAAACCACATTCGCAGTGTTTCGTCAAGCACTTATATCCATAAAATGTATAAATTTTATGGGGGGAACAGGATTTTTTATCTGGCAGTTGTTTTTTTTATCTTGACAGCAACCTGAATAAACAAATAAGACTGGAAATACACATCTGACAATCAGCTGTTTTTCCAGCAGGGAGTTTTTGCTCATGGATATGAAGCGCACCTATTATGAAGATGTTCAGCTTGTCACTTCTCCGGTGGTTCTTTTCTGGCTTGCACTTCTTTTTGTTTTCCTGGTGGTGTTTCCCTTTGTGGTGGGCAATTATTACGTGTATGTGGCCAATTATATTGCCATCAACATCATTGTGGCAGCCGGCCTGAACCTGCTGGTGGGATATACCGGTCAGATCAGCCTGGGACATGCCGGCTTTTTTGCCATCGGCGCTTACGGTACTGTGATCCTCATGGCCAAGGCCGGGCTGCCCTTTCTTCTGGCACTGCCCTGTTCCGCCCTGGTGGCGGCCGGTTTTGGATTTCTGCTGGGCCTGCCTGCTCTGCGCCTGGAAGGCCCGTATCTTTCCATTGCCACCCTGGGGTTCGGTTTGACCATTACCCAGATCATCGGCCGCATTGAATTGTTCGGGGGCAGAGAAGGGCTCCATGCCCCGGATATTGTTATCGGATCCTGGATCATTAATACGGACAGGCAGTTTTATTTTCTGCTGGTCTTTATTACAATTGTGCTTTTGACGGGCATGCGCAACCTGATCAGAACCCGTGTGGGGCGGGCGTTTATTGCCATCCGGGATGCTGATATCGCAGCCCAGACCATGGGGGTGAATATTGTATTTTATAAAACCCTTGCTTTTGCGGTTTCCGCCTTTTACGCCGGCATCGGCGGCGGTCTGTATGCCTTTGTGTTAAAATTTATCGAACCGGAAATATTTACCCTGATGATGTCCATCATGTTTCTGGCCATGGTGGTGGTGGGAGGCCAGGGCTCCCTGATGGGACCGGTGGTGGGGGCCGGCCTTTTGTGCTGGCTGGATCTGAAACTGAGAAATATCCTGGACATCCCTTTTCTGGGGGATTGGCTGGAAGCCCTGTCCAGGTCATGGTTTTCCATAACCGGGGTGTCCAATATTCAGTATATCGTGTTCGGGTCCATCATGGTGGCCATCATGCTGTTTGAACCACTGGGCCTGTACGGGGTATGGCTGAGGACCAAACGGTACTGGCGCACCTGGCCGTTTTGATGCGATATCGGGTTAACGGCTGTCAAGATGCCTGAGGACCGGATGTGAAAGGAAAAAAGCATGGTTGATTTTGTTCAGATGATTGTGAGCGGGGTAGCCGTGGGCAGCTCCTATGCCCTCATGGGCCTTGCCATGGTCATAATTTACAAGACCTCTGAAGTTCCCAATTTTGCCCAGGGGGAAATGGCCCTGGTGACATCGTTTTTCACCATGATGCTGCTCACCACATTTGGATATCCTGTATGGCTGGCTTTTGCCCTGGCCTTTGTCTTTGCAGCTTTTCTGGGCGCATTTCTGGAGTTTGCCGTACTCAGAAGGGCCAAAAATCCCAATATCCTGGGCACCATTGTCATTACTATAGGGCTGGAGATGGTGCTGCTGGGCCTGGTTTCCTGGAAATTCGGTGCGGAACATAAAACCATGCCGTTTCCCATAGGTCCCTATGACAGCTTTATTATCGGTGATATATTTATTTCCAAACTGGAAGCCCTGACACTGGTTTCAGCCCTTGGTCTCATGATTCTGCTGTTTTTCTTTTTCAGGTATACCCGGCTGGGACTTGCCATGAAAGCCACCCAGCAGAACAGTGTCGCTGCAAAGATTGTGGGAATCCGAACCAATCGGATCATGATGATGACCTGGGGGATCTCTTCGGTGGTGGGGGCAACTGCCGGACTGCTGATATCCCCTGTTATCATGCACCCCTTCATGATGTGGGACCCCATGCTCAAAGGATTTGCCGCAGCGGTCATGGGGGGTATGACATCACTTCCAGGCGCTGTTGTGGCCGCCTACCTGCTGGGAATCATAGAGAATCTGTTTGGCGGATACGTGTCCATTGAATTTAAATCTGTCGTGGCCTTTGCCATCATCGTCCTGGTGCTGTGTTTTAAACCCAGCGGCCTGTTTGCCAGACATTATGTAAAAAAGGTGTGAAAGAGGTCGGTGGGGTCAGGCTTGGCTTATTGGCTTATTGCGGAGGGTTGCAATAAGCCAATAAGCCAAGCCTGACCCCACAACCTGCAAACGACAAAAAAAGGAGGAAGTCATGAAAAAGGGTTTGATGGTGTTGTTCGGGTGTATATTATGCTGGCTGATGTTTACGTCATTGGCCTGGAGCGAAGAGGGGGTGACCGACACCGAGATTCATATCGGCCAGTGGGGACCCCAGACCGGCCCGGCCGCTGCCTGGGGATCTGTGGCCAGGGGGACCGGAGACTATTTTAAATGGATCAATGCCACCGGCGGCATTCATGGCCGCAAGATCGTATACCACATGTTTGATGACGGGTATAATCCGGCAAAAACCAAGGCCGGGGTCAAGGAACTCCAGGAAGGCACCGGCATCTTTGGCTGGGCCTCAGGGGTGGGCACCTCACCTGGTCTGGCGGTCAAAGATTATCTCATGGAAAGAAAAATTCCCTGGGTGGGTCCTGCGGCCGGGTCTCTGCACTGGGTGTCTCCGCCTGAAAAATACCTGTTCGGGGTTTATCCGCTGTATTATAACGAAGCCCGTGCCCTTGTCCGGTATGCTGTGGAAACCATGGGCAAAAAACGGGTGGCTGTGGCATATCTGAATGATGAATACGGGAAAAACGGTCTGCGCGGGGCTGTTGAGGAACTGGAAAGTCATGGCATGGAAGTGGTTGCCCAGGTACCGGTGGAAAAAAGTGACTCTGACGTAAAGCCCCATGTGATGAAACTGCGAAAAGCAGATGCTGACATGGTGCTGCTGTGGACCACCGTAAGCCATGCAGTACGTATTGTTGGAACAGCCAAAGCCATGAACTTTGCGCCCCAGTTCATGAGCACCAGCACCTGTTCTGATTTTCCTCTCATGACCCATATTTCCAAAGGGTTGTGGGAAGGGGTGATCTGTGCCACATTCGGGGAGCTTCCAGATTCAGACCATCCGGGCATGCGCCATTACAAAAAAGAGGTGTTTGATCAGTTTGCTTCCAAAGATGAACGCTGGGGCATGTTTTATGCGGCCGGTATTATTTTTGTGGAGCCCATGGTTGAGGCCTTGAAAAACGCCGGCCCGGATCTGACCCGGGAAAAATTTGTGGCGGAGATGGAAAAATTGACCGGATTCAAAGGTATCGGACCGGAAGTGAATTTCAAGCCCTTTGACCCTGATGATATGTACTGCCGCCAGGGCACCCGTCAGACCTTTCTGGTGCAGTGCCTGGCCGGGGGCAAGGCCAAAAAGCTCACCGACTGGATAACCCTGGATTAGTCCTTATCATTCCATGCCGGCAGTGCCGGCATGGAATACACGCTGACGTTGGAGTCAACCCCTTTATGAAACCAGAATTTTTAACCGTTTCCAACCTGTCCATCTCGTTTGGCGGCATCAAAGCCCTGCAGGACATCAGTTTTTCCATGGAAAAAGGAGAAATTTTTTCGGTGATCGGTCCCAATGGCGCCGGAAAAACCACCCTTTTCAACTGCATATCCGGTCTGTACAAGCCGGATGAAGGATCCATCCGGTTCAAAGAGACAGCTGTCGAGAAAAAAAAGCCGGATGCTATTGCCCGCCTGGGTGTTGCCAGAACCTTCCAGAATATTGAATTGTTTTCCCATATGAACACCATGGAAAATATCATGCTGGGACGTCATATCCATATGAAAACCGGACTTTTCAGAGGCATGGGCATGTGGGGCAAAAGCACCTTTGCAGCAAAAGAAGAAATCCTGCACAGAGAAAAAGTGGAACAGATCATTGATTTTCTGGAACTGCAACAGGTCAGGGATATACCTGTGGGGGCACTGCCCTACGGCACCCAGAAGCTTATCGAACTGGCCCGTGCCCTGGCTCTGGAGCCGGATCTGCTGTTGCTGGATGAACCCTGTGCCGGCATGAACCAGGAGGAAAAACAGGACATGATTTTCTGGATAAAAGATATCCAGGATGATCTGGGGGTCACCATTTTGCTTATTGAACATGATATGAAGCTGGTAATGGATATTTCCGACCGGGTGCTGGCCATTAATTTCGGCAAAAGCGTCACCCTGGGAACCCCGGGGGAGGTGCAGCAGAACAAGGAGGTGCGCAAAGCCTATATCGGAGAGGAGGATCAGGATGGCATATCTGCTGTCGGTTAAGAATATCGAGACCTATTACGGGTTGGTCTATGCCATCCGGGGCGCGTCTTTTTCCGTGGAAGAGGGTGGCATCACCGCTATTTTAGGCAACAACGGTGCCGGCAAATCCACTGTTCTTAAAACCATCATGGGTCTGATCGAGGACCAGCCGGACAAGGGCGCCATTGAATATGACGGCATCCCCATCCAGGGATGGGACACGGACAGGATTGTGCGCCAGGGTATTGCCTATGTGCCTGAGGGACGGGAAATTTTTGAGGAACTCACGGTTGAGGAACATTTGACAATGGGGGCATATACCTGCACTGACCGGTCAGGCATCCGCAGGGATATGGAACAGGTATATGCCTATTTCCCGGTGCTGGCCGACCGGACCCGCCAATGGGCCGGGACTCTGTCCGGCGGAGAACAGCAGATGCTGGCAATCGGCCGGGCATTGATGCTCAGACCCCGGCTTTTGATTCTGGACGAACCCTCTCTGGGGCTTTCTCCCATCCTGGTCAAGGAAATTTTTTCCATTATCCGCCAGATCAACCAGAAAGGCACCACCATTTTGCTGGTGGAGCAGAATGCCCGCATGGCCCTGGCCATTTCCCATACCGGCCTGATTCTGGAAAACGGGCGGTTTGTCATGAAGGGCAGGTCTGAAGATCTTTTGAATGACAAGGATGTCCAGGAGTTTTACCTGGGTGTTAAATCAGAAACATCTGCCAAAGGATTCCAGCGATGGAAGCGCAAAAAGGCATGGCGATGAAACTGAAAAATCTTGATACAGTCCCCGGGGTATTTTCCCGGACCGTGAAAAACAATCCTGAAAAGGTGGCACTGCGTACCAAAAAACTGGGGTTGTGGCATGATATTTCTTTTGACCGGTTTTATAACCAGGTGCAGAAAATCGGGTGCGCCCTGGTGTCCATGGGACTGGAAAAAGGCGATGCCGCCTGCATCATCGGTGACAATGCAGTGGAATGGGTGATGGCGGATCTGGGGATACAGTGCGTGGGGGGCGTGTCTGTGGGCATTTATGCCACCAATGCCTGGCAGCAGGTGTCATACGTGGTGTCCCACAGCGATGCAAAATTTTTGTTTGTGGAAAATGAGGAACAACTTGACAAGTGGCTGAATTTTCGGGACCAGACACCCCTGCTTACGCAGGTCATTATCTGGGATACCCGGGGTTTGACCCGGTTTTCCGATCCCATGGTCACCACTTTTGAAGATTTTCTGGAAAAAGGGGCCCGGATGCAAAAACAGAATCCCGGCCTGTTTTCCGGACGGGCCGAGCAGGTGACCACAGAAGACACAGCCGTGATCATTTACACCTCAGGCACCACAGGGCCGCCAAAGGGGGCCATGCTGTCCCACGCCAATGTCACCTGGATGGCGGATGCCGTGGCCGCAGCCAACCCGGTGTATGATACAGACCAGGTATTGTCGTTTCTGCCCCTGTGCCACATTTTTGAACGCTTGTTCACCGTGTTCATCCAGATCCGGTATGCCTATACGGTCAATTTTGTGGAAAAACCGGACACGGTAATGCACAACATGATGGAGGTATCCCCCACTGTGGGATATGCCGTGCCCAGGATATGGGAAAAATATTATTCCAATGTCATGATCAAAATGGCGGATGCGGACTGGTTCAAGCGGAAAGTTTTCATGGCAGCCCTGAAAATCGGAGAACACCGGGCGGATAAGGTTATGCACTTTTTACCTGTGCCGCTGTATCTGCAATGCCTGTTTTATCTGGCTGATTTTGCGGTGTTTCGAAAACTCAGAGAACGGCTGGGATTTGAGCGGATACGGGTGGCCTATTCCGGAGCAGCGCCTATTTCCCAGGAGGTGCTGCGCTTTTTCCAGTCCATCGGCATGAACCTGATTGAAGGGTATGGCCAGACAGAAGGCACCGGGGTTACCACCTTGTCGCCGGAAGGCCGGGTCAAATTCGGCACTGTGGGACCTGCCCTGCCGGGCACTGACATTAAAATTGCAGAAGACGGAGAAATCCTGGTGCGATCTCCCGGGGTGTTCAAAGGGTATTACAAGGGCGAGGATACAACCGCCCGAACCATAAAAGACGGCTGGCTGCTCACCGGTGATGTGGGGAAAATGGATGCAGACGGGTTTTTAAAAATAACGGACCGCAAAAAAGATATCATAGTAACGGCCGGCGGCAAAAACATCACCCCCCAGTATATTGAAAACAAGCTCAAGGCCAGTGTTTACATCAATGATGCCGTGGTTATAGGGGACCGCAGAAAGTTTTTGACCTGCCTGATCATGATTGATGAAGACAATGTGACCAAGTATGCCCAGGACCGCAAAATTCAGTTTTCCACCTACAGGGACCTCACCGGAAGCCCGGAAATAGTTGATCTTATTGATAAAGAAGTGACAGCCGTGAACCAGACCCTGGCCAGGGTGGAAAACATCCGCAAATTCACTCTTCTGCCCAAACGCCTTTACGAAGAAGACGGAGAGGTCACCCCTACCATGAAAATCAAGCGCAAGATTGTCCATGAAAGGTTTGCAGATGTCATCGAGGGCATGTACCGCTGATCGCATGCCAGGTCTTTACACCGGTCAAGGTTCCTGATACAATCATACTGATATACAAGGGTATTGCCGGAACAGGGCAAAGGGAAATTGCTTTTTTGGGATATCGGTAAAAAGGGGTAAGGACATGGATGCAGCTGCGGAATATATTGATGATGGGAGTTCATTTGTGCCCATTGATCCGTTGTCCATCAATCCGGATTCTCTTGCTGATTTTGCCCTTTTTGAGCGATATGATACCAAAAAAGACGACAAATATCGGTTCCGCTGTCTTCTAAAAGATTTTTCTTCCATTCCCAGGCAGCGGCTGCTGGATCTTCTGCGTGCCTGGGATATTGTTTATATCCATAAGAAGGAGCATACAAAATACACCGAATATGTCAGGAACAATCTGGAATTCATATTAAAACATGATGAAATTGACGTTAAGAAAAAAAAAGATACCCTGATCGGGCTGTCCACAGAGGTTGTCCAGGAAGCCTTTCACAGTAATTTTGCCTCTCATCAGGCATGCCGCCATATGGTGGAAAACATCCAGCACCTGATTACCCGGGCCATTGATTATATTTCCAGCATTGAGTCTTTAGGGGGCATTGCCGAACTGGTGGGCCATGATTATGAAACCCACACCCATTCCATCAAAGTGGGATGGCTGATGGCAACATTTATCAATTTCAACCAGGATCTTTTTCCCGTCTCCACAAAATCCGCGTTAAAAGAGTTTATGATCCAGGCGGCAGTGGCCGGGTTCCTTCATGATATCGGCAAGGTAAAAATTCCAAAGAACGTAATCAACAAGCCGGGAAAACTCAATAACCTGGAATATGTCATCATACAGTCCCATACAGCCTATTCAACCAGCCTGCTGTTTGAAACAAAATTGCCCAGATCCTTTATGCAGATGATTTTATATCACCATGAAAACGAAGACGGCAGCGGCTATCCCAGGGAACTGGGCAAAGATCAGATTCCGGTGCTGGCCCAGGCCTGTCATATTATTGATGTGTTTGATGCCCTGACGTCCAGACGGCCGTACAAACCGGCCAAAAGTCCGTTTGAGGCCCTTAAGATCATGGCAGGAGACAATCCGTATCTGAAAACACTGCAGAAATTTGAAGCTGAGGCCAAAGAAAATCAACGGGTCCCGGTGACAACTGTTGTACGGGATGATTATGATGCAAAGCTCAGGCGGCTCCGGGAAAAAGAAATGCTGGAAGAAGAAGCACAAAAAAGGGTGGAGGCCAGGATGCGCCTGCGGGACCAGGGTATGTCCCATTGTTTTAACAAAGAGCTTTTAAAGCGGTTCATCCTGACCATCAACAGTTCAGACAGTTTTGATCTGTCAGGGCTGTTGTGATTTTGTCCATACCTTTCGGACAGCAGCTTATCTGGATGCCGGGTATCCCGCCTGGGTGACTGCTGCCACTGCCTGATCCACCAAATTGTCTTTGGTAACAGAAAAAGAGGCTTTTTTCCCGGAAAGATCTACAACAACATCAGAAATCCCGGCAATGTCTTCCAGTGTTTTTTTGACCATGCCTGAGCAATGGCTGCAACTCATATTGTTTACGGTTATGGTGACCTGTGACATAATATTTTCTCCTTAAAAAAAAGTTTTCTCAAACACATTTTTACACAAAAGACTGTTTTGTCTTCCAGGGTTTTTTTTGGTTAAATCCCATGCAAAATTATGTAAAAGACTGGTACCGTGAAACTTGACTAAAAATAAGTGAATTTGCCTGTTTGTCAATTATCCAGGTTTCAGGTTTCAGGTTTATCTTGATCTGTTCATGGGGTCTGACCTGTGGTATAGTGATATTTTTAAAAATTCAGACGTAAGGAAAAACACGTGATGCAATTAACCGGTGCCCAGCGCAAATACCTGCGGGGGCTTGCCCACCATTTGAACCCCGGAGCCCTGGTGGGCCGAAAAGGGGTGACTCCGGCGCTGCTGGAAGAAATTGAAACAGCACTGGATGCGGCGGAACTGATTAAAATTAAATTTGTGGACCACAAGGACAAAGAAACCAAAACCACCCTTTTAGATGACATTGTCCGCCAGACCCGCACCTGTCCGGCAGGTATGGTCGGCCATGTCGCTGTACTTTTCCGGCAGCACAAAGATCCTGAAAAGCGCCATATTAAACTGCCTTGAAAAAGCGGTTTTTTTTATGGACTTGTGAGTGAGGGGTCAGGCTTGCTGTAATGGCATTATCTGTGCCGTTACAGCGAGCCTGACCCCGTTTTCCAGAAAGCATATACAAAAACTTGATCATTGCGTAACATTAAAACAAGGATAAACATTTACACATGAAGGTTGGCATCATCGGCCTGCCCCAGGCAGGCAAGAAAACCCTTTTTCAGATTTTAACGGGAAATGAGATTACTGATCCGGCAAAGGCAGCCAAACCAGTCCCGGGTGCTGCTGATATCCTGGATTCCCGGTTCAATGCCCTGGTGGACATGTATGCACCAAAAAAACAGGTACAGGCCCGGCTGGATTTGGTGCTGCTGCCCAAGCTGGAGGCGGAAACCATATCCAAAGGAGATATTTTCAAGGACATTGCAGACATGGATGCCATCTGCCATGTGATCCGGGCCTTTGAAGATGATGCCGTTTACCATGTCTCAGGTTCTGTGAATCCATTCCGGGATTTTGAAGGGGTGAATGCGGAACTGCTCATGCATGACCAGATTTTTGCGGAAAAACGGATCCAGCGCCTGGAAGAGGAAGTTAAAAAGATAAAGGATGAGACCCGGCAAAAAGAGCTGGAACTTATGGTCAGAATCAAAGACCATCTGGAGCAGGAAACCCCTCTGCGGCTGATGGCGCTGACCGGGGACGAAGAAAAAATGATCCGCAGCTATCCGTTCATCACCAGGAAAAAAATGGTAATCGCCGTGAATGTGGCGGAAGAGGATCTGGGCAGCCGGGATCTGCTGGCCGGATTCAAAGACAGCTGTGACAGCCAGGCCATTGAAGCCATGATGATGTCAGCCAAGGTGGAGGCCGAGATTGCCCTGCTGGATACAAAAGAGGAAAAACAGGAGTTTCTGGAGGATCTGGGCATTGCAGAAACCGCACTTGAGAAGCTCACCCGCCTGTGCCTGCAGTCCTTGAACCTGATCTCCTTTTTCACTGTTGGAAAAGATGAGGTCCGACAGTGGCTGGTACGCCAGGGCAGCACCGCACCCAAGGCCGCCGGGGTGATCCATTCAGATCTGGAAAGGGGATTTATCCGGGCAGAGGTGTTTTCCTATGAAGATCTCATGGCACTGGGCTCGGAAGCAGCTCTGAAAAAAAGCGGCAGATTCTATGTGGAAGGCAAGGACTATATTGTCAGAGACGGGGATATTTTAAATATCCGGTTTTCGGTGTAACCATTTTCTGGGTTGGGCCTTTCACAAAGGGGGCCCCAAGAACCTGTTTTATTCCGGTGCATTGTCATGTGCCTGGGTCAGGCGCTGTTTCAGGTATGCAATTTCATCAACATCATATACATCCAGATCAAAGCAGTATCCGTCTTCTCCCAGCAGGCCCCCGGGGATGAGGTCGCCCGTCTCGTCCGGGTCTGTGATCATGTCACCGTAAAAACAGATGGACAGCCATCTTTCTTTCGGGTTGTCATCAATGACATCCACCATGGCAAACAAAGACCGGCTTTTCTGGTCCCGGTGCCGGGGCCGCACAGAATAGCTCACACTGGGCCGGGCCACAAATGCAAGTTCGGTCTTGTCCAGGGCTTTCACATGGGTGAGCAATTCTTCAAAAGCCTGTTTGATGCGGGTATCGTTGTCCTTCCAGTCTGCGAGAAATTGGGCAAGTTCAGTCATTTTTTATTCCTTTATGTGTTTGAGCAAATGTCCGAGTTCAGGGAAGATCAAGGCGTTGCAGGCAAGTTTGCAGGCCTTTATGCTGCCGGGGATGCAGAACACCACCGTATTTTTTATGATGCCGGCCGTGGCCCGGGACATGATGGCTGCAGAATCGATTTCCTCAAAAGACAGCTGGGCAAACAAGGGACCGAATGCGGTAAGGTGTTTTTCAAAAAAGGGCTGTACCGCTTCTATGGTCACATCTTTGGGACTGATGCCGGTACCGCCGGTCATGATAACCGCATGGGGGGAAATCTTGTCGATTACATGGGTTAACAATTCCTGGATGGCACCGGTTTCATCGGTAACGGTCTGATGGATCACCACCTCGTGCCCTTCTTTTTTTGCCTGTTTTTTAATCCAGGTCCCGCTTTTGTCATCTGACAGCTTCCGGGTGGTGGATACGGAAAGCACGGCAATGCAGATGTTTTTTGCGCCTGCCTTTTTATGTTCGACGGTGCTCATTTTTCGATTTCCTTGAATACCAGATCCTGGTTGTCATGTTCAGATACATGGACATGGATGGTGTCCTGGTGCTCGGTGTCCACAAAAATACCCTTGTAATCCGCCTGGATGGGAAGTTCCCTGTGTCCCCGGTCCACCAGGATGGCCAGCTCGATGCGGGCAGGTCTGCCAAAATCCATGAGAGCTTCCATGGCCGCCCGGATGGTCCTGCCCGTGTACAGCACATCATCCACCAGGATGATTGTTTTGTCATCCACGCTGAAAGGAATATCAGAAGGCCTGACAATGGGCTGGTGGCTGATTTTTGTCCAGTCATCTCTGTACATGTTGATGTCCATGCTGCCCACAGGCAGGGTGACACCTTCAATGCGCCGGATCTGGTCTGCCAGTCTTTTGGCCAGAAAATCTCCCCGGGTCTGGATGCCCACCAGGGCCAGATTTTGGGCACCCCTGTGGACTTCTGTGATTTCATGGGCGATCCTGGAAATGATGCGTTTGAAATCCTGGTCATTGAGAATGGGTCTGGTCTGTTTCATTCAATGCCTTTCATTTGCGATGGGTTATGCCCTGTAACAGCTGGAATATATGCCTGCCAACAGTGTTGTACTGTTCAATCATGTACCATCTTTTTTCCCGGGGAGCAAGACCCCGAGCTCCAGTTCATGGAAAATCCGCATGTAACCACATCCTGTTCAGTTGCTTGATACTCCGCCTTCTGAGGGTAGCGCTGTGACCGGCCCGAGATTGGTATCTGACGGTCCTGTCACACCGCTACCCTCAGGGGGCTATACCAATATAGGGGACGCTGCATCTACATGCGATTACCTTGACCGCTATGGGATTTGCCTGGCATTGCATCGCATCTTACCCGGATTGACGGGTCGCAAGTACAAAAATCCAAAAACCAAAATCGGAGGGCTGCACCTTGATTTTCAGGTGAAGTCGGCTATAATCAGTCCACTATCATGGATTTTTGCCAAGGACAGGTGGAATGCAACTGGATTGTACAGGGGTGATTCTGGCCGGCGGGAAAAACAGCCGGCTGCCCGGAAAGAAAAAAACCTTTCACAGAATCGGAGATACCACCATGCTGGAAAAGCTTTGCACCCTTTTTTCCCGGGTGTTCAAAGAAAACATCCTTGTGGTCAATGAGCCGGAGGAATTTCTGGTACCTGATATGCTGGTGGTCACAGACATTATCCCGGCCCGGTGTGTGCTGGCAGGGCTGCATGCCGGATTGTTCTATGCCTCATTTCCCCATGCATATGTGACAGCCTGTGATATTCCCTTTGCCAGTGAGGCGGTGATCCGGCATCTGGTAAAAAAAACTGCGCCCGGAGACCATGTGGTCATCCCCCGGACGGAAGAGGGGCTGGAACCCCTGTCCGCCGTTTATTCCAGGACCTGTATTCCCTTGATTGAATCCAACCTGGAAAAAAAAATTTATAAGATTAAAGGATTTTACAAGAAAAAACATGTCAAGGAAGTGCCGGTATCTGTATTAAAAAAACTGGACCCTGATATGGGATTTAAATTCAATGTGAATACCCCGGAAGACCTTGAAAAAGCCAAACAACTGGCAACAGAAAAACAAACAGGAAAACAGCAATGAATAAAAACAGCGCACATTCCGACACAGTGACCCTGGAACAGATGATCCGTAAAATCAAGGACCATCCCGATTTTTCTCGGGCAGGCATGATCCTGGCCCATAACGGTATTGTCCGGGCAACCTCCCGGGACGGCCGGCCTGTCACAGGGCTTGAGATTGCAGTGGACCACCGGAAGTTAAAAGAAATTTTACACAAAGAAAGATCCCGGCCCGGCATCCTGGATATCCAGGTGCATATCAGGGAAAACACCAAACTGACAGTGGGAGATGATGTGATGTTTCTGGTGGTGGCCGGAGATATCCGGGAAAATGTCATCCAGACCCTTACCGACACCCTGAACCAGATAAAATCCCGGGTAACCAGCAAAACCCAGTTTTTTCAATAAGCCCGGCAGACTGCACCAGGACAATTGCATGTGGATGTGATAGTAGATATGTTGAACAAGCCCGCTGTGGATACGTTGTGACCGGACCGTCAGATGCCAATCTCGGGCCGGTCACAACGTATCCACAGCGGGCGGGCATCGATTAATCCAAACAGATTGGGTAACAGCAATTGCCCTGCAGGCAGCAGCCTGAACCAGAAAAGGAAACCCAATGATGACTGAATTTACCCACCTGGACAACCAGGGTCATGTGCGCATGGTGGATGTGGGAGAAAAGCCTGAAACCATTCGCACAGCGGTTGCCGGGGCTTTTATTTCCATGCAGCCCGATACCCTTGCAAAAATCCTGGATGAAAAGGTAAAAAAGGGCAATGTCCTTGAAACCGCCAGGATCGCCGGTATTATGGCAGCCAAGAAAACTGCGGATCTCATCCCCATGTGCCATCCCCTGAATATCACCCATGCTGCCGTCGATTTTTTTCCCGAGCCTGACACAAGCCGGATCCGCATCCAAGCGCAGGTGTCGCTGACCGGGCGGACCGGGGTGGAAATGGAAGCACTGACTGCCGTGTCTGTAGCAGGTCTGACCATCTATGACATGTGCAAATCCTATGACAGGGGCATGACATTGTCAGGGATCCGGCTGTTATCCAAATCCGGCGGAAAAAGCGGAACCTGGCAGGCCGGTGATACGTCTGAAAATAAAGGCACGCCGGTGTGACTGCATGGTAATTTCCCTGGAGAACCTTGGGTATCTCGGGGCTGGATTCGGACTGGGGATTCTGGTCTGCCTGATCCTGGCCCGGACCGGGGTGCTGTTTTTTTCCAGCCGCATCAGGCAGATGTCCGACCAGACCCTGTACCAGCATGCCAACCGGTTCATGGAGATGGCGGACAACTATTTCAAAGGCTATGTTCAAGAAGCAAGAAAAGATTTTTCCATCCAGGGCAAAGAACTGCGCCAGTCCATGGATCCGGTGCGCCAGACCCTGAACCAGTATGAAACCCGGCTCCAGGCCATGGAGGCGGCCCGGGAGCGTGCCAACGGGGCAATTTCTGAAAAACTGGCCCAGATGGGCCGGGTCCAGCACCAGCTGCACCTGGAGACAGGGAACCTGGTCAAGGCACTGCGCCTGCCACATGTCCGGGGCAGGTGGGGGGAAATCACCCTGAAAAAAGTGGCGGAACTGGCTGGTATGGCCCGGTATTGTGATTTTCATGAACAGCCTGCCCAGGGATCCGGAAAAGGGTCTTTGCGGCCGGATATGGTGGTGACCCTGCCATCTGACCGCAGGATTGTGGTGGATGCAAAAGTGCCCCTCATGGCCTACCTGGATGCCCTGGAAGCCCCTGATGAGAAGGAAAAAGAAGCCCGTATGGCAGATCATGCCCGCCAGGTGGCCACCCATATCACCCGGCTGGCATCCAAAAATTATGCAGCAGCCTTTGCCCCGACCCCGGAATTTGTGGTTCTGTTCATCCCCGGGGAGAACTTTTTTTCCGCTGCATTAAGCCATCAGCCGGATCTCATTGAACGGGGAATTGAAAACGGTGTGGTGCTGGCCACCCCCACCACCCTGATTGCGCTGTTAAAATCCGTGGCCTATTCCTGGCAGCAGAAAAAAAGCTATGAAAATGCCGAAGAGATCCGGCATCTGGGGGTACAGCTGTACCGACAGCTGTGCGCCATGGCCGAAGGAATGAACCATCTGGGAAAAGACATTGAAAAATGTGCCGCCAGTTTCAACCGTACCGTCAGAACAATGGAGAAAAAAGTCATGCCCCCGGCCCGAAAGCTGGATGCAATGGGGGTTGCCAACCGGGATATGCCTGATCTGGAGGCCATAGACCCTTCTGATGCCAATGTTACACCCTTTTACAAAAGGTCGGACCATGAGATGTGAATCCAAAAAAGTTGTTTTTCTGAATGTGTTTGGCACTCTGGTGATCGGGATTGCCCTGTGTTTTTTTGCAGGATGCGGGTTTTTTGAACCCAAAGAGCCCGAAGACACACGGGAGCTGTCACTGGAAAAACTGCCGGTGAAAAAGTATCCGCAATTTTCGGACACCCAAAATTTTTCAGGGCTTGACCAGGCCCTGGCCCGGAGTTTGATCTATTTTAACAAACTGCCCGGATCCCGGCAGTTTGCTTTCGGACCGGACATTTATACTGCTGCGCACATGATCCGCACCATTGAAACCCTGCAGGCATTTGTTTCAGGCAATCCGTCTGAAGCGGATCTTAACCGGTTTATCCGGGAACGCTTTCATGTGTATGCCAGCGCAGCCAATGACAAAAATCAGGTTCTGTTCACCGGATATTTTGAACCCACCTACAAGGGCAGTCTGTATCCGGATGACCGGTTTTTGTATCCGTTGTATTCTTTGCCCGGCGATCTTGTGGAAATTGATCCGGCCATGTTTTCCGACAAGTATAAAGGCCATGACCGCCTGAAGGGCCGGGTGGCGGAAAACCGGGTGGTGCCCTATTTTTCCCGGCAGGATATAAACGTTATGACCGATTTTCACCAGCGGGCGGTTCCTGTGGCCTGGCTGGAAAGCCGGGTGGACCGGTTTTTTCTGGAAATTCAGGGATCCGGCCGGATCCAGACCCCGGAACAAGAGATCATCCGGGTGCATTATGCCGGCAGCAACGGCAACCGGTACCGGTCCATCGGCCGGTATCTCATTGAAAAACAGGAAATAGCCAAAGAAAACATGTCCATGCAGGCCATCCGGCAATGGCTGGAAGACCATCCCGACCGCATGGATGAAGTGCTGCACCACAATGAAAGTTTTGTGTTTTTCAAAACCGAAACAGGCGGGCCTTTCGGCAGTATAGGGGTGCAGTTGACACCGCTGCGGTCCATGGCCACCGATTACAGGCTGTTTCCCAGGGGGGCGCCTTGTTTTGTGAACACTGCTTTGCCGGATCCTGGCAAGCTGGACAGTTCCGGGATGTCAACAGATCTTGACCAGTGGGATCGGGTGTCGCTGTTTGTGATGAACCAGGACACCGGTGGTGCCATCCGGGGTCCGGGCCGGGCAGACCTGTTCTGCGGCAGTGACGATTATGCCCGGTTTGCAGCCGGTCATATGAATATCCGGGGACAGCTGTATTTTCTGGTGTTGAAACCCTGAACAGGCATATTGATGTGGGCCTCCTGCAGGTCAGCGCCAGACAATGTCCTGTGACCGGAACATCAAAAACACCTCTTTGCCCGGCTGCAGAGACAGGCTGCCGGTAAGTTCCGGATCAAGACCCAGCAGGAAAGTCATTTCAGGCACCGCAATGGTGGTCATGATCTCCTGTTGCTTTCCGGTCATATGCATGGACTGAACTTGTGCTTTTATCTGGTTGTCATATCCGTTATCTTTTTGCGGGTCTGCGGCCAGGAGGATCTTTTCCCGCTGGATAACAGCTGTTTTACCGGACCGGGTTGCAGGGGGCAGAACAATAAACCGGCCGTCTTCCAGGGTTTTGGTCAGTCCCTGTCTGCCGGTGGTGTAGGGGCCGGGAATGATGATTTCCAGGCCTGTGGAAAACAGGGTGCCGTTGCTGATGGAAATCTGGTTGTCGCTGCAGTCAAACAGCCAGGCCAGGTCATGGCTGGCAATGACCAGGGTGGTGTCCCAGTTTTCCCGGGCTGCCAGGGCTGCCTGGCGGATCAGGGCTGCACTCCGGGCATCCACACTGGCAACCGGTTCATCCAGCAGAAGCACCTTGGGTTTGAGGATGAGCCGGGCAGCCATTGCCACCCGCTGGGCTTCCCCCCCGGAAAGGGCGTGCCACTGGCGATGGGCAAACCCCTCATATGCCAGCCCCACCCTGGACAGTGCCCGACTGATGCGGGCCTGCAGGTCTGCGGTATCCCGGCGGATCTGCAGGCCGTAGGCAATGTTTTCATAAACGGTCCGCCTGAGAAGATACGGTTTCTGGGTGACCAGGGTCACCCGGGACCTGATATTCGGAGAAAAAGGATATTCCCGGCGGCCGTTGAAAAATATTTTTCCGAAGGCAGGGCGCATGGCAAAGGCCAGCAGTTTGAGCAAGGTGCTCTTGCCGGAACCGTTGGGGCCCAGCAATCCAGTGATGGAGCCTTTGGCAATGGCAAGATGCGCAATGTCCAGCACTTTTTTGTCCCCGTAAAAATGGGTGACATTTTCCAGCAGGTATGCAGGTTGGGTTCGGGTCATTTTTTCCTCAGAACAGACAGGCAGATGTTTACGCAAAAGGCAATGAAAATCAGGACCAGCCCCAGGGCAATGCCGTCGGCAAACTGGCCCTTGCTGGTTTCAAGGGCAATGGCCGTGGTAATGGTTCTGGTGTGATATTTGATATTGCCCCCCACCATCATGGAAATGCCCACTTCCGTAAGAACCCGGCCATAGGCAGTGACTGCACCTGCCATTATCCCGTACCGGACTTCCCACAGGCAGGTGCGGATGATATCCAGCTTTGCCGCGCCCAGGGAAACCAGGGTCAGCTTCAGGTCCGGATCGATGTTTTCCACGGTGGCGGCGGTGATGGCGATGATAACCGGAAGGGCCAGAAGGGTCTGGCCCATGGCAATACCGGTGATGGTGAACAGCAGACCGAACTCTCCCAACGGGCCCTGGCTGGAGATGAGGGCATAGATGATCAGGCCTATGGAAACAGTGGGAAGGGCCAGAAGGGTGTCCACAAGGGTCCTCAGAGGGCGTTTGCCCGGAAAATCAAAATAGCCCAGCAAAAATCCCAGAGGAAGCCCTGCGGCAAGGCTGGCAGCCATGGCCCAGGTTGATGCTTTCAGTGTGGCAGATATGGCTGTGACAGTGGATGCATCAAGACTTATGAGCAGAAAAACGGCTTTTGCAAAGCCTTCCAGGATAAAATCCATATATTGTTTTCACGGTTGTTCGGCATTGAAGAGAAATGGTTTGTGATTCATCCCGGTTTTTTTGCCGGGCGCGACGGTCATACACCTCAACTGGACTTCAGTGATGATGAACGGGGTCAGCCAACTCCGAAAATTGAAGCATACACCAAATTCTGAAAAGGTGTCAATGAGTTTGTTGATTTTTGTGACCATGGGTTTAATACCATAGCAGAATATTATATCTAAGGAAAATTCCCTCATTGGCTACCAGAAATAACCATAAATTACAATTGTCCGGCCGGTGTGTTTATCGGTCTTTTAAAAAAATGTCATGGTATTCATCTTCTGTGATATGGCGTTTCAAAAAGTCATTGACAAACAGGTATATTTCTTCCAGTTCTATGTCGGAAAGCCTTGGTATAAAGGTTTCCATAAAATTGTCTTCGCCAAATTTCTGCAGGTAAAACATGACAGTTTGCTCATCTGTTTTCCGGTCCATGCCAAAGGCGCCAAGTCCTTTATAGTTATGGACAAACTGGTGGGTGTCTTCTTTCATATCAAACGTCTGGGCTCCTGTTTTTGGGGCAGGTCCGGTTGAAACTGATGCCGCCCCTTCAGACATCAGTGCCTTGTGTTGTATCCTGATATCCTGCCGCAGGCAAGGTTTTGTGTATATTTGCAGAAAAACGGTTCCATTGTATATTTGCCATAAGTGTATCAGTTTTTTAATCGTTCCATGGCGTGACCTGGTCCCAAGCCCGCCCCTGGAGGTGTGCTGTGCCCGTCCCGAGATCCTGCGGGGGCCTGTTCCCATCAACACAACCATAAAGCGCAACATTCCCTCCGGTTGAAAGCCGGACTTTTCAGCCTATCCGGCCAGGCCCCCTCCGGCTCTGACGGTCCTGTCACAGCACACCTCCAGGGGCTTTCGATCAAAATCCTTGTGGTACAAAATCCATTATAGGAAATATCCAGCCAGGGTTCCGCTTACCGGTTTACAGAAACCAATTGAAGATGTAAGATATCTGTGACGACCAGCAAGACAGGTTAGTCGCATGTAGATGCAACGTCACCTATAATGGCATAGCCCCCTGATGGTGCCTTGTGACAGGACCGTCAGATGCCAATCTCGGACCGGTCACAAGGCACCATCAGGGGGCGGGGTATCAAGCAGCTGCAAAGGATATGGTTCCATGTGATGGCCCTGACCAACAGGAGGTTTCAATGGATTATAAACATTTGGCTGACCAGCTGGATATGGATGAAACCGAATTTCTGGAACTGGTTGCATTGTTTATGGATACCACCCGGAATGATCTGGAGAAAATCCGTCAGGGGGTGTCCTGCGGTGATTTTTCCCGGGCAGCGGCAGCTGCGCATTCCATAAAAGGGGCTGCCGGAAATCTGGGATTTACTCAGATGGCAGACCTAGCCGAAAAAATGGAATATGCTGCCAAGGGCCGCAGTTTTGAGGATTTTGATGTCTATATTACCGCGCTTGAAACCCGGGTGGATGCCCTGATCCCCACCTGATACCCCCGGACCATAGAGGCAGAGGGACAATGGAAAAAATTCAGCCCTATACCGTGCTTGCCGTGGATGACAACTTGTTGAACCTGAAGATGATCGAAAAATCCCTGTCCAGGGAGGGGTATCAGGTTTTTATTGCCGGTAACGGGTCGGAAGGCCGGACCATTGCCAGAGAAAAACATCCTGATCTGATTCTGCTGGATATTGAAATGCCCGGAGAAAACGGATTCGAGGTGATCAAAAAATTAAAGGAAGATGCGGTCACCAACCCGATTCCCGTGATTTTTCTTACCGGGATCAGTGATGTGAATGCCAAACTCAAGGGATTTGATCTCGGGGCAGTGGACTATATCACCAAACCGTTTCATCCTCTGGAGGTGCTGGCCCGGGTCCGGATTCATCTCAAACTTTCCATTGCCACCAACTCTTTGATTCAAAATCAGGCTGCAAAACTGCTGCAGGTGGCCCAGGCCCAGTCCGCCATGCTGCCTGTACCTGAGAATTATCCCGCTGCACGGTTCGGGGCGTATTATAAAGCCCTGCAGGAGGCAGGCGGAGATTTTTACGATATTCTGGACATCAGCGCTCACATCACAGGGTATTTTGTGGCCGATTTTTCCGGGCATGATATTAAAACCAGTTATTTGACAGCATCGGTCAAAGCCCTGCTGGCACAGAATTGTACGCCTTTGTACTCTCCCAGAGAAAGCATGAAAATGGTCAATGCGGTGCTCAGGGAAATTTTGCCTGAGGGCATATATCTGACAGCCTGTTATCTGCATATGAACCGGTCCACCATGACCATGACACTTGTCAATGCCGGTCATCCCCCTGCCGCATGCCTGCCGGTCCAGGGAGAAGCGTACCTGGTTAATTCTCAGGGGGATGTTCTTGGCATGTTTTCTGACGCACATTTTGGTGTATCCCGGATCAAGGTATCCAAAGGTGACCGGTTTTTTGTGTATTCAGACGGGCTGGTGGAATCTGTGGGGAAAAAAATAAACTGGGCAGCAGGCGCCCGCAGACTCCTGCCCGTTTTCAAGGATCTGCGGTCATTTTCCTTTGCAGATGCGCCCGGGCAATTGATACGGTCTTTGTCTGCAGAAAACAAGACCCCGGAAGATGATATTGTGGTCCTTTGTATAGAGGTGTGACGTTTATGCCCCGGAAAATGGGAAAATTTGAAATACACCAGACAAACACTGCCATTAATATTTTGTTTTCTTCCTGCCTGGAGAATATTGATGCGGTATGCCAGGTTGTTACCAAATATCTTTTATGCCGGCTGTGTGTGCTTCACAGAGCTGATTATCTGTTTGCCGTTAACCTTGTGGTGCGGGAGGCATTGACCAATGCAGTGCTTCACGGCAATAAAAATGATCTTACAAAAGATGTCAGGTTTGCATTAAAAATTGTTGGGGATACCTCTGTTCATCTGGAAATTGAAGACCAGGGCAAAGGATTTGACTGGCGAAAATATCAGGGGTGCGCATTACCGGCTTCAACAGATCATGGCAGGGGAATTTCCATTATGGAAACCTATTTTACAAGGTATGCCTATAATGAAAAAGGAAACAAACTGTTTTTACAAATGGACCTTACTTCCCAGATTTAATTGTAGCGTAACAGAGTTCTAATACGATGCTAGCACAAAAAAGATAAAAAATCAGTTTGGATATGACATTCTGCACCATGGAGAACCGATACCAAAGGTGGGGCATCCATGACAGATGCTGTTTTTTAGCTATTAGGAGGAACCATGACAAACCATTTGCACCGGGCTATGGATAAAATCAAAAAAGAAATTCTTTCTCTGGGAGCCCTGGTGGAGGACCGTTTTAAAAAATCCATTGAAGCGGTGCGCACGGAAAACCTGCAACTGGCCCAATTTATCATAGACACGGACTTTGAAGTGGATGAACGGGAAATTGAGGTGGAGGAAGAATGCCTCAAGATTCTGGCATTGTATCAGCCTGTTGCAACGGATCTGCGCCTGATTGTTGCGGTGATCAAGATCAACAATGATCTGGAGCGTATTGCAGATTATGCCGTCAATATTGCAAGGCGGTTTATAACCTCTTCCGATGACCCGAATAAGTTTGGATATGATTATACCGCCATGGCGGACCAGGCAGCCAAAATGCTCAAACTGAGCCTGGATGCCCTGGTGGGCACGGATGTGGAAATGGCATACAGGGTTTTGGATATGGATGAAGAAGTCAATGCCATGAGAAATGATGCCTACCACACCATGAAGGCCGATATCCGCGAACATCCGGACATGGTAACGGAGATTATCAATATGTATTTGATTTCCCGGCATATTGAACGCATCGGAGACCATACCACCAATATTGCAGAAGAAGTAATCTATCTTATTGAAGGGGATATCATCCGCCATACCTGATTTCGGGCAATGCTACCGGACAGGTGCCTGTATATGCGGCTGCCCGGTTGCTGGATCACCCATAAACACATCATACAGGAAATAAACATGGCCAGAGAAACCATATTGATTGTAGATGATGAAGAAGATATTATCGAGCTGATCAAGTATAATCTGAAAAACGAGGGATATGATATTCTCACCGCATTCACCGGGGAGCAGGCCATAAAGATCGCCAGGCAGTCCTTACCGGATCTTATTGTTCTGGACCTCATGCTTCCGGGCATTGACGGCCTGGAGGTGACCAAATTTTTGAAAAATTCCGCCCAGACAAAGGAGCTGCCCATTGTCATGCTGACAGCAAAGGGGGAGGAATCAGATATTGTCACCGGCCTGGAGCTGGGTGCCAATGATTATATTTCCAAGCCCTTCAGTCCCAAAGAGCTGCTGGCAAGGATTCGTGCCATTTTGCGGCGCCGCAGAAAACATGCGCTGGATGACCCGCCCGCTGATATCCGCCAGGTGGGAGAAATGACCATAGACCGTGCCAAACATGTGGTTACCATCCAGGGAAAAGAGGTGGATCTGACTTTGTCTGAATTTGAACTGTTGTCATTTTTGTCGGATAAAAAAGGCTGGGTATTCACAAGAAACCAGATCATGGATGCCATTCATGGTGAAAACTATGCGGTGACAGAAAGAAGCATCGATGTGATTATCGTGGGACTGCGCAAAAAACTCAAATCCTATGCATCGCGTATTGAAACCGTAAGGGGTGTGGGATACCGATTCAAAGAGTAATGGGACGGAAAACAGGCCAAAAAGAGCAAACGGTTTAACAAAGAAACAAAAACCTTATGAAAAAACAAAAACTGATCTGGCGTATTTTTCCTTTTTTTTTAATCATCATTATTGTTTCTCTCTCTCTGGAAGCCTGGTATTTCATAAACCATTCAAGACAGTTTTTTCTGGAAAACTCGGAAAAAGAGCTGACCATCCGGGCAAGACTGATTCAGCTGAAACTGGCCAGTGCCATGGCCGAAGGACAGGATCGGGAACTGGACGCTCTGTGCAAGCAGCTGGGTCAATCCATCCAGACACGGGTGACCATTATTCTGCCTTCAGGAGAGGTGGTGGGAGATTCCTTTGCCCGGATCAAACCCATGGAAAACCACAAAAACCGGCCTGAGATTCAGACCGCCCTGATGGGGGAAAAAGGCATGTCCGTCCGCCACAGCAGCACCCTGGATGACACCATGATGTATATTGCCCTGCCTGTGACCACACATGAAGGAGGGATCAGGGCTGTGGTCAGAACCGCGTTTTCCATTTCTGCCATTGACAAAAATATCGATGACATGCGCAATAAAATCTTTTTGTTTGTTGTGTTTACAGTTATTGCCGCAGCTGCGGCGTCCTTGTATGTATCACGCAGAATCATCAGACCGCTGGAACATATCAAGCAGGGGGCCCAGGCTTTTGCCCGGGGAAATCTGTCCAACCGCCTGGCACTGCCTGATACCGAAGAACTCTCGGATCTGGCCAGGGCCATGAACCAGATGGCGCAAAATCTCGATGACCGGATCCAGGATTCCCTGGACCGCCGAAAAGAGCTGGAAGCAGTGCATTCCAGCATGCAGGAAGGGGTTATCGCCATTGGCAATGACGAGCAGATTATCACCATTAACAATGCTGCTGCCAGAATTTTCAACTTCCCCCCTGACCAGTTGAAACACCGGAACATCCTGGAGGTGGCCCGGAACTTTGAACTCCAGAATTTTATTCAAAAAGCCCTTTCCACCCATGAACCGGTGGAGAATGACATTTTCATTCAGCGGGATGGAGACCATATTTTCAATATCCATTCCAGTGCCCTGTGGGATGCCAGGGAAAAGCGCATGGGTACCCTGATCATTTTCCATGACATCACCCGCATACGCCGGCTGGAGAGAATGCACAAGGACTTTGCCGCCAACGTGTCCCATGAACTCAAAACCCCGTTGACCACCATAAAAGGGTTTATTGAAACCCTTCAGGAAATGGTGGCAGACAAAAGCAAAGATGCTGCCGGGTTTTTAAAAATCATAGAAAAAAATGTCAATCGGATGATTGAACTGATCAATGACCTGCTGGCACTGTCCAGGCTTGAGCGCCTGGAGGGAACCGGAATAGAATTTGAAGAAAACCATTTGTCCACACTGATTGAAGATGCGGTGGACTCCTGCCGGGCCATGGCAGATAAAAAACAGATGCAGATACATGTGGATTGTCCAAATGACCTGACTGCCATGGTGGACCCCATTCTGATGGAACAGGCCATTGCAAATCTTGTGGAAAATGCCGTGAAATACAGTCCGGAAAAAAAACAGGTGGATATCACCGCCAGGGGAACAGGCCAGTGGATGGATATCGCCATTACAGATTATGGCAATGGTATCAGCAAGGAGCACCTGCCGAAAATTTTCAACCGGTTTTACCGGGTGGACAAAGGCAGAAGCCGCCAGGAAGGGGGTACCGGTTTGGGACTTGCCATTGTCAAGCATATTGTTCAATACCACAACGGCCGTATCACGGTGGACTCTGTCAGGGGAAAAGGCACCACCTTCCATATCTGCATCCCCTGCTGATCCAGGGGCGGGGATGCCGGTTTGGCGGAAATTGTCGGTAATAACATCCATGCCCTTGCGGGCACAACAGAACATGAAAGCTTTTAGCTATTAGCTGTTAGCTTTTAGCGGGCAGAAACCAGCAGGGCTCAGGCATAGAAAATGGCGGCATTGTCCCCCAGAATCATCTGCTGCTGGGCTTCATTCAGTCCGGATGCAGAAAGGTCCCGGTAGTACCGGTCCGGCAGCAGCAACGGAAAATCTGTTCCCAACAGGATTTTTTCCAGAACACCGGCCTGGGCTGCCATGGCATAAATGGCAGGGTCATATAAAAAAGGGGATGCTGCCGTGTCATACCAGATATTTTTCAAGGTCTGTTTTAATTGTTTTTTCATGGCATGGTAAAAGAAAATACCGCCTCCCCAGTGGGCCAGGATGATCCGGTTGTCCGCAAATGTCTGGGCCAGAAGTTGAATCTGTTCCAGGGTTACCGGGGTTTTGCCGGGATAGACATGTCCCACCGGTTCGTTGGTGTGGATCATGCACGGCAGGTTGCCCTTTTCCCGTAAGACCGCCATCACTTCTTTCATGAGATCCAGAGCCCTTTTGTCAATACCGGACAGATAAAAAGCAAGTTCACCAACTCCGGACAACCCGGCATCAATACACCGGGCCGCCTCTTTGGCTGCCCCGCTCCATTCCAGGTCAAAACAGGCCAATCCCCTGATTCGGTCTGGAAATCTGTTCACACACCCAATGATATAGTCGTTGTTTGCCCGGGCATGTTCGGGATTGCGCCAGGGAAATCCGCTGGCGCAGGCAATATCCACCCCATGCCGGTCCATGGTTTTAATCAGCTGCTCACAAGTGGCCATCTGTGCTTTGGGATTTTTGTAAAGCAGGCTGAATTCCGGTTCCTTATCAAAAAATCGGGACCGGTCCTGTGCAAAGATTTCAGGAAATAAGTGGGTATGGGTGTCAATGATCATCCAATATCTGCCTTATGATTGTTATTGAAAAAAACATGCTGCCAATATATAATATTTGTTTTGTACAAACAAGGGTGAACCCAGGGCAGCCAAATGAAATATTATCCAGTTTTTTTGAATGTCAAAAACCAAAACTGCCTGGTGGCAGGCGGTGGACGTGTGGGAACCAGAAAAGCGGCAACCCTTGTCCGATCCGGTGCTCAGGTGACAGTGGTTTCTCAGAAAATGTGTGAAGATCTGGAAAAACTGCCGAGGGTCCTGTTGAAAAAACGCGCTTTTCATCCCCGGGACCTGGATGGAATGTTTCTGGTATTTGCCGCCACCAATGATGCAGAACAGAACCGGCAGATCCTGGAACATGCCAGAGCGGCAAAGGTGTTGTGCAACAGTGCGGATGCACCTGAAGCGGGGGATTTTATTCTCCCTGCGGTTTCAACCCGGGGGGATCTGATCTGTGCTGTTTCCACCTGCGGAGCCAGCCCGGCCCTGGCCAGAAAAATCAGACAGGACCTGGACCGGACATACGGGCCTGAATATGCCACCTTTCTGGTGCTCATGAAAGCCATCCGAAAAAGGCTGCTGGCAACCGGCCATGACCCGGACGGCCACAAAAAGGTTTTCAGACAGGTGATGGAAAAAAATGTGCCGGCCCTGATCGCCGACCAGGACATCACTGCCATTGATACCATTCTGTTCGATTTGCTGGGCAGCGGGTTTTCTTTTCAGGATCTGACATCACAGGAGGGATAAACACAACACATTATGAATGGATTACAAACAGCCGGCACCATGCTGCAATTTGCTTTTTTACTCTACCTTGTGAGCCTGGCAGGATACCTGTTTTATCTGGTGTATCAAAAAGAGCCGGTGCACAGAACGTCCATTTACCTGATTACAGCAGGGGTTCTGGTGCATTTTGCCGCTGTTGTTGTCATGGGAGCCGCCCTGGGCGGTCTGCCCGTCCACAACCTGGTCCAGAGCCTTTCCATGGCCGCTTTGGCCTTTGGGGGCATGTTTTTATTTGTACAGTATAAATTTCATCTCAAGATGCTGGGATTGTTTGCCGCCATTATTTTATCCGGAACCATGCTGGGGGTCATGGTACTGCCGGATACCCAGGTTGTGCCCAATGAAATTCTCAAAGGATTCTGGTTCTACTGCCATATACTGCTTGTATTCACAGGGGATGCTGCCCTGGGTCTGGCCTGCGGTGCAGGAATATTGTACCTGCTCCAGGAAAAAGGCATCAAAGCCAAAACCCCGGGTTTTTTTTTCAAGCGGCTGCCTTCTCTTGATTTTCTGGATCTGGTCAGCCATGCCTGCATTGTCACGGGATTTTTCCTGCTGACTTTCGGCCTGATCACCGGGTTTGTATATGCCAAAGCCATATGGGGCCGTTTCTGGAGCTGGGATTTCAAAGAGGTTTTTTCTCTGGGAGCCTGGCTGGTATACGCCGTATTGATCCATCTGCGGCTGTATTCAGGGTGGCGGGGCAGAAAATCAGCCATTATGACCATCGTTGGATTCGCTATCATCATTTTTACATTTCTGGGGGTGAATATGTTTTTGGGCGGTCATCACCAGGAATTTACCAAATAGCGGGAACATCATGCCACATATCATACTCATTGGTGTAAACCATAAAACCGCCCCTGTGGAACTTCGGGAAAAATTGTCTTTTTCCAAAGAAGAAACCCTGGCAGTCCTTGAAGAACTGAAACAGTATCCTGACATAAAAGAGGTGTTGATTTTTTCCACCTGCAATCGGACGGAAATTTTGTATGTGTCTGACAGCGACAGCTCTGTGGATGATATTACCTTGTTTGTTTCTGCGCACAAGAATATTGCGGTGTCTGAATTTGCATCAGCCCTGTACGTGCTTCACCGGGACGAGGCGGTCCGCCATATTTTTCGGGTGGCATCCAGTCTGGATTCCATGATGGTGGGGGAACCCCAGATCCTGGGCCAGGTGAAACAAGCTTACAGAACTGCGGTGGAAGCCGGGGCTTCAGGCGTGCTGCTCAACCGCATGATGCACAAAGCCTTTTCCATTGCCAAGCAAGTGCGCAAGGAAACCGGGATCGGTGACAATGCTGTTTCCATAAGCTATGCCGCAGTGGAACTGGCCAATAAAATTTTCAGCGACCTGTCCGCAAAAAGCGTGCTGCTGCTCGGGGCAGGGGAGATGGCGGAACTGGCGGTGGAACACCTCATGTCCCATAATGTGAAACAGGTTCTGGTGGCCAACCGGACCTTTGAAAATGCCGTAACCCTGGCTGAAAAATTCAGGGGCCAGGCCCTGGGTTTTGAAGAACGGGAATCCGCACTGACAGAAGTGGACATCATCATCTCTTCCACCGGTGCCACCCAATACGTAATAGCGGCGGATCAGGTGAAAAAGGCCATGAAAAAACGGCAGTACAGGACCCTGTTCTTCATTGATATTGCCGTGCCCAGGGATATTGATCCGAAAATCAATACACTGTCCAATGCCTATGTCTATGATATCGATGACCTGAAAACCATTGTGGCATCCAATATCCAGCAGCGGGAACACGAAACCGTCAAGGCTGAGCGGTTTGTGGCCCAGGCGGTTGTCAAGTTCAGAAAATGGCTGGACAGCCTGGCCATTGTCCCCACTATCAAGGCCATTAACGACAAGATGACAGCCATTGTGGAAATGGAGTGTGACAAAACCCTGGCCCATCTGGACCATTTGTCAGAACAGGACAGGGCTGCCATCCGCCGCATGACCCGGGCCATTGCATCCCGGGCCATCCATGACCCGATCCTGTTTTTAAGAAATACCGGCACCCACCGGGATGATTCTTTGTACCTGAATGTAACCCGCCAGCTCTTCAACCTGGATATTTCAGACGAGCAATAATATCTTTACAAATAAATAAATATTGGTATAATGATCTCTTTTAATGTTCCCGGACCTTTAACTGTGAGGATGAAGCCATGAAGAAAGAAGATCTGGAATATTTTAATACCCTGCTGACAGACAGGCTCAATGAATTACTCAAGCATGCAGACAGTACGGTCACGGGTATGACAAAGCCCAAAGAAAACTTTGCAGACCCCACGGACCGGGCGTCCCATGAAGCGGAAAGAAGTTTTGAACTGCGGATCCGCGATAGAGAGCATAAACTGATAAAAAAAATAAAAAAAGCCCTGGAACGTATAGAAAACGGTACATTCGGCCAGTGTGAGACCTGCGAGGAAGCAATTTCCATCGAACGTCTTAAAGCCAGGCCCGTGACCACCCAGTGTATTGAATGCAAGACCCGGGAAGAGGATATGGAGAATGCCCTGGGAATCTGACCGGATAACCTAATTGATTGATCTTCACGTACATTCCACTGCTTCGGATGGATCACTGTCTCCTCTGGAAATTTTGGAACTTGCCAGGGACAGGGGCATCAAAGCCATTGCCATTACCGATCATGATTCCATTGACGGTATCAAAGAAATAACAGATCAGGTGCATGCATTTCCGGTTGAATTCATGACCGGGGTGGAAATATCCTGTGACCCGCCCCCCGAGTTTGAAACCATCGGCAGTGTTCATCTGCTCGGGTATGGATTTTCTTTGTATGACCGGAAGCTGAACCAGGTGCTTGCAACAGCAAAGCTGTCCAGGGAACAGCGAAATCCAAAGATCCTGGCCAAATTGAACCAGATGGGGCTGGATATCAACCTGGCGGAAATAAAAAAGCGCTTTGAAACAGATCAGATCGGACGGCCCCACATTGCCAGGATGATGATGGAAAAGGGATTGGTCTCCTCCTTTTCCCAGGCCTTTGATACCTGGCTTGGCAGGGGAAAACCCGCATATGTGGAAAAATGCAGGATTTCCTGCAAAAAAGCCATTCAGATCATTATTGAGGCAGGCGGTATTCCGGTACTGGCCCATCCCGGCCTGCTGGAATTTACGCGTACCAGGGATCTGGAGGTTCTTCTGGATGTGCTGATCAACTGCGGGCTGATGGGAGTGGAGGTCTTTTATACTGACCATGATACCCATCAGACAGCGTATCTTGCCAGCCTGGCCAAAAAGAAAAAACTTCTGCTGACCGGCGGATCGGATTTTCATGGAAGCTTTAATGCAGGGGTGAAGCTGGGCCGGGGCAAAGACAATATCCAGGTGGCGTATACCATTTATAAAACCCTGACAGACCGGCTGGATGCCATGCGCAATCTCCATGACCGTCTCGATATTCTTGAAACCAATCTGGGCCATCAATTCATAGATCGCGCTCTGCTCAATACTGCTCTTTGCCATCGTTCCTATTTGAATGAAAACCAGCGCCTATGCGAAACAGACAATGAACGTCTGGAATTTCTGGGGGATGCGGTGCTCGGGCTTTGTGTCGGCCACATTCTCATGAAGCAGAGCCCTTCCAGAAAAGAAGGAGAGTTATCCAAACTGCGCGCCACCCTCGTGAGTGAGCCTGCCCTGGCTAAGATGGCCCGGTCCGTTGATCTGGGAAGGTTTGTCAGGCTGGGTAAGGGAGAGGCTGTTTCCGGAGGCAGAGATAAAAATTCCATCCTTTCTGATGCGTTTGAAGCTGTGATGGCAGCGGTTTACCTGGATGCCGGATTTGATACAACCTGTGACCTGATTCAGGATCTGTTCCAAAAAGCGGTTGACAGGGTATTGTCCTGTGACCATACCATTGATTATAAAAGCAGTCTCCAGGAATATGCCCAGGAAATTTTTGCCATCACCCCCATGTATACGGTGACCCGGGAAATCGGTCCGGACCATGATAAAACCTTTGAAATATCCCTGGAACTGTCCCATATTACCGCCCGGGGTGTGGGAAAAACCAAAAAGGCTGCAGAGCAGGATGCTGCGAAAAATGCCATAAAGCTGCTGAAAAATGACTGAATATGGCCTCCCCTCTGGTTATCCCCATTTTTATTCCCCATTCAGGATGCCCCCACCGCTGTGCTTTCTGCAACCAGCAAGCCATTACCCGGGAAAATGCGGTTTTGCCGGATACCGGCCGGATAGCTGCTGTTATCCGCCAATACCTGACATATAAAGGCAGCCGGCCCCGGGTGGAACTGGGATTTTTCGGGGGCAATTTTCTGGGGCTGGATGCCCGGCATATCACCCGTCTTATGAAAGATGTAAAACCCTATCTGGACAGCGGGGCTGTCCAGGCCATCCGCTTTTCCACCCGTCCTGATACAGTGACCGAAGAAGGTCTGGATCTGGTCCGGTCCTATCCGGTAAGTTTGGTGGAAATCGGGGTGCAGAGTATGGACGATCAGGTGCTGGACAGGGTGAACCGGGGTCATACCAGTGATGACACCCGCAGGGCAATGGCGTTGCTCAAAAATCAGGGAGTACAGGCAGGTGTCCAGGTCATGGTGGGGCTTCCCGAAGACACCAAAAACGGCATGATACGGACAGCAGAAATCCTGGCAGGTTTAAAACCGCTGACCGCCCGCATTTATCCGGTGCTTGTTTTGAAAAAAACCTTACTGGCCCGATGGTTCAAAAAGGGAGAATACAAACCCCTGGCCCTGGACCGGGCAGTAAAAATAACGGCTGAAATGTTTTCCATATTCACCCGGGCCGGTGTGACCGTGATCCGCATGGGGCTTCAGACTTCCGGTACCCATGACCCTGAGGTGATTGCCGGCCCTGAGCATCCGGCTTTCGGGCATCTGGTTTTGTCCCGTATCATGTATGACAATATTGTGCATAAGATCCGGAACCTCGAAAATGACCAGACACCGGGACAAATAAAATTATGTGTTCATCCCCGTTTTGCATCCCGTCTCCGGGGGGATAAAAACAGCAATCTGCAAAACCTGAAAGCGGTATTTCCAAACCTTGATTTTGAAATCCACACTGATTCTGTCATGGAGCCGAATCAGGTGGATATCCTTAAATGCCCTGCTTGAAAAGATCGTCAGTCCCTGATGCGCTGTCCGGCTCCTGGGTGTGGGCCGTGGGTACAGTGCCTTCTTTAAAACATTCAAAAATGGTTTTTTCCGATTCTTTGATGGGCAGCAGCCCGGTTTTTGCATCAATTTTGGCAAACACAATGCCTTCGGGAACGGTGAATGTTCTGGCGGGCTTTCCTTCCAGTGCCTTTTGCATGAAATCAAGCCATATGGGGCTGGCTGTTCTGGAACCGGTTTCTCCCTTTCCCATGGATGCTTCCTGATCAAACCCCACCCATACCCCGGTGGTATATCTGGGGGTATATCCCAGAAACCAGGCATCGAAAAGATTGTTGGTGGTACCTGTTTTCCCTGCCACAGGCCGTTTCAGGGCTTTGACCCGCCGGCCGGTGCCTGACTGCACCACGCTTTCCAGCATATTGGTCATGATATAGGCGGTGCTCATGTCAATGACCTTTTTGCGGATCAGTTTGGAAGTTTCCAGCAGATTGCCGCTCCGGTCATATATTTTGGTGATAAACACCGGTTCAATCAGATATCCCAGATTGGAAAATACGGAATAGGCATTGACGATTTCCAGCAGAGATACGCCTGAAGATCCCAGGGCGATGGAAAGATCCTGGTTGATATCCGATGTGATGCCCAGTTTCCTTGCATAATCAATGGCATAGGGGATACCGATATCCTGGAGGATTTTGATGGTGACCACGTTCCGGGATTTAACCAGAGCCTCTCTGAACAAAGTGGGTCCGTAAAATTCTTCCTTGTAGTTTTGGGGTTTCCAGATGAAGTCCCGTGATACATCTTCATATACCACCGGCGAATCAATGATACTGGTTGCAGGGGTGTACCCCTTGTCCAGGGCAGCCGCATATATGATGGGTTTGAATGCGGATCCCGGCTGCCGCCGGGACTGGTAGGCCCGGTTGAACTGGCTGTCTTTATAATCCCGCCCCCCGATCATGGCTTTCACATGGCCGGTTTCCGCAGCAATACTCAACAGTGCCGCCTGTGCTGCGGGTTCCTGATACAGGGTGAATTCGTATTGTTCTTTCCCCTCTATTTCATCGATGACCTTTACCTGAATCACATCCCCCGGTTTCAGCACCCGGGATGGATTGGTGACCCTGGATTCGTAATAGGCTATTTTGGGATTGGGATGGCGCGCCCAGGTCATGGTTTTCAGCTGGATAATGCCTGAAAAATTTCCTACCCGTACCCTGGTTACCTTGTTCTCATCATCCACATCCAGCACCACACCGGTATGGATACTGCCTTTTTCAAGCAGATTTCCCTGGATTTTTTCAGCTTCGGTTCGGCAGAATTCTTCAACCTGAAGGGCGGATATGTTTTTTTCAGGGCCCCGGTATCCGATGCGCCGGTCCAGATCCATCAGGCCTTTTACTACAGCTTCCCGGGCCATTTTCTGAAGTTCGATATTAACAGCAGTGTGTATCTGGAGTCCCTGGTTGTACAGGGCATCTTCTCCATATTTTTTTTCCACATACCGCCGGACATGTTCCGTATAATAGGGTACCCTTTCAATAAACCAGTTTTTCCGGGATTTGATATCCAGTTCCAGATCAATGGCTTCTGTAACCGCCATGTTGGTTATCATGCCCTCTTCTTTCATGCGGTTCAGGGTATAGATCTGGCGCTGTTTGGCCCGGTCGGGAAACCGGAAAGGAGAATACCGGCTGGGGGCCTGGGGAAGCCCTGCCAGCATGGCGCATTCCGCAATGTTCAGATCCCGTGCATGTTTGCCAAAATAATTTTCTGCAGCCGCCTGAACCCCGTAGGCACCATGGCCCAGATAAATCTGGTTCAGGTATAAAAATAAAATTTCATCCTTGGTGAATTTTTTTTCTATGCGGTAGGCCAGGATAGCTTCTTTGAGTTTGCGCTCATAGGTTCGTTCCGGTGTGAGCAGAAAGGACTTGGTTACCTGCTGGGTAATGGTGCTTCCTCCCTGGGTAATGGTACCGGCCTGGAAATTTTTGATGAATGCCCTGAAAATGGATTGGATATCAATGCCCGGATGTTCCCGGAACCGTGAATCTTCGGCCGCAACAAAGGCATTTATCAGGTGTGGGGGCATGTCAGACAAAGGAATGACTATCCTGCGCTCTTTGTAAAATTCTCCAATTTTACGGCCGTCGTCTGAAAATACATTGGTAACTGTGGCTGGTTGGTAATCTGATAAAGAATTGATTTTTGGCAAATCTTGACTCAGGTATATATACAGTCCGAATAAACCGCCGGCAGCCACCAGAATCCCTATTGAAACAGAGGCAAGTCCCCATTTTAACAAAGAGAGGACCAGGTGTTTTTCTTTTTTTCCGCGTTTTTTTAAAACCTCGGATCTGGATTTTTTATTTGTCATGGTATCATAAAAGCAATATTAGGTGTTGGGGATAAAATTTTACATGCTTGTTATCAGATTGCCCCCCGTTAGGCAACAGATTATACCGCTTTTGTTTGAGAACATCAACATGGCATATAGCTTGTTGTGCTCCCAAATTGTGTTTATAAATTGACTTTTTGAAGGATTTTGGTTAAATAGTAAAGTTTTAGTGGTGTAATTGATAAAATAAATACAAAAGAGTTGCCATGATCCAGCTTGATTTTGAAAAGACCGGGGGATTGATTCCCGCCATTGCCCAGGATGCACAAACCGGTGAGGTGCTGATGTTGGCCTATATGAACCGCCAGGCTTTTGAAAAGACCCTGCAGACCGGCAAAGCCACCTATTACAGCCGTTCGCGCAACATGCTGTGGACAAAAGGGGAAACCTCGGGCCATGTGCAGCATGTAAGAAAAATCCTTGTGGACTGCGACCTGGACACCCTGGTGCTCCAGGTGGAGCAGGCAGGCGGTGCCGCCTGCCACAAAGGGTATAAAAGCTGTTTTTTCAGATCGGTGCAGGGCAGTGAACTTACCACCATCAGCCAAAAGGTGTTTGATCCCGAAAAGGTATACAGATAATGCAAAAGATTCTCAAACTGGGCATTCCCAAAGGAAGCCTGCAGAATGCCACAATTGACCTGTTCAGACGTTCTGGATGGAAAATCAATGTGGAAGGAAGAAGTTATTTCCCCGATATCGATGATGAAACCATTGAATGCGCCTTGTGCCGGGCCCAGGAAATGTCCATCAACGTGGAAAGCGGTGTTATTGATGCAGGTCTCACCGGAGGTGACTGGGTGGCGGAACATGAATCCGATGTACATGTGGTGACAGACCTTGTTTATTCCAAAGTCAGTGCCCGGCCGGCCCGGTGGGTGGTGGCTGTGGCCAGTGCATCTCCCATAAAGGATCTTAAAGATCTGGAGGGCATGACCATTTCCACGGAACTGGTCAAATTCACCAAACGGTTTTTCAAAGAACGCAATATCAATGTGACAGTGAAATTTTCCTGGGGCGCCACTGAAGCCAAAATTGTATCCGGCCTTGCTGACGCCATCGTGGAGATCACGGAAACCGAAAGTACGATCCGGGCCCATAACCTGCGGGTAATCCACGTGGTGATGGAAACCAATACCCAGCTCATTGCCAATAAGGCCGCCTGGCAGAATCCCGGGAAAAGAGAAAAAATCCAGCAGATCGCCCAGCTGCTCCAGGGGGCTCTGGTGGCAGACCAGATGGTGGGTATTAAAATGAATGTACCGGAAAACAAGATACCAAAGATTGTATCTCTTCTGCCCAGCCTCAATGCCCCCACCATTGCCGGATTGTACCAGTCCGACTGGTATTCGGTGGAAAGCATTATCAATACAAAACATGTCCGGGACCTGATTCCCCGGCTGCTTAAGGAAGGGGCCGAAGGCATTATCGAATACCCCCTTAACAAGGTGCTGTAAAATGAAACCTGCCAGACGCTGTGAAAATATCACCCCTTTTATCGTGATGGATGTGCTGGAAAAAATCCATCAGATGGAAGCAGCCGGCATTGATGTGATCCATATGGAAATCGGTGAGCCTGACTTTGATGTTCCTGCGTGTGTCAACCAGGCAACCCTGGATGCCCTGAACTGCAACGCCACCTGCTATACCCACAGCCTCGGGGATATCAGACTGCGCCAGGCCATTGCCCGATACCATGCCGATACATACAACACCAATGTTGATCTCGGACAGATCCTGGTGACTTCGGGCACCTCCCCTGCCATGCTGCTGCTGTTTTCCGTTCTGGTAAATCCGGGAGATGAGGTCATTATTTCCGATCCCCACTATGCCTGCTATGCCAATTTCATTCATTATGTCCAGGGGATCCCGGTCACTGTGCCCGTGTTTGAAGAAGAAGGCTTTGTTTTTACCCCGGATGCCATAGAGGCGAAAATTACCCCGAAAACCAGGGCCATTTTTATTAATTCCCCGTCCAATCCCACCGGAAACGTGATTCCGGAGGATCGGATGCAAGAAATTGTGGCACTGGCAAAAAAACATGACCTGTATATCATCTCGGATGAGATCTACCACGGCCTGGTCTATGAGGGCAAAGAACATTCCGTCCTGGAATTTACTTCCAAAGCCTTTGTGCTCAACGGGTTTTCCAAGCTCTTTGCCATGACCGGTCTGCGCCTGGGCTATCTGATCGCCCCTTTTGCCTTTGTCAGGTCCCTGCAGATTCTGCAGCAGAATTTTTTTATCTGTGCCAATTCCGTGGCCCAGATGGCAGGAACCGCCGCACTCAAATATGCTGCCAAAGAAACCCAGCATATGCGAAAGGTATATAACAAGCGCCGGCTGTATATGATACAGCGGTTGCAGGATATGGGCTTAGGGATTACAGTGCCGCCCACAGGGGCATTTTATGTGTTTGCCAATGTGAAACATATTTCCACGGATTCCTATGCCCTGGCCTTTGATATTCTGGAAAAAGCCCATATCGGGGTGACACCGGGCATTGATTTCGGGGCCAACGGAGAAGGATACCTGCGGTTTTCCTATGCCAACTCCCTGGAAAATCTGACCCAGGGCATGGACCGCATGGAAAACTATGTAAAGACGAGACCATGAAGATTCAGGGTGTGCAGTTTGTAAAAAGTGCGGTGAAACCGGACCAGTATCCGGATTATGATTTTGCCGAAATTGCCTTTGCCGGACGTTCCAATGTGGGGAAAAGTTCATTGATCAACACATTGATCCAGCGAAAGGATATGGTGAAAACCAGCTCCAGGCCCGGATGCACCCAGCTTATCAATTTTTTTCTGGTCAATGAAACCCTGTCTCTGGTGGACCTGCCCGGATACGGGTATGCCAAAGTATCCAAAAAGATCCGGGCCACATGGCAGCCCATGGTGGAAAAATACCTGGCAGGCAGGAGCAATCTTTTAGGCCTGGTGCTCATTATAGATATCCGCAGAGATCCAAAGCAGGAAGAATTTGCTCTGGCCGACTGGCTGGAATCCCGCAGGATACCCTATCTGGTGGTGCTGACCAAAGCAGACAAATTATCAAAAACACAGCAGCAAAAGCGGTGTGCCGCCATCTGCTCCCGGCTGCACAGAGACAAAAACGCGGTGATTGTTTTCTCAGCCAAAACCCGGTTGGGACGGGAAACGGTGCTGGATGAAATCGACAGCCTGATGGCATGGTACGACCAAAAAGGATGACCATGGAAAAAGATATGCGGTCCGGGTTTGTGGCCATTATCGGTGCACCCAATGCGGGCAAGTCAACTTTGTTGAACCAGGTGCTGGGCCAGAAAATCTCCATCACTTCCAAAAAACCCCAGACCACCCGGGACCGGATTCTGGGTATCGTGAACCGGCCCGCTTCCCAGATCATTTTTGTGGACACCCCCGGGATTCACAAGAGCACCAGCCTGCTCAACAAGCGGATAGTGGACCAGGCCCTGCAGGCAGTGGCAGATGTGGACCTTATCCTGTTCATGGTGGATACGGTTTCCCGCAATTTTTCAGCAGAAAAACAGATTGTTGCACAACTGCACAAGGCGGAAAAACCGGTTATCCTTGCATTGAACAAGGTGGATGCCGCGAAAAAGGCGGATCTTTTCACG
>JAABUB010000144.1 GCA_011389575.1 Desulfotignum sp. | reverse complement strand
TAATACATATGTTCTGAATCACTGTCATACAACCCCGGGGATGCCTGGGGCCATGCAGCATAAGGCCAGTAGACAACAGCGTCAACCACCTCGGAAATGATTCTGACAAGGTTGGGGTACTGGCGGATACAATCCGTATGAACGATCTGGTCAGCCACCAGCACAACTTTTTTGGAAGCACGGGACATCTCAAAACGGTTCCATTCCGTACCCAGCATGATGGCATTGCCGTATATGTCGGCCATGGTTACATGAATTGCAGCCACATCCGGCCTGATTGTCCGTAATGCACCATATTTTTTCCCGGTAAAAGGGTCAGTGATTTCAGGAATTTTCTGCTTGCAGGGATACTCGTCCGGATAATCGGCCGAACACCATTGCTGATCATTGTGCATACAGACTGTCGATGGTACGAAGGGCCAGTTCATGGCCCCTCCGAAAAACCGCAGGGCCATGGCACCATTGGAATAATCTTCTATGAGCGTGTCACCACTGGAAACTGCGCGGTTGAGCCCGGCTGCAAACCCGTAAACTTCCAACCCGGAGAACCCTACCTCAACCCGGTCCACTGCGCCGACAGCCGCAAGAAGATTGACCTGTTGAGATCCGCAATGGCAGATCACGTTCAGATTTTTACGCTTTTGTTTGACCATTTCCTTTCCAAAAGCAATGGAACATGATCCAACCGGCAGGGCAGCCCCGTTACAATAGGTCATCCCATCCCATGTATAGTTGGCTACAGCCTCCTGAATTGACAATAGTTTGTTTTGCACACTTACTCTCCTTTCAATACTATTAGGTGTCTTTTGTTTCTGGATTGATAATAATTTACATTTCACACTTAATTTTCTTTCAATGCATGAACCCCATTCTTTTTTTTAACACCCTGATCCTTTCTGCGGCAGGCATTAAATGCATTACCTAATATTTGCAGTTTTCTACTTGATTTTCCCTTTGTTATCAGCTGGCACCGGCTTGGGCCGCGATATTGGATTTCACGTTGATAAAAAGAACCAGTGGCAAGTTCCATTAAAAACCAGCCGCGATCCGTATGAAATACCCCTTTCGCTCTCACAACCTTTGCATCTATTTCAGATGCTTTTTCATCTAACGCTTTAAAAAAACGCTGTAATCTTTTGTGGACAAAGACTGTGTCGGGCTGCCAGGTCCAGCCGGCTTCTTTATATTCTTCAATGGTTTCAATATCGGTATGCATTTGAAATCTTATGCCGGGCAACCTCTTTTTTTTTTGTGTCGTTTCAAAAGGAGCCAGCACTTCCAGCGGCAGATTTCCAAACCGGGTAGTATGCACTGCTGATTTGGGGGGATACAGGGCCGCAGCTTTTTCCAGAAAGGCTTTGATTGTCTCCTGATCTACCGAGTCGCAACGGTTGGCCACCAGTATGGCAGCCGCATCCACCTGATCACGATAGATCGGCATTTTCATCATGGCAGGCTGAAGAAAACGCACCGGATCCACCAATCCAATAACTGGCCGTATGTCCAAACGTTCAGCCAGGCCGGGGGATTGCAGACAGTCCATTATCTCTCCGGGTTTTGCCACTCCGCTGGGTTCAATAATAATACGGTCCGGTTTGAGGTCATTTAAAATATCCGTCATTGTCTGCTGCAGGGCCGCGCCTGCCGTACAGCAAATACAACCGCCACTGATCTCCCTCACAGCGAGCGTAGGGTTTTCGGATCCAATAACATCCGCATCCAGACCAATTTGACCCCATTCGTTGATGAGCACCACAATCTGTTCTTTTTTTCCGAGACGCTCAAGCAGATTCAAAATGGCCGTGGTCTTGCCAACTCCCAGAAATCCGGTAATAATATGAAACGGCACACGGCACGGGCTTACACTGTTGGATGAAGTCATTTCTTGACCCATCAATCATCTCCATTTGAATGTAAAAGTCGTCCATCTGTATTTGGTAAGGGATGCTTTCAGGTCTATTCTCCTTCTTCTGAAAAGGCCATGGAACTTACAAAAGTTTCGTTGAATTTTGAATGAGAAGCCAGTTCCAGATAATCCATGCGGCGGGCAATGGTTTGTGCCCGTTTGCGCTGTGATCGGCTGACAAGAGCCGAAATGGCACCGGCTCCTGCGGCATTGCCCACGCTGGTAATGTCTTCCACGGAAACGCCGGGAAACATATTGATACCGCAGGCAGCCACAGGATCCAGATAATTACCAAATGCGCCTGCCAGCAATACCTTTTCCACACGGGTAATATCCAACTCTGCAAGCAGTAAAGTTATTCCGGCATGTATAGCAGCTTTGGCCAATTGGAGATGAGACAAATCCTGATGGGTCAATACCAAATCCTGTCCAGTGCCTGTGTTTTCTTTTGTTGCCAGAAGATATTCCCAGCCATCCGTTCCCTGGCGCAGATGCTTACAGCGCCGGGCCGGATCAAATCCACCAGAAGGTGTCACAACACCGACTTTGACCAATTCACTGACAAGGGAAACCAATCCGGAACCGCAGATACCCAAGGCCGGTCCATCACCGATCACCCGCAGCACAGGCACCAGAGAATCAGCTGACACCCTCACCTGGTCAACAGCACCGGGTGCTCCCCGCAGCCCCCATTTGATATGCCCGCCCTCAAAGGCAGGACCAGCAGCACAGGAACAACACAAAAGCTTCTGGGGTGTTGCCAGAACAATTTCTCCATTTGTCCCAAGGTCCAGGATCAGGGTTGGTTCAGTCACCTGGTCCGCATCCAGCGCCAGTACCGCTGCCACGGTATCAGCACCGACAAAACCGGCTTTGACCGGGAGCACATGGATCTGTGTCCCCGGCACTGATTCCGGCATTATCGGCCGGGCAGATATTTCAACACTATGAGATGTAACAGGTGTATACGGCGCCTGCGCAAGGCCACAGGGATCCAGCTGCAGGAAAATATGGTGCATGGCCGTGTTTCCCACCAGTACAGTCTCGAAGATATGCCCGGGATGGACCCCTGCCTCCATGCAGGAATCATGGGCAAGTTCATTGATGCACTGATGCACCGCCCTGCCTAATTTTTCCAGGCGGTCAGGACGATCCCGGCACTGAGCTATACGGCTGATGACATCTTCACCCTGTGACACCTGGGGGTTCATTTCGGCTTTGACCGACAGCACCCGTCCGGTCTTCAAATCCACAAGATACGCGACAATGGTAGTGGTGCCCAAATCAACTGCCAGCCCAAGGCAGTTGGTATCCCACCCGGAACTGATCTCCAGGCAGCGACCAGACATTGTTGTTACGACACCCAATTTGCCGTCAGATCTGTTTATTTTCCCATTCACCCCTTGCAGCAAAGCCGACGGCAGATTCCATTGGAAATCAGAACTTTTCTGTGCTGCCAGGTTCAATTGTGCAAGGATCAGTTCACGCATTTGATCGCTTTTTTTCATGTCTTCGAATGGAATGGACAACTCCCATAGGCAAATTTCCGGATCGAAATTCATTTCGTGTTCATACCCTGTAGTGAGTATCACCTGCTGGTGAAGACGGCTGTTTTCCGGTACCCATACGTTGACCCCTTCAAGGGCTTTGGTCTGGCACGCCAGCCTATACCCCTTATCTGCATCCGGCCCCAGATAATCGGCTTCTTCTTTCTCGAGCGGAGAAACTTTTCCCTGCACCTGGACCTTGCAGTTACCACAACTGCCCTTACCGCCGCAGGTTGCTTCAATACCAACACCGTTTAGCTCGGCCAGCACGAGCAGACTGTGGTTTTTATCTACGGCTACCCGTCTTCCCATGGGTTGGAATAAAATAATTTCTTCGGGCATAAGTACCTAATTTCCTTCAGGATGACCCAAAAAAAGGATTCGTCCTTCCTTATCAATCTCATCCTGCCTTGGAGTTAGAGGTTTAACTGCATGCATAGTATGTTGAGCAAAGAGTGTGCCATCCAGGATTAAGCCTAATGATTTCATGCCATTAGGCACATAAAAATCCTTTGTGGTCGCTATAGTACCGCTCTTATCCATTGCAAAAAGGCCAGATGGTGCAAAAATGCATCAGATAATATTCGGCCCTCCCCAAAATATGTCCTTATATTCCAAAATCAACATCCATGGTAATATAAAAATAATTATTTCGCAGCCCAACTATCTTATAGACAGGTTGATGCGTAGACAGGTTGATGCGCCTTTACAAATATGCCGTTCATTTTCCGGCATAGGTTTTGCATTATTAAGTATTTTTTAATGGGCGCCGGAGTATGAGTTCCTGAGTTGTTAAGGAATGACGGGGTAGTAGGTTTTATCTATCGCTGGTAAGGTTGGCATGCAAGGTCATCTTCAAACGGTGGTTGAGTATAGTAACGGATACTCCCGGTTTTCAAACCAACGGGTTTTTTTATGACCCTATTTAAGATTGAAAGAAAAGGAGAACAGCAATGAGTTATGATTCAATTCTTTATGAAGAGCAAGGTGAAATCGGTATATTGACCCTGAATATGCCTGAAAAACGGAATGCTCTTGGCCACCATGCTGAAACAGAGATTACAGAATGCCTCCAGGATGCTGCAAAACGGCATGCTGTGAAAGTCATCATCCTTAAAGCCAACGGGGCGGTTTTTTGCGCAGGCCATGACCGCGCAGAGATCCTGAACCAGCCGGTAGCCAACATACGAAAACTTTTCCAGACATCCTTTAATTTGATGCGCGCCATCCGTGATGTACCCCAGTGTGTCATAGCCGAGGTTCACGCCATCGCAATGGCCGGTGGATGCCATTTGGTTGCGGGCTGCGATCTCATTACTGCTGGAAAGGATAATGCCAAGTTCGGCATGACCGGTTTGATCTACTCTTATAATTGCACAACGCCGACCGTTGCTGTCAGCCGGGCTGTCGGACAAAA
>JAABUB010000143.1 GCA_011389575.1 Desulfotignum sp. | reverse complement strand
TTGACCAGAAGATCGAATTCATCAATGGAAACAAAGGTATCGCCATAAGTAAACGGTATCTTCGGGTTTATCTCTCCCACCACAAGAGAGGCTTTTTCCATGGCTTCTCTTGCCACATCAACAGCCACGCCGAGACTGCAGTAGCCGGCATCATCCGGCGGGGTTATCTGGACAAAGGCCACGTCGATATCCAGCTTTCCTGATTTAATAATCTTGGGAATTTCAGAATAATAGGCCGGGATCAGATCCACCTGGCCTGAGGAAATGGTATCCCAGGCAATATAGCCTGAAAAAAATGTTTTCAACCGGTGGTTGGGGGCATTGAGCTTTTCCACTGACAGAATGGTGTCCCCCAGAACCGCCAGCTGCACAAGTTCAAGATCCCGGATATTTCTGGTATCAACACCCAGCAGATTTTTTATCAAAGTTCTGGGAGCAGCCGGTCCGGTACCGATGAAAATCGTCATGCCGGGTTTTATGTGGTGCAGCACTTTTTCAGGAGAGATCAACCGATCCTTCCAGTTGGAAGAAGTTTCATCTGCCATGGGCAGCTCCTTTTTCCGGGCGCAGGTATAAACGTTCTCAAGAACATGGTATTAACGGCCATGCCCTGACGGGTACAACAAAATATGAAAGTTTTTAGCTGTTAGCTGTTAGCTTTTAGCTGTTAGCTGAGTACTGATGGCTGACGGCTGACGGCTTTCATATAAATACCAGTTTATCTTTCAGTGCGCAATGGGCAGCGGGATTACCCCGGGCGGATCTGAAGCAGAACCCCGTTGCACACGATCTCATCTCCCACCCGGATTTTTTTTTGCTTTCGGGTTTCAACACTGCCGTTCACCTGTACCAGGCCCCGGGCAATAAAATGCTTGGCCTCCCCGCCGCTGGCTGCCAGATTTTCAAACTTGAGTATCTTGTACAATGCCACGGGTTCTCTGGACAAAAGAACCGTTCTTTTCTGCATATCTGCCATATGTGCTCCTGTTTCAGGTGATAAGACCGGCATTGGAACGGATGGCATCTGCCCGCAACCGCCCTTGAATATACAAGGCCAGGGCTGCAACCGCCTGGTCGCAGACCTGGAATACCGGGACCCCGGCTGTCATAAGGGCATCCCGCAGCGGGTCATAGAGCCTGCCCCCGTCCACCACTGTCACAATGGGGGTAGCGGTTTTGTGCACCAGGTCTGACATCAGCTGCCGGATACTGTCCGTCTGGTGCATATCAAAGGCTGTCACCGGGGTGCTGTCCAGTGTTTTCATGGCAGGAGACAAGGGGTCAAGACTCAGGATAACGGCATCCACATGGGGATCTTTGGCCAGAATCTCACAGATCAGGGCATGGGCTTCATCATCTGCCGCAGGATTGATGTCCAGGGGATTGGCAAAGGTCACAAGAGAGGACAGGCCTTTGTTTTTCAATACCTGTGCCACCTGGTGCCAGGTGTTGTCTTCACACCGGGAAAGTGCCAGGGAAAAATCATCAGACTGAATGGAATCGGCCATGCCCACCGCCTCAAACCCGGCCCCGCTGACAGCTGCCAGGCGGTTTCCCTGGATGGTTTTGCAGCTCAACGTTTCCGCCAGCAGCATCAGGTCCTGGAACTCGGTGAAACTGCGGGCAACAATGGCCCCGGCCTGGGAAACACTGCTTTCACACACCATGTAATCTCCGGCCAGAGAAGCAGTGTGGCTGCCGGTGGCAGCCTTTCCTTCCGGGGTTCTCCCTGCCTTGTAGAACACCACCTCTTTGCCTGCCAGCACAGCCTTGTGCACAGCCCTGCAGAAGGCCAGGCCATCCAGATCGGTAAACCCTTCCGCATACACGGCAATGACATCCACCTGGTCGCTGTCTGTAAAATACTGCACCATATCCCCGAGGGTGAGATCTGTCTGGTTGCCCATGGAAATCATATAGGCAGGTGACAAAAACGGGCACTGGTGGGTGCGGTGGAGCATGAACGCCCCGCTCTGGCTGATCAGGGCAGACCGATGATACCCTTTTTTGCGCACTTTGGGCAGTTTTTCATCCGGAATAAACCAGGTGTCATACCGGCCCGGCCGGGAAATCACCCCCATGCAGTTGGCCCCCAGAAACACCGGCCCGCCGTCTTCCAGGGTATGGGCTGCATGGATTTGTTCCACCACCTGCCGGGCCCGGGCCTGGCTGTCTTTTGTCTCCCCCATGCCCCCGGGAATCAGCATCACGGTTCGGGCCGCATCCCTGCGGATAATTTCTTCCACCAGATCCGGCACCTGGGATGCCCCCACCGCCACAATAAACAGATCCAGTTTTGGTATCCTGTCTTTTTTCAGGCTGGAGAGTCCGTCAAGGCAGCGCACCCCGTCTATGTCATCTTGATCTTTTTTAAATACCACCACCTGGTCTTTATCAAAGCCCTGTGCCAGGATATTGTCTAAAATGGTGCGCCCGAAATTTTTCCTTGTGGCAGACACCCCGATGATGCCGATATTTGCAGGATGCAAAAGGTGATCTATTTTTGCCACCGGCCGCTGTCCGGGTTGTTTTTTTGGAAGGGAAAACCGGCACAGACCGTCCAGGGGCACCATGAGGTAATCTGTAAAAGCAAAGGGATTGATCTCCAGTTCCTCAATAACAAAGGGTGCATCCGGATTGGCCCGGCAATAAAAATTGCCGATGCGCACAAAGGACTCAAAACACTCTATGATCTGCTCATCTGTGACGATGCGCCGCTGCCCCCTGGTCAGGCCGGCCAGTTTCCGGTAGGAAATGGTCTGGCGGAAAAGCTGAAAAAACCCGGGACCGTCTTCCATGGCTGTGGAAGCGGCCACAATGGCCTGGCCCTTCCTGAACCGGCTGGCGTACAGTTCGGTATCCGTACCCCCCAGCCCTGCACTGAGGATGGTGCCGAACTCCCGGGTATGGCGAAGCCCCACAATGAGTTCATTGCCGAATGCCCGGGAGTCGGGTGGCATGTACTGAACCTGGAGTACCCCTTTGATATCTCTTGCAACCGCCGTGACCAGGGCTTTTCCTGTCAGTCCCCGGTAGGGGCCGGCAAGGTCCTGGTCCCTGACCCAGGCGGCATAATCTTCCGGCACCTCATAAAACATGCGCCGCACGGTTGACCGTATTTTGTTGGCTTCTTTTTCCACAATCCTGACCCCGCCCACTTCGGTTTTGTGGATGATGGTGGGGGATACGATTTTCAATACGGTCCGGTCCCCGGGAAGTGCTGTCAATTCTTCATCGGAAAACCGCTCTCCTCTGGTCAGCAGATGGTTTTTCGGCGGGGTTTCCGCACCGGAACAGGCCAGCAGCCGGTATACTTCATATTCATAAAGAAAATTTCTGCCCTCGCTTCGGGCGGTCTCGAACAACCGGGTGATCCGGTCAAAATCAATGGGAATGTCCATATAATGTGATCCTAAAAACAAAAAGAGGTCCATACAGGTTGAAAAACTCATACCACCGGAAACTGTATCCTGTCAATGGCCACGGCCTTTCAAAGGCGTGAGCCAGACAGCACAGATGACCAGAAGACAGCACATGCCTGCCCCGAAAAATACGGGAAACCAGAAAAAGGTATCCATAAAAACCTGGTTCTCCACAACATCTGATGCCAGCATGTCTGCCTTATCCATCCCTGCTTTTTCCAGTTTGAGCACAAGGGCGTACAGTATGCCCAGAACCCCGTAGGAAATATTGTAAGACAGTCCCTTGAAACTGAGCACGGTTGCCCGCTGCCGTGAATCTGCTTCCCTGTTCACATAAAAACTGACAAAAAAACCGGTGAAATACATGGCGGAAAAAGTGATCAGTGCCGGAACAATGCCGACCCTGGGCCAGAATAAATTCATGGTCACAAGCCCTGTTCCGGCCAAAACCACTGTCACAACAAGGGCATAAACAGGAGATTTTTTCTCGGCGATCTGTCTGGCAATTTTTGGCACCACCATGCCCAGCAGGGCAACCCCTGAGCCAAGAAGGCCGAAAATGGATTCCGGAATTTCAATCATCCGGTAATACTGGCTGGAAAGGGTAATCACCATGCGGATCACCCCGTCCAGGAGCATGCCGAAAAGTATCACCGACAATACAAACGGGGTTTTCACAATCCAGGTGCCGGCTGCAAGGGTCATGGCCAGACTCTCTTTTAACTGCCCCTCACCGGCAGCACCAGTGCTGTCTGACACCTCTTTCATTTTCAGGGTACTGCCGAATGCAAACAATGCCAGGACAAAGGTAAGGTACAGGGGAAACCGCATGGTGACCTCCTGGCCCGGGGCAAACCCGGAACCGAAAAACTCCGCCACCTGTCCCACCAGACGGGGGTCATATACGGCAGCCCCGGTGGTCATGGCCACCACAAACCCGAAGGCCTGGTACCGCATGACCAGTTCCAGTACCCTGCCCCACTGGTCTGCCAGGCCTGCCTGTTTTAAGCTGTCATAGGCCAGGGCTTCATCAGCGCCGCTGGCAGCAGCCTCAGCCAGCCCGCTCAACACCCGGTTCACCAGAAATACAAAAAATATAATCACAGGATCGATTTTCGGCATGAAACTGATGATGCCGATTTCAAAAATCATTGCTCCGGCAGCAAAATTAAGCAGGTGCTTTCTGCCGATAATATCGGCAAATGCGCCTGACGGCACCTCTGCCAGCACAATGGTGGCGGCCCACACTGCGTTGAGAACGGAAAACTGGGCCACGGTCAAACCAAAATCCAGAAACAGGATGGTGAACACCGGATAATAGAACCGTGAGTTGAAAAAAACCCGGAATGCAATAAACCACCGTATATTGGGAACGCTGAAGGGTGTATCAGGGGTGGGGGTCACGGCATTTTCCTTTCACGCATACTTTTTCACCAAACCTGTCTTTTACCACAATACCTGGTGCAAGTCATCTGGATATTTGCCTAAGCATGCCGGGCTTTTGATCCCTCTGTGCAGCACGCTGTCCCAAGGCCCGCCCCTGGTGGTGTCCTGTGCCCGGCCCGAGGTCTGCGGGGGCCGGTTTGCATACGAACAATGAAGTGCGGCATCCCGTCCGCTGGTTGAAAACCATCCCGGCATCTTTTACCAGGCCCCCTCCGACGCTGACGGTCCGTTCACAGGACACCACCAGGG
>JAABUB010000142.1 GCA_011389575.1 Desulfotignum sp. | reverse complement strand
GAGAAAAATCCACTGCCCTGGAAGCGTTCCATCCGGAGCGGATGGCATCCAAAATTCTGGGCATGGGAGACACTATCTCCTTTATTGAACGGGCCCAGGAAGCAGTGGATGAAAAAGAAGCCAAATCCCTTGAAAAAAAACTGCGGCAGAATGCGTTTACTTTGGAGGATTTCAAGAACCAGATGAAAACCGTCCGTAAAATGGGCTCTGTCAAGGATCTTTTGGGCATGCTGCCGGGGATGAGCAAAAAGCAGCTCAAGGGATTGGATATCAATGAAAAAGAATTTGTTAAAATCGAGGCGATCATCAATTCCATGACCCCGGAAGAAAGAGAGAAAGCTGCTATTATAAAAGCCTCCCGGAAAAAAAGAATTGCCCTTGGCAGCGGGACAAGTGTCCAGGATGTCAACAAACTTTTGAAAAGCTATACCCAGTCCATGAAAATGATCAAGAAGTTTAATAAAGGCGGCATGCGGTCATTAAAAGGCATGCTGCCGTTTTAAGGAGAAATAAAATATGTCCGTAAGAATCAGATTGACCCGTAAAGGCACCAAAAAGAAACCCTTTTACAGAATTGTGGCAGCCGACATTGAAGCCCCCAGGGACGGCAGATTTTTAGAAGCCCTGGGCACCTATGACCCTATGACCGAGCCGGCTGGCGTGGTGTTGAAGCAGGACAGGATCGCATACTGGCTGGAAAAGGGAGCCAAACCCTCCACCACGGTGCAAAGTATTTTGAAAAAACAGGCCCCCGCACCGGAACAAGCCGCTTCCGTCTGAACCTGAACGTTTGTGACATACCTGGTATTCTCACCCCGCATTACTGCAAGGAGAAGAACATATGAAAGAGCTGATAGAATACATTGCCAAGGCATTGGTGGACAATCCTGAAGAGGTTCATGTATCGGAAGTGATCGGAGATCAGACATCGGTTCTGGAACTGAAGGTGGCAAAAGAAGATCTGGGTAAGGTGATAGGCAAACAGGGCAGGTCAGCCCGGGCCATGAGAACCATTTTAAGTGCAGCTTCCACCAAGCTGAAAAAAAGAACGGTTCTGGAGATCATTGAGTAAACCGGCTTCATCAGACACAGGCCCGAATGATCTGCCAAAACCCGATGACCTGCTGGTCATGGGAAAGATAACCGGTGTCCATGGACTGGACGGCAAGCTCAAGGTCTGGTCCTTTGCGGAATCCCTGGATGTTTTTGTCCCTGGAAACCGCTTGTTTATAAGAGCAGAAAATACAGATGCCGTTATACCCTATGTCATAGAAAAATGCAGTGACCGGAAAAAAGGCCTGTTAATGCGCCTGTCAGGTGTGGACAGCCGGGATTTGGCAGATGATCTGGTTGGCAAAGAGGTGTTAATCCACCGACAGCAGCTGCCGGAACCGGAAGAAGATGCCTGGTACTGGCAGGATTTATTCGGCCTGAAAGTCGTTGACAAAAACCGCGGAGACCTGGGGATTATTGAGACCATAATTCCCACCGGTGCCCATGATGTGCTGGTGGTCAAAAACCGGGACAAAGAAGTTCTGATTCCCATGCACCGGCAGTTTGTGACACAAGTGGACCTTGAAAACAAAACCGTGACCACCTGTCTGCCACAAGGATATGAATAAATTTTGTCATGGATTTTTTTGTATTAACCCTTTTTCCGGAACTGGTGCAGGCCTTTTTTGACCACGGCATGATCAGCCGGGCCATCAAACAGGGCCTTGTTTCAGGCCGCACCATACAGATCCGAAACTTTGCCCGGGATCGGCACCACACCGTGGATGACAGGCCCTATGGCGGGGGCAGCGGTATGGTGATGAAGCCCGAACCCCTGGCAGCCGCCATCAACCAGGCAAAGGCAGAATCCCCCCATGCCAGGGTGGTATTGATGACCCCGCAGGGAGAATCCTTCCACCAGCAGATGGCCCTGGATCTGGCCCGCAGTGAAACCGCAATGATTTTTGTGTGCGGCCGGTATGAAGGCATTGACGAGCGGGTTATCACCCGGCTGGTGGACACGGAAATTTCTGTGGGCGATTATGTCATGACCGGCGGAGAACTGGCCTGCATGGTTGTCATGGATGCGGTTTCCCGTTTGATACCCGGAGTGCTGGGCAGCAGTGCATCGTTTCAATCTGATTCCTTTATGGATGACCGGCTGGAATATGCCCAGTATACCAGACCTGAAAACTTTATGGGAGATACAGTGCCGGATGTGCTTTTATCAGGAGACCATGCAAAGATTGCCCAATGGCGGACCCGGTCTTCTCTGGAACGTACCTTTATAAAGCGACCGGACCTGTTTGAAAAAAAAAGCCCCAGCCCGCAGGAAAAGGTAATACTGCAGCAATGGCACAAACATCTGGAAGCACTGATCCATGAATAACCTGTACATGGCTCTGGTTCATTTTCCAGTGGTGAACAGAAAAAATGAACCCATTGGTTCTGCCTTGACCACCATTGATTTACATGATATTGCCAGGGCATCCATGACGTTTGGTGTCAAAGGGTTTTATGTGATCACCCCGTACCGGGACCAGGCAGATCTGGCAGACCAGGTCATCCGCCACTGGACCCATGGTGAGGGCGGCCGCCTGAACCCGTCCAGAAAACAGGCCCTGGAACTGGTCCGGGTCGTACCGACATTTGAAGCAGCAGTACAGCAGATCCAAAAAGAAAGGAACCAGCCGGTGGTCACCATTGCCACCAGCGCCAAAAAATACAAAAACAGTATCTCCACCCGGATATTGAAACAAAAGCTTGGCAGCAATGCTTCCCATGTACTGGTGTTCGGCACTGCATGGGGACTGGCACAAGAACTGATGGACAATTGTGACCTGCAGCTGGACCCTATTACAGGCACAGGAGAATATAACCATTTGTCTGTCCGGTCTGCTGCATCCATATATTTAGACAGACTGACAAATGGCTGAGATTCAGTCATACAGAGAAGGAAACCAGGAGGAAACATGACAAATGTAATTGAAAAATTGGAAAAAGAACAGATGCGCCTTGATATCCCGAGATTTGATTCCGGGGACACCGTAAAGGTGCATGTCAAGATCAGAGAAGGTGAAAAAGAACGTATCCAGGTCTTTCAGGGAGTTGTCATTAAAAAGACCAGAGGATTTGCCGGGGCCCGGTTCACTGTGAGAAAAATTTCCGGTGGTGTGGGCGTGGAAAGAATTTTTCCCCTTTACTCCCCTATCATTGATAAAGTTGAAATCGTGACCAAGGGCCGGGTACGCCGGTCAAAACTCTATTATCTGCGCAACCTGCGCGGAAAAGCGGCCAGGATCAAAGAAAAACGCTTTGCTTAGTGATCCCATGTGGCAGATCGAAAAAAAGATCCGTCAAAAAGGATATGCACAGATTGCAGGCATTGACGAGGCCGGCAGGGGACCCCTTGCCGGCCCTGTTGTGTCTGCAGCCGTGATACTGCCACATGATTTTAGCTGTCCCGGCATTACTGACTCCAAAAGACTGTCTGAAAAAAAACGCCAGCTTTTTTTTCCCATAATCATGCAGCAAGCTGTGGCCGTAGGGGTAGGTATCTGCGATCACAAAGAAATCGATACTGCCAATATCCTTGTTGCAGCACTTTTGTCCATGAACCGGGCGGTGGTAAATCTGGATATCACCCCTGATTTTTTACTGGTGGACGGAAACTTTCCCATTTCCACAGATATCTCCCAACAAACAGTCATAAAAGGGGATACAAAAAGTATCTCTATTGCCGCAGCTTCCATTATTGCCAAGGTGACCCGGGACCGGATCATGACAACCCTGCACCAGACATACCCCCTTTACAATTTTATCCGGCACAAAGGCTACCCCACGGTGTTTCACATAAAAGCCCTTCTTGAATACGGCCCATGCCCGGTTCACAGAAAAACCTTTAAAGGCGTACTTCACCCATGACAAGATACTGCAAAGACCTGGGCCGGTCCGGAGAACAGTTGGCTGCACAGCACCTGGCAGCAACAGGATACACCATTGTTGAAACCAATTTCACCACCCGATTTGCGGAAATAGATATCATTGCCGCCATTGACGACTGCCTGGTGTTTGTGGAGGTAAAAACCCGCACCAGTGCAAATAAGGGGCTGCCCAGAGAAGCGGTCACTGCATCCAAGCAGAAAAAGATCATTCTGGCAGCAAGGCAGTATATAAAAACCCGGGCTCTGGATGGAAAAAAGCGTATCCGGTTTGATGTGATGGAAATTTTTTTTACAAACGACACCTGCCATATCAACCATATCCCCCATGCCTTCTATTCAGAATAATACCCCGCTGTATTGCGGCACCCTTTATATTGTTGCCACCCCTTTGGGAAATCTGGAGGATATCACCTTCAGGGCGGTGCGGATTTTAAAAGAGGTGGCCCTTATTGCTGCAGAAGATACCCGCCATTCCAGAAAGCTGTTGTCCCATTACAATATTTTCACCGATCTTATCTCCTGCCATGAACACAATGAGGTTCTCAGGGCGGAAAAACTGATACCCCTTCTTCAGCAGGGCAAAGATGCGGCCCTGATAACGGATGCAGGCACGCCCTGTATTTCTGATCCCGGCTATCGTTTGGTCACAGCATTGCTGGAAAAAGGTATCCGAGTGGTTCCCATACCCGGATGCTGCGCGATTATTGCAGGATTGAGTGCAGCAGGCCTGCCAACCGACCGGTTTTTGTTCGCAGGGTTTTTGCCCAGAAAACAGCAGCAGCGGATCCGGGCCGTCAAAAACCTTGCATCCAGACAGGCCACCCTTGTCTTTTATGAATCCCCCAAAAGGATCAGATCTCTGCTTGATCAGCTCATGGCGGAACTGGGCGACCGCCAGGCTTGTCTGGCCCGGGAAATCACCAAACTGCACGAAGAATTTATCAGGGGCACCCTTTCTTATATTGCAGCCTGTCTTGATGAAAAAGGCATTGCCAAAGGAGAATGCACCCTGTTTGTGACAGGTGCGTCTGAAGTGAAAGAACTGTCTTTGGAAGATCTGGAAGCGGTTATCCAGGATCGCCTGGCACACGGTTCTGTTCCCACGGCAGTGCTGGCAAAAGAAATTTCCTTTCAATACAAGGTCTCCAGAAAACTGGTCTATGATACCATCCTCCGCCTCAAATCCTGTTGAAATTTGGTTCAAACTTAGCGGCAACCCCTTGATTGTTTTTGCCAAAAAGTTTATGTAACGGATCATTTATTGGCATATGGTTAAAAATTGATACACCATAAAT
>JAABUB010000141.1 GCA_011389575.1 Desulfotignum sp. | reverse complement strand
TCTATCAGGACATCCTTTTTTTCATCCATGGATCCCGGATCCAGAACCCGGGCCCCTTTAATCAGTATCTGCATGTCTGCTTCCTCCTGCCACCAGATAGTACAGGGCCATGCGCAGGGCCACCCCGTTGGTCACCTGGTCCAGAATCATGGAACAGTCAGCATCCGCCACATCACTGGCAATTTCAACCCCCCGGTTCATGGGGCCTGGATGCATGACGGTCACATCGGTTTTTGCCAGGGACAGGCGGGCTTTGTTCAGGCCGAAACGCCCGGCATATTCGCGTTCCGAGGGAAACAGCACATCATTCTGCCGCTCTTTCTGGATCCTGAGCATCATGATGACATCAGCATCTGCCACACATGCTTCCATGGTGGGCGCCACCGTACATCCCAAGGCTGCAATGCCTGCGGGTATCATGGTCTGGGGCGCGCACACCGATACTTTGGCCCCCATTTTGGAAAACCCGATAATGTTGGATCTGGCCACCCGGGAGTTGGCAATATCCCCGATCATGGCAAGTTTCAGGCCCTGGAGCCTGCCTTTGTTCTCCCTCACACTCATCATGTCCAGCAGCGCCTGGGAGGGGTGGGCATGGATCCCGTCCCCGGCATTGATCACCGAACAGTCCACCCGGCGGGCCACCTGAACGGCTGCCCCGGATGAGGAATGGCGCATGACAATCACATCCGGGCGCATGGATTCCAGATTTTTCACCGTATCGATCAGGGTTTCCCCCTTGGCCATGGAAGAACCGGCTTTGGCAATGGCCACGGAATCAGCGGACAACCGTTTGGCAGCTATTTCAAAGGAAAGTTTGGTCCTGGTGGATGGTTCCTGGAAAAAAAGCACAATGGTTTTTCCCCGCAGGGTGGGTACCTTTTTCACAGGGCGCTGGGAAATCTCCTTCATTCCCATGGCCGTATCCAGAATAAAAGAGATCTCCTCCGGATCAAGGGAATAGATATCCAGAATATCCTTTTTAGTGAATCGCATTGCGCATCCTTTACCTCGATGATCAAATCTAATAGTTTCTGGAAAACAGGGGGTCAGGCTTGTGTTATTGGCGTTATCTACCACAGCCGTTGTGACCCATGACGCTACAGATAATGCCAATAACGCAAGCCTGACCCCTCACATAATGCCAACAGCTTTAGATCAACAAATCACCAATCCGGCTCCACCGTACCCCGAACCCTTCCCTGTCCCAGGACCAGTAGATCATAAACGCCTCGCCCTTGACCGCAGACAGGTCCACAAATCCCCAGAACCGGCTGTCATGGCTGTTGTCCCTGTTGTCTCCCATGACAAACAGCTTGTCTTCCGGCACAACGATCTCTTTCATGTTATCCGCATGGGTGGGCAGGGTGGAATATTGGGCATAGGGTTCATCCGCCACCGGCTTGCCGTTCACATACAACTGCTTGTCAACAATGGACACGGTATCTCCTTCCACAGCCACCACCCGCTTGATGAAATCCTTGGACGGGTCTTCCGGGTATTCGAACACCACGATATCCCCTTTTTCGGGTTCCTTGAAGGGAATCAGCACCTTGCCGCCGGTAAAGGGGATCTTGACCCCGTAAATAAATTTGTTCACCAGAATCTGGTCCCCGATCTGCAGGGTTTCCAGCATGGAACCGGAAGGGATCTTGAATGCCTGCACAACAAAGGTTCTGATGAACAAGGCTATTACAATGGCAATGAGAATGGCTTCAATATTCTCCCGCCAGGCGTTTTTCTTTTTGGCCATTTTCTTCCTCTATTGCTGCTCAAACAGGTGCTGTGGTTGTCCTAAAAGGAATTTGGACCGCCTTATGGCGGACTTGAGAAGTTCTGCAATCTTTCTGGCTTTGACCATACTGGACAATGGATGGGTGGACACTTTTTGGCCTTTGACCATGATGGTGCCGCTTTTGAGTTCTGCATAGCTCACCTGGCCGTAGGATCTGGCTGTCCCTTCCGGATAATCATACCCGTAATCCACAATCTGGGTAAAAATATCTTCATCGGAAACAGCCGTGTATTTGAGCATCTCCTCGTTGAGAATGGGGATGGGAATGCCGACTCCCACAGACAGGGAACAGCCGTATCCCCTTATGCTCTGGCCCACCAGCCACTCAGGGGACATCTCTTTTAAATCCCCGATAACAGACAGGGTGCCGGCAGGGCCAAGCGGCACCCCGTTCAGTCCCCGGTCCACGGCAGACTTGTGCTGGGTGCCGGTCCAGGTCACATACCCCTGGGCCCCGCCCAGAAAGATCCGGGTGCCAAGGCCGATGGTTTTCAGGTACGGGTCATTGAACAAAGGGCTCAAAGCACCTGATGTGGAATAGTTGGCATTGGCCATGCCGGGCTTCAAGGTGCCCATGTAGGTATATTTGATGCGGTCCGACCGGTTCACGGCACAATTGTAGTTCTGGTAGGCGTTTCTGGGGTTCACCAGCATGGCATTGGGAAGGTCTTTGAGGGCCATGGTCTTTTCAATGCGCCGGTTGGGATAGCAGTCGGTGCCGTAGCTTTCCGCCAGGATCTCAACGGTTTTTCCTGCCACAAGGTCCTGGATCACATGGCCGCCGCCGTAATTGAAATCACCGGGATGAAGCTTGTTCAGCGGATCATCATCACAGGGCTGGGTGGCCCCCAGATAGCAGTCCACCGCAGCAATGCCGGAATAGGCAGGCACATTGTTGAACCAGGTCTTTGACGTTCTCACCAGGGGCTTTGACTGGCCGATGTTGATGAATGCCCCGGAAGAGCACATGGGGGCGAATGTGCCGGTGGTCACCACATCCACCTGGCTGGCTGCCTCCACAATGCCGTTTTCTTTTGCAATGCCGATGATCTCCTCGGCTGTCACCACCACAGCCTCGCCCCGGGCAATTTTTTTGTTTATCTGCTCATAGGTTCTGGAAATTTTATGATCGTTCATGGGTTCCTTGGTTTTTTTATCACCTGTTTTTATCAATTGAAAGACTGGGTTTTCACCATCTCGATTTTGGATGTGATATTGTTTTTTATCCAGTTGGGATCCCACCATTCCAGGGGATTGACAAACACATTGTGCACGATCATGGAATAGTGCAGATGGTCCCCGCCGGCAAGACCGGTGAGTCCTGTGTTGCCGATGGTATCGCCTTTTTTCACCATATCACCTGAAGACACAACCATGTTGCTCAAATGGGAATACAGACTGGCCAGGCCGAATCCATGGTCAATGATGATGGTATTGCCGAAGATGCCCACTGTATCGGCCATGATCACCCGGCCGCTGTTGGCTGCTCCCACCCGGGCATGGGCAGTGGAGGCAAGATCGATTCCCATGTGAATGGACTTGCCGACCTCTTTGCCCTTGTATTTATAGGTGCGGCGGTCACCGAATTGCGCCCTTGTGGCAGATCCGGGCAGGCGGTCGAATTTTCCCTGCCACAGCATCTGGTTGGTTGTATCTGACGGCACCTGGAGCACGGTTTTTACATTGGCTTTTCTCAGTGCGGTGTTGATCACCAGAAATTTTTCCAGCAGGGGATCGGGTGCTGCGGCAAAGCGGGCTTCTTTTTCTCCCAGATTAAAATCAGGCATTTTGAATTCCAGGAACTGGTCCGAAATATTGAGCACATCGGATGTAAAGTCATGGTCCCGAATATAATGATGAAATCCGCGTCTGGCAAGATTTCCTGCTAGATCTTCTGCAGTTACCCACATGCGGGTTCCCGGTCCCTGGGTATGGTCCAGGGCAAAAAAAGCGGCAAAAATATCTTTGTCGTCAAACATGCCGGAATGGCCCGGAAAAAAATTGTCTCCCACCATGACCCCGCTTTTGAGATCTTCTTCAAAAAGGCGGTAGATGACCAGACCCGATCCGCCCCGCTCCACATTATGACTCTGGGTCAAAACCTGAATTTTCGGTGGCTCGGTGTCGATGATCACCTTTTTTTCCGTATAAAAAACATTGCCTTTGTTCCATCCCCACCAGGCCTGGTCTGCTGCCTGGATGCGGATGGTTGCCTCTCCGTCGTTCATGCCGTATTTGCGGGCTTCCACAGGAATCAAAAACTGATCTTCCTGCTTTTTCTCCCCGGAAAACATATCCAGAAAAGACACCCCGGGATACTTTTTTTCCAGCAGAATTTTTTCCCTTTCCTGCTGCATGACAGATACCCTGACATGGCGCAGCCCGGTATTTGTATCTTTGATGTTCAAAGACAGTTCATAGCCTTCTTTTAAATACAGGGAAGGCAGCTCCACCTCCACCTGTGGTGCGGTGCCTTCGAATTTATAAACCAAGATCCATACCAGCGGCACCAGGACCCCTGCACATACCACCAGCAAAAAAAACTTCTTCATTAACAATACCTATTTTTTTCAAGAGGTTAGAAATACACAAATGAAACGCCCATAAAAATATCAGCTATACCCCAACTTATCAAGGAATTTTCCATTCTTGACTTTTTGTATGCCAGATTATAACTTGGCCCAGATGAATGCAAGATCAAGATAAGGATCGCCCATGAACAATTTTTTTTTTGACATGCTTGACACGCCTTCCCCCTGTTTCTTTCTGGTGGCAGGTCCCTGTGTGATTGAAAATGCGGACACCACCTTTGAAATTGCCCGCACCCTGAAAACCATTTCCCATGATCTGGGTCTGCCTTTTATTTTCAAGGCATCCTTTGACAAAGCCAACCGGACATCTGTCCAGTCTTTTAGAGGACCGGGTTTTGCAGACGGCCTGGCCATCCTGGCCAAAATAAAATCAGACCTGGATCTGCCTGTCATCTCGGACATCCATCTGCCGGACCAGGCAGCGCCTGCTGCCCGGGTTCTGGATGTGATCCAGATTCCCGCATTTTTATGCCGCCAGACCGACCTTATTCTGGCAGCCTGCCGGACAGGCAAGCCGGTGAGCATTAAAAAAGGCCAGTTCCTGGCCCCCCGGGACTGCAAAAATATTATTGATAAAGCGGCAACCACAGGCAACCCCCACATCGCCATCACGGAAAGGGGCACCAGTTTCGGTTACAACAACCTGGTGGTGGATTTCAGATCCATCCATATTTTACAGCAGATGGGGGTGCCGGTGATATTCGATGCCACCCACAGTGTGCAGCTGCCGGGCGGATCTGCCACAGCATCTGCCGGAGACCGGCAATTCATTCCCACCCTGGCAAAGGCCGCCATTGCAGCCGGCGCCCACGGCCTGTTCATGGAAACCCACCCCGACCCGGAAAAAGCCCTGTGCGACGGTCCCAATTCCATGCCCCTGGCAGACATGGCC
>JAABUB010000140.1 GCA_011389575.1 Desulfotignum sp. | reverse complement strand
TTCAACAATAAGATTCCACCCGGTATCTTCTTCCACACGGGCCGCAATCAACCGGCCCAGAATGTCTGTTGACCCCCCGGCAGCAAAACCGATCTGCAGTTTGATCGGCCTGGCCGGAGACCAGTTTTCCGCAAAGCCTGAAACAGGCATCAGCATCATACATGCAGCGATTAACACAATCAGACCCTTTTTCATTTTTTGTCTCCTTTAAAAAAATGTAAATTACCAAAAACTGCCTGCTGTATGTCAGGACGTGGGTTCCGCTTCCCTGTAAACCAGTTGCATGGGCAGGGGAATGCGAAGCCGTATTGCACCGGGAACCGGGCAAACAGACACACAGCCATTAAAATGAACACACTCTCTGGGATAGGTCACCGTGGGCACCTCTCCTTTTTTTGATCCGTAAAATACATCTTCAGAGCATATTTCTACACATTTGCTGCATTTTATACAGGTTTCTGAATCGATTACAGGTGGCATACTGTTCCTCTTTTAATATGGTTTCCAGTCCAAAATGGCTTTATCTTCAATTTTCCGGATGACCTGTGCCTGATTCAGGGTCGGATCTGTAAACGGATAATCCGGCCGGTTATGAAGGCCGCGGGTTTCTTTCCGGTTGAGGGCCATCAGGAAAGTCAGCTCCCCGAGTTCCATAAGATTGAGCACTTCCAGGCATCGGGTGGTTTCATGGGGATTTTTGGCCATCAGGGTGTTTCGGGCTTTGCTGCGGATACGTCTCAGATGCTGGAGCCCCTGCTTGAGGAGTGCAGCGTTCCGGATCTTGCCGCCGTAATCGGACATGGTCTGCTGCAGCGCAACGCTTGTCTCTTCCCAGTCCGGCCCGTTTTCATGCCCCCTGAGTTCATCTATCAGGCGCCGGGTTTCAGTGATGACAGGGTTGTCTTTTTCAATATTTTTCTTTCCTATAACCCGGATATAGGCGGCAGCATTTTCTCCGCTGATATACCCGAAGGTGGCAGCTGCGGATATGTCGCCGAATGCTTCATCACCTGCTGCATACAATCCATCCATCGAGGTTTTCGCATTCTCGTCGGCCACGATCAGTCCGCCGCCCCGCAGGGGATAGGTGGCAAATTCAATGGGATGTTTTTTAAAAGAAATTCCCTCTGCCGCCATATATTCGGTCATGGCGGTATACCCTTCATTTTCCATCCAGTGCATCATATAGGCATGGTCTTCATCCCTGATATCGGTGCAGTCCATGTAAAGCGGGCCTTTGCCGGCATTGGTATATTGTTCCGGTGCCAGTTTGTTCACTTCGCATATCATGTCGCCATACCGGCGGTCCGGTTTGGTCACAAAGGTGCCGGCCGGTCTGCCGTCCCGGTCTTTTACAACCCCCACCCAGGTAGCCTGACCAAAGCGTGTAAAATATTTGGGTCCGATATGGCGCTGGGGCATTTCCAGATTCTGCAGCATGGCCCCGGCACGATACGCCATTGCCCTGCCGTCCCCGGACTGGGAACCGCCATGGGGATCATTGGACAGCCAGCCGGGGGTCAGCGGGGGATAAAGACGTGAGCATTTTCCCGTACCCAGAACCACTGCCTTTGCCTCAAACACAAACAGCTTGTCCTCCCGGGTATGCGTACCCACAGCACCAATAACCCGGCTGCCATTGCAGACAAGATCCCGCATCATCACCCGGTTAAAAATGGTGACACCGCGTTTTCGGGCTTCTTTTGCCAGAATTTTTTTCTGGAACCGGCCTTCATATTTCACATGGGTCATGGGCCGGCCTGGAAACGAATGCCCGGAAAATTCCCATCTGCCTTTGTATTTCATGGGAATGCCCCAGTCATCCCACAGTTTTACAATATCATATGCTCTCAGAAACTGTGTCCGGAGCAGGTCTTTGCCGATGAGAATTTCTCCTTTGGCAGTACGGAGCAGTTCTTCGATCCATGCTTCGCGGTCAGGACCATGAACTTCCGGTATATGGGTTTCAAAATGATCATTTCCCATACGGCCGCACCCGCTGTATTCCACATTTCCCTTTTCAGCAACCACGACACTGGCACCTGCTTCTGCAGCGCGGATAGCCGCCATAAGACCGGCTATCCCCCCACCGATGCACAAGACATCTGTTTCCATCCGTTCTTCTATCATTAATTTTCCCCCAACCAAATAATATGCTATAAAAACATAACTAACAAAAATTATTAATAATAATGAATTTATGAGGCCAAATTATTAATAATATCATTAATAATATTTTTAACCATAGACTGCCCCTGATGCGTTGTCAACCAAAAAATCGGCCTTATGCCATCAATGGCAGATGGCCTGTATAGCTTTTATAGCCTGAATTCAGATGGGTTTCATTAACTGCTTTGAGTTTATCAGCATTGCCGGATCGAAGACAAGCAATCATATCCCGGTGCTCCTGGATACTTTTTTCCCGATGCCGGGCATCTCCGCGAATATAGTGATACCAGATCCTGGAACGGTTTCGCAGCTGGTCAATCATCTCTGAAACAATCACATTCCCGCAGGTTTCAAATATAGACTGGTGGAATAAGCGATTGTATTTAAGGATTCCCCTCAAATTCCGGGTCTGTAATTTTTTTTCAAATGCTGTTTCATAGGTTTCAATTTTCTTGAGCCTGGTTTTTGTCATATTGCGCGCCACAGATTCCAAAGCATAGCTTTCCAGAAGTATCCGTGTATGAAAAATATCTTCCGCTTCTTTGCGTGTTGGCTCAGCAACAAAAGCACCCCGATGGGGCATGTGGATGATAAGATTTTTTACGGTAAGTTCCTTGAGAACTTTTCTCACTGTTCCGGTGCTGATTTTATATTCTTCTGCAAGTTCTCTTTCAATGAGTCTTTCCCGCGGATTTAAGAGACCTGACAATATTTTATATTCAAGGATATCAAGTACTTTTTCAAAATCGTCTTTTTGAGATCTGGGCATTTTCATAATTTTACTGCTCAATACCGGTTATTTTTTAAAAAATCAACATAATCTGGAAAACAACAAACCATACAAAAAAAAACAAATTAGGACAATACCCGTCTTTGTTTGGTGCCGGGAAAATTGCTGGATCTGCCCCCACTTGAAACCATTGACACCCGTTTGAAGCCCACGTTCCTGATCCTGGTCAATGATTATGGTCTCTTTTTATCGAAGCCGGGGATTAAAAAAATATGGCAGTAGAGCATACCGTGACAGCCTGTGGCGGCAGGGATTAGGACAATCCCCCCGAAGCGCGACCATCAGGCCTGTTGAAAACGTGTCTATCTATGTCATCAGTGGCCGCTCACTTGATGAACTCCTTGGTGAGATGCCCCATACCGGCCATAAAATCAAGCACAATATCGCTCTTTCTGTTGCAAAAACAGTCCGCAGCATGAATGACCTACTGTCCAGGGAGTTGCACAAAAACCAGCTGTTACATCGGAAGGCTTCTGAACTGGGTACCCACAAATATAACCAGACGATTACCAATCTTGCCTATCATATTCATCTCTCCGCATAAATGAATCTGCTGCTCCTGCATTTTCCCATTCCCGGCATGAACGAGGTCATGCGCTATGGGCCACCATTGTAGTACGCCCCACCGGAAGTGTCTCCAGGCAAATGATTAAAATTTTCTTGGCAATTTTCAATTTCCTTTTAAAATCAGACCAATAAGTCCAAGCTTCTGGCGCTGCATGCGACCATCGAAGCTGCCCGGACCGATGAGGCAGGCAGAGGATATAGTTTTTTTTCGGACCTCTTTGATCCAGATTATTGGTGTAACAATTCGGGATTGAGCAGGTCCATGTTGTCATCTTTCATGGCCAGGGCAAAAATCTGGTTCCGGGTCAGAAACTGGACCACGTCAGGGGGCAGATAGAGGGAAGCCAGGACAGGGACAATGGTTTTTGAGCGGGCAGCGGGGAACCAATCCGTGATCTCCGGGACAAAGTCGATGAATTTTTGAATATCGGTGGTCCGGGGGGTGGCTTTGGTCTCCACCACAAACAAATGGTTTTCGCTTTCCGCCACCACGTCGAATTCCCGCCGCATGGTGCCGGAAGCATTTTTTTTCTGCAGCCGTATGGCAAAAAAATCGAATTCCGCCACCTGGAAGTATTCCCGGGCAACACCACTGATACAGGGAGCCACAATATCTTCCACCACCGTGCCCATTTTATTGGCCAGTTCTCCCCATTTTTTATTCATGGCCTTTCTGTCGGCACGGGATTCTGCAATATCCGCCTCCACCATGGATTTGAATTCCCGCATCTCATCCTTGAATTCCCGCATCTCGTCCTTGAACTCCCGCATCTCGTCCTTGAATTCCCGCATCTCGTCCTTGAACTCTTTCATTTCACTGGAAAGGGCGGAAATATTTCTCTCAAGCCGGGAAAGGCTGGTGCTGCTGGTAACGATGAATTGCCCCAGCACCGATTCCAGATAATCAAATTTTTCCTGAACAGCAGTTTCCATGTTATGCTCCAAGGGTTTGTTAACAGATGGGAGTCAGAATCATATCTATAATTATAGATAATTACCCTGACTGGTGCAAGGAAAATATAACATATGAATTATTGAAAAAACAGTGGTAGGTGAAATTCTGAGAAAACTTTCCTTCAGAAGCTTTTTTCAATGGTGGACATGGCCGGAAAGTGAGAAAGGCGCTGAACAAGTGACAGGACAGGGGCTGGATCTGCTGCACTCCCTGGCCTGTGACGGTATGGGGGTGTTTGCCGAAACTGGTATAGCTCGTCGACAGATTGCTGTTACCCTTATTATTTGGCAGCAGATCCAGAAATTGTTAATGGAACTCCAAGTAAATCAACGATTCAGCGCATTCTTAAAGAAAACAATCTTAAACCGCACCAATCCCGGTATTTTCTACATATCACTGATCCCGACTTTTTCCCGAAAATGGAGCATCTGATACAGCTATATTTGAAACCTCCCCGAAATCTCTTCTTTTTTGACGAATGCCCGGGAATACAAATGCTCAAGCGCCTTGTCCCGGACCTTCGAACAGAAAAAACAGCGAAGCGCCTTGAAGAATTTGAATACATCAGAAACGGCACAATGAACGTTCTTGCCTTTTTTAATTATGCAAACGGGAAAGTACATGCTGAATGCCAGGCTGATCATAAAACAGACACCTTTCTGGCAACATTCAAGCGTCATGTTTCCACTTGCCCGGCAAACGAGACGATTCATTATGTCATGGATAATTTATCAACACATCGTGGATATCCTTTTTGTAAAATGGTTGCTGAACTTAGCGGTATTGATTGTCCTTCCGAAAAAGAACTGGATAATTTGGAAAAACGTGTTGAGTGGCTGACGTCTATGAATAAACGGATTATCATTCACTTTACCCCATATCAC
>JAABUB010000139.1 GCA_011389575.1 Desulfotignum sp. | reverse complement strand
GCGGTCCTGTCCGGTTCCTGCATCCAATGTAACCTGTGCACCCGGTGCATCAGGATCCATGATGATGACCGGTGTGCCGGGATCATCTGTCAGACTTTGACCAGGTCCCACCGTCAGAATAGTGGTGCCTTCATCGGGCGGTGTGCCGTCATAGGCCTGGATAGTTGTATCTCCCTCAGAACCGCCTGCAGTAAGCAGGCTTTCGATAGCAGAGCTGGTATCTGAACTTAGACCAGAATTCTGCAGCGTATCGACAACCTGAGAGGTACTCTCGGTATACTGCGCCATTTAGTATTCTCCTTTCCTTTTAGGGTTAATGCCGCTTGCATCTTTTGATATCTGACATATTGACTATCATATTTATTGATGCAGGTATAGTATAATTCGGCTCTTGATCGCAAAAATCAAATAAAATCAGGCATAAACTATTTGTCAACCGCACAAAACCACATCTAAAAATAAAACACAATCAGATAAAATACTTATAGCCTATAGGGGAAAACCCCTAGCTCGAAAAACATTTCATTGATTTTACAGGATTTTTTCATTAGTTAGTGCCGGCGGGAAAAAATTTGGTACCGACGGAAAAAAATGGAATATTTGAAATTTGAATATAGCTCCGCCCTGTCATTTACATATTCTGATGAACAAATCTGGAGAATATAGACTCCTTTACAAATGACCGCTCTAACAAATACTTTTTCGAGCCATTGGTGTCAAGTTTAAATACCCAGAATTTAGGATAAAGACACCCTTTTTTCGGGGGTAACAGGGATACCCAGACATAGCATCGTTAAAACCCGATTAAAGATAAAAAGTGTCGGCCCTGCAGACTGGAAAGCTAAGAGTGGCGCGCCTGGCAGGATTCGAACCTGCGGCCTACGGATTAGAAGTCCGTTGCTCTATCCAGCTGAGCTACAGGCGCAACAGATGGACTTTTTAACAGAAAGCCCACAAAAAGTCCAGCAAAAAAACATCAGGAATTCGGGATTTTGAATAATTTATTCCTTTAATCCACACCTTGATAATGGTATAATATTTTTTTTATACATAATTTTCTTTGTTGAAGGTTCATTGAATGAAAAACGACATAGACCAGAGCAATTCCGATACAGATAAAAAGCGATTAACCAAAAAAGATTTTCTGTTGCCGGTGCCAAAGGCCAGGGCCTCCAATTCAAAAGCCCTGGTAAAATCAGACCCCATCCAGAGCTATCTGAATGAGATCAACCGGTACAAGCTGCTGAACCGGGAGGAGGAGATTGAACTGGGCATGCGCATCCAGGAGGAAGGTGATCAGGAAGCCGCCTATATCATGACTACCTCCAACCTGCGGCTGGTGGTGAAAATCGCCCTGGAATTTCAGCGGATATGGATGCAGAACCTGCTGGATCTGATCCAGGAAGGCAACATAGGCCTTGTTCAGGCAGTCAAGAAGTTCAATCCCTATAAAAATGTGAAATTCTCCTATTATGCCTCATTCTGGATCAAGGCCTACATCCTCAAGTTCATCATGGACAACTGGCGCATGGTCAAGATCGGCACCACCCAGGGCCAGCGCAAATTATTTTTTCGTTTGAAAAAAGAAAAACAGCTGCTCATCGAACAGGGATTCGATCCCAAGCCCAAACTTTTGTCCGAACGTCTGGGGGTATCTGAAAAAGAAGTAAGGGATATGGACCAGCGCCTGGCAAACTGGGATCTGTCTCTGGACGAACCCTTAAAGAATGATTCCAATACCGAGCGCATCGAATTCATCAATACTGAATCAGATTCCTCTGAAGACCAGATGGCAAAAAAAGAAATTGAAGACATTCTGCACACCAAGGTCAAGGATTTTAAAACCACCCTCAATGACAGGGAACTGGTAATTTTTGAACGCCGGATTTTTTCCGATTCTCCCCAGACCCTCCAGGAGATCGGTGAAGAATACAATATATCCAGAGAGCGGGTACGGCAGATTGAAAACAATATTTTGAAAAAAATGAAAACCTTCTTTAAAAAAGACATGCCGGATTTCGACATGTATGATCACAACCAATAAAATGACAAAACAAACACCAGCCCCCCACACGATAAAATTGATTGTCCACATATGCATACTGGCAGCGGTTTTGAGCTTTTCAGGATGCAACCGGACCGGACCGGAACCTGTAACACATGCACCGGCGGACGCTTTGCCTGATAGAGACTCCAAACCTGAACCGCCCCTTTCTGCACGCTATTATTATCTGACATATCTAATGGCGCATCAGCAGGACCGGCCGGACCACGCTGCAGTCCTTCTTGAAAAAGCCATTGCCCGGGATCCGGATGCCGCATTTTTGCGGCGGGAGCAGGTTCGGCTGACGCTTGAAACAGGCCAGAAAGAAAAAGCAGTGGCCCTGGCAGAGGCACTGGCCGGCCGTGATCCGGATGACGTGGATAACCTGCTCATGCTGGTACACCTGAAAAAAGACAGCCTGGAACAAAACCGGCTGCTTTCTTTGCTGCACCGGATTTTGGAACTGGACCCCGAAAACAAGGAAACCTATCTGCGCCTTGGCAGAATTTTCATGGAAAACCAGCAGTATGCCCCTGCCCTGGAATTGTTTTCCCGAATGGTGTCCCATTTGCCCCGCTATTATGTGGCCCATTTTTATCTGGGGGAAGCCCACCTTCTTTCTGAAAATTATGCTGCGGCAAAAGAGGCATTTTTAAAAACCATAGAACTGGAACCGGATCTGGTGGAGCCCCGATTCAGGCTCATTGATATTCTCCGGCAGCAAAATGATGATATCGACCATGAAAAAATTCTGGCTGTTTATGAAGAAATTCTGGAGATTGAACCGGAAAATACCCGCGCACTGCTGGAAACAGCGTTGATCTATCACAAAACAGGACAAACCGACAAGGCTGCCTACTTGTTCACTGAACTTGGAGAACAGGCAACCACCAGCTCCCGGCTGGTGATGACAGCGGTGGACACCTTTATTTCTCAAAAACGGTATGAAGATGCTGTCATTGTTTTTTCCGAAATGCGCAAGGCAGACCCGGACAATGACGATCTCAATTTTTTCCTGGGCATGGCCCATGAATCCAACAAAAATCCGGAACAGGCCATCCATCACTATCTCAAGGTATCGGCTGCCCATCCCCAGTACAAAAAAACCCTTTTGACCATTGGATTTTTATACCGGGAAATCGGCAAAAAAGAAAAAGCGGTGGCATTTCTTGAGAAGCACCATGAAAAAAACCCCGAAGACATTGATATCATTTCCTATCTTTCTGCGTTTTATGAGCAGGAAGGCCGCCTGGAAAAAGCCATGGACCTGCTGAAAAAAGGGCTGTCAGATGCGCCGGAGAACACTTCTTTGCTCTTCCGGCTCGGGGCGATCCAGGACAAGGCAGGACAAAAGGATGCATGCATTGCCACCATGAAAAAAATCATCGCCCTTGATCCGGATGATGCATCCGCCCTCAATTATCTGGGGTATACCTATGCTGATCTGGGAATCCATCTGGACCAGGCCCGTGACCTGATCAAAAAAGCCCTGGAAATCAAACCGGATGACGCCTATATCACCGACAGCCTGGGCTGGGTCTATTTCAAGCAAAAAGAATATGAAAAAGCGGTCTTTTATCTGAAAAAGGCTGCAGACATGACAGGGTATGAAACCATTATCGCCAGCCATCTGGCAGATGCCTATGTCGAAACCGGCCAGTTGTCCAAAGCCCTGACAGTGTATCACAGGGCCGTGGCCAATGCCAAAAAAGAGGATACTGATCTGGTGCAGGAGCTGAAGACAAAAATCAGAAACCTTGAGCAGCAGAAAACCACCCCGGAAACCCCGGAAACCCCTGATACCGGGCAGTCCCTGGAATGAAACCTGTCCACACCCTGTTGTTCATTTCCCTGGTTTGTGCCATATGTCTGGCCGGATGTGCCATGCCAAGGCCACAGACCGATCCCGGTCTGGACCGGGCAGCATGGCAGTCTGCCGTCCGTTTACGGGCCTGGAACCAGGATATTACATCCAGCAAGGGAACCGCAAGGGTGCGCCTGGAAACATCGACCGGGGTGCAGACATACCAGATCGCCTGGGCTGCCCGGGCCCCGGACCGGGTGCGCATCACCTTTACCGTCTCCGGACATCCTGTGGAAACCGTGGTGGCAGACGGCACCCGGGTAACCTTCATATCCCATACAGGCCGGCACAAACCCCATACCCCGGCATCAAACGACCCGGACCTGGAACCTTACACCCGGGTGCCGGTAAGGCTGTCGGATTTGATCACCCTGCTGCTGGGACAGATCCCTGTCAAAAAATTCGATGATGCCTGGTTTCTGCCCCGGGACCCGTCTCGGATCCGGCTGGGCAGAAAATTCAGCTCCCTTTCCCAGGAACTGGTTCTGCAGGCCGATGATACGATCAAGGTTCTGCGACTGCTGAACAAAGAGGGGGCTGCCCGGTATGAAATCGCCTTTCATGCCTTTGGCACCATGGGTGCCTATACCATTCCGGTCCATATGACCATCACCAGTGGAAAACTTCTCAAAGCCCATATCCGCATCACCCGGTTCTGGCCCAATATACCGGTTAAAGAATCTGTTTTCCGGTTGACACAAACCGGATCATGACAATAATAGGGGGGTTGTAGGTTGTAGATTTTAGGTTTTAGGCTAATAACTGACGGCTAACAGATAGAGGCTAACTGCTAACAGCTTTCATCATTTGTTGTGCCCGGTAGGGCATGGGTGTTATATTAATTATGCACGTCTCAAAAGGAGATACACAATACAGTCAACTACCCCGGCCTGAAGGCCGGAGCTTGTAAAAGGCTCCATGGTTGACCAGGGAAATGTTCAAAGTTTAATGGCAAAGACAAAAAAGGAGAACATTAAAAGTTGCATAGAGAGCTAAAGACCAACGGCGGGATGCTTCCTCAGTCCCGCCCTCTTGAAGCCCGGGTTGCAGACAACCTACAGGGGTGTGGACGAAACGGGTCCGGGCATATAGCCGCTGTGCAACAATCCCGAGGGGAGAGTTCAACCGAAGCCAGGGTTGAACCGTCACCCGCCGTGTGCCCTATGGGTGCTTTTGCGGAGAGCGGCGTAAGCCGTGTTTTTGTAATTGACAAGAGATGTGAGCCTTTGATGCCGTGTCATCCGGCCAGAGCAAGAAAGTTTCTGGCACAGGGCCGGGCCCGGGTTCACCAGATATTTCCATTCACCATCAGACTCGTTGACCGGATCCGGGAGGACAGTGATGTGCAACCGGTTAATGTGAAAATTGATCCCGGAGCCAAAACAACCGGCATGGCCGTGGTCAGACAGGATGGCGGTCATATCCAGATCCTGCACCTGTCAGAATTAACCCACCGGGGCGCTGCCATCCGGAAAAAACTTGATCAAAGATCCAATTACCGGAGAAGACGGAGAACCGCAAACCTCTGGTATCGGAAGAAAAGATTCGATAACAGAACC
>JAABUB010000138.1 GCA_011389575.1 Desulfotignum sp. | reverse complement strand
AGGGGTTAACCCATTGGGGTTAAAGGTTATTTCTCTTTTTTATCTTCAGCGGATTTTCCCACGTCTGCCATCATTTTGAGCATGGCATACCGGTCATTGACCTCTTTTTCGATTTTTTTGCGCAGCCGCTGGGATTCCTCGGGAAAGCTTTTTTCCAGGGCAGCAAACCGTACTTCTCCGCTCAAAAATTCCTGGAGACTGCCGTCCGGTTCCTTTGAATCCAGAATAAAGGGGTTTTTGCCTTCATCTATGAGATCCGGATTGAACCGGTACATGGGCCAGTAACCCGATTCCACAGCCAGTTTGCTCTCTTCCTGGGATTTTCCCATACCTTTTCTGATCCCCTGGTTGATGCAGGGGGCATAGCAGATGATCAAAGAAGGTCCGGGGTATTTTTCCGCTTCCAGAAATGCCTTCATGGTCTGGTTCTTGTTGGCCCCCATGGAAATGGATGCCACATAAATATACCCGTAGCTCATCATCATCCGGCCCAGATCTTTTTTGCCGATCTTTTTGCCGGATGCCGCATATTTGGCAATGGCGCCGGTGGGGGTGGCTTTGGAGGACTGTCCCCCGGTGTTGGAGTACACTTCCGTGTCCATCACCAGGATATTGATATCTTCGCCCGAGGCCAGCACATGGTCCAGACCCCCGAATCCGATATCATAGGCCCACCCGTCCCCGCCGAAAACCCAGTGGGATTTTTTGGTGAACACATCTTTTTCCCCGTAGATTTCCTGTAAAATCCCCCCTGTTTCATCCTTTAACAGGGTTTTGAGGGCAAACCCGTATTTGGCTGATTCGTCTGGATCTTCTTTGCCTGCAATCCAGCCTTCCATGGCCTGTTTCACCTCGTCGGACACACCGGTTTTGAGGGCCTGTTCCATTTTGGATGCCAGGGTGTTGCGCCGGCTCTGGGTGGCCAGCATCATGCCGTATCCGTATTCTGCCGCATCTTCGAACAGGGAGCTGGCCCAGGCAGGACCGTGGCCGTCGGCATTGGTGCAGTACGGGGTGGACGGGGCAGACCCCCCCCAGATGGAAGAACATCCCGTGGCATTGGCAATGGTCATTCTTTCGCCGAACAGCTGGGTGATCACCTTGACATAGGGAGTCTCTCCGCACCCGGCACAGGCACCGGAGAACTCAAGCAAGGGTTTGTGCAGCTGGCTGCCTTTGAGGGTTTCCCGTTTGAGAATATCGGTTTTAAAGGGAATGCCCAGAGAAAATTTGTGGTTGGTTTTTTGTTCCTCCACCTGGGTGGACAAAGGTTTCATCACCAGGGCGGTTGTCTTGGCCGGGCAGATATCTGCGCAGTTGCCGCAGCCCTGGCAGTCAAGGGGATTGACCTGGATTCTGAATGTATACTCTTCCATGCCCTTGCCTTTACCGTCCACTGTAACAAAGGTGTCAGGTGCGCCTGCCAGTTCTTCTTTTGTGGCAACAATGGGAATGATGGCGGCATGGGGACAGACAAAGGCGCACTGGTTGCACTGGATGCAGTTTTCCGGTATCCATTCCGGCACATTGATGGCTACCCCGCGTTTTTCATATTTGGACGTTCCCTGCTCAAATATGCCGTCTACGGAAAATGCCGATACCGGCAGATCATCCCCTTCCTGGGCATTAATTTTGCGCATCACGTTTTCCACAAACGGTGTGGCCGGCTCTGACGGTGTTTCCTGTCTTACCCCGTCTTTCCAGGAGGCGGGAACATCCACCTTGTTCAGGTTCTCCAGGGTTTTGTCCACAGCCTCTATGTTCATGTTCACAACCGCATCCCCTTTTTTGCCGAACATGACCTTGATGTCTTCTTTGAGCAGGGTGATGGCTTCATCCACAGGCAGTACATTGGACAGCTTGAAAAAACAGGTCTGCATGATCATGTTGATGCGGTTGCCCAGGCCGATCTTTTCAGCAATAGCCACAGCGTCAATATTGTAAAAATTAATTTTTTTATCATAGATGGTTTTGCGCACATCTCCGGGGATCTGGGTTTCCATGTCTTTGACAGACCACTGGGAGTTGAGCAGAAAAGTGCCCCCTTGCTTGAGGCCCTTGAGCACATCATATATCTGCACATAATTTGATTTATGGCAGGCCACAAAATCCGCATTTTCAATCAGATAGGTGGATTTGATTTTCACATCTCCGAACCGCAGATGGGACACTGTCAATCCCCCGGATTTTTTGGAATCATAGGCAAAATAGCCCTGGGCGAATTTATCGGTATTGTCTCCGATGATCTTAATGGCGGACTGATTGGCCCCTACCGTACCATCGGAACCAAGACCCCAGAATTTTGCGGCAATGGTGCCTTCCGGTGCCGGGTTGAATCCTTTTTCCACTTCCAGGGAGGTATGGGTGACATCATCAACAATACCCACGGTAAAATGATTTTTAGGGGAAATGGATCCCATGTTTTCGTAGACCGCCTTAATCATGGAGGGATTGAATTCCTTGGAAGACAGCCCGTATCTGCCGCTGATGATTTTCGGGCCTTCCCCGTATTCCATGAAAGCGGTACACACATCTGTGTACAAAGGTTCTCCAATAGCACCGGGCTCCTTGGTTCTGTCCAGAACCGTGATGGTTTCCACGGTGGAAGGAATGGCACCTAAAAACGCCTGGGTGTCAAAAGGCCGGTACAACCTGACCTTTACCAGTCCCAGACGCTGTCCCCGGGCATTGAGGCATGCAATGGTTTCTTCGATGGCTTCACAGGCAGATCCCATGGCCACTATAATATGATCTGCCTGGGGATCACCCACATAGTCAAACGGGTTGTAACGACGGCCGGTCAGATCGCCTACTTTTTTCATATAGGCTTTTACAATGGCCGGTACCTTCAGATAATATGGATTGGACGCTTCTCTGCCCTGAAAATAGATATCCGGGTTCTGGGCTGTGCCCCTTGTATCCGGATGTTCCGGATTCACGGCCCGGGCTTTGAATGCTTTGTACGCCTCAAAATTAAACAAAGATGCCATGTCTTCATAGGCAATCATTTCAATTTTCTGGATCTCATGGGAGGTGCGGAATCCGTCATAAAAATGCAGAAACGGCACCCGTGCCTCCACAGTGGCCAGATGGGCCACCAGGGCCAGGTCCTGGGCTTCCTGGACTGATGAGGATGCCAGCATGGCAAACCCGGTCTGTCTTGCTGCCATCACATCCTGGTGGTCACCGAATATGGAAAGGGCATGGGCCGATACAGACCGGGCGGTTACATGAAAAACAGAAGGCAGCAGCTCCCCGGATATTTTGTACATATTGGGAATTTTAAGCAGCAGCCCCTGGGATGCGGTAAAGGTGGAGGTAAGGGCACCGGCTGCAAGAGAACCATGGACAGCCCCGGCTGCCCCGGCTTCTGACTGCATCTGTTTGATATCCAGCACCTGGCCGAATATATTTTTGCGGCCCTTTGCGGCCCAGGAATCTGCGATTTCCCCCAGAGGACTCGATGGGGTAATGGGATATATGGCTGCCACTTCACTCATGGCATAGGCCACATGGGTTGCAGCGGTATTCCCGTCGATTGTCTGCATGCTTTTTTTCATAATTTTCACCTCTTGTGGTTTTATGCGAATGTATAAAAATCCCAATATAACCTGTAAGTCATACAATAAATTATCAAAATTGTAAATGCCGTATCCATCTATTCTCTATGCTTTTGATAAAAAATATGGTAGGGTATTCTGATTTGTTTTTAATTTAATTTTTAATAAAAAAAACACCTTACCAACATATTACAAGGAGTATACATGGGATTTTTATCCACCACCCTTTCTGTGAGCCGGTATCACATCCAGAATACATTTGACAGTGATCCCATGGAACAGGTGCGCCAGGGATTGATCAAAAATGCCATCCCGAAACTGGAAAATGAATACGAGGAGATTTCCGCCGGCTGGACCCCCTTTGAAAGCCCGTATCTGCCGGATTTTGAAAAATTTTCCTTTGTTTTCGGCAGCTATTTCCTTTTTTCTCTGCGCATAGATAAAAAATCCATACCTGCCAAACTGGTGCAAAAACAGATGGCCATTGAAATTGAAAAGAAAAAGGAAAAATCCGGGAGAGACTTTGTTTCCAAAAATGAAAAATCAGAAATCAAGGAAATGGTCATGGATGTGCTCATGCACAAAATGCCGTCCATCCCCAATGTATATGATATTCTCTGGAGCTATGAATCAGCCGACCTTTTTTTGCTCACTACCCAGAAAGCAGCCAATGAATTTTTTGAAACCATATTTTTAAAATCCTTTAATCTTAAACCCATCCGCATTTTTCCCTATACCCTGGTTGAAACAAAATCTGCTTTTTCATCTGCACAAAAAGACCGGATTATGACCCTGACCCCCTTACACCATTCGAGGTAACCCATGCTGGACATTGCAACCGCCTACAATAAATACGGTTTTTTAGGAAATGAATTTTTAACCTGGCTGTGGTTTATCATTGAAACAGACCAGAACATTACCCAAATCATGGCATCCAAAGACCCGGTTGCCTTTCATATCGGCAATTCTCTGGTCCTGGAAAATACGCTGGGAGATAAATCCAAGGAAAAAATCACCATCAAAGGGGACCGGGCCGGACTTGAAGAAGGCACCACTGCCTTGAAAAAAGGAGCCAAGGTCACGGAAATGAACCTGGTGTGTACACTTGGCCAGGAAGAAGAATACAATTTCACCATCAAAGGAGACAGCTTTAATATCACCGGGCTGAAAACCCCTGCTTCCGGCGGGGACGGCTCTGATGATGAACTCGAGGGCATGGTAATTGAAAAAGCCCTTTTGCTGTTCAGGATCACACAGGTTATTGACACACTGTTTTTGACCTATCTGGACCAGCGCATAGCAGATGACTGGAAAAACAAAGGCTTACGCCAGATGCGCGCCTGGATATACAATGATTAAAATTATGTTCAAAAAATGTTCAAATTCGTTCCTTTTTGAACACCTTTTGCAGCAGGGGTACAAAACCTGTAACCTCTGTGCTTTATACCAACATAATTTCAACAGCAAAATTATAAAAATATAATGTAAATTACATTGGTTAAAAAGTTTTAAACATATGAACACCCTTTATTGTTATTATTATTTTTTAAAATTCAATTATAAACAAATAACCACAATATTTATCAATTGATAATTGCCCTGTTTTGATATAAATATCTTGGGGATATACAATACATAAAAGAAGGAAACCTGAATGAGATTTTCATTTGACAGAAAAGAAGTCCTGGAAATTCTTTCAAAAATTCAAGGTATCACCGGCAGAAAAACAAGTCTGAGCATTACATCAGATGTGTTGATCAAGGCCATGGAAGACCAGATCATCATCACTGCCAATGACCTGGAAACCGTATTTACCGGAACCTATGATGCCCAGGTGGAAACACAAGGCATTTTGTCCATCAACTCCAAAAAGTTTTTTGAAATTATCCGGGAATACCCGGATAATACCATTCCGGTAAATGAAGTGGAAAACCGGTGGGTGGAAATCGGTAAAGGGGACAGCCTGTTTCATATTGTGTCATCTGATTATGAAAATTTTCCGGAAA
>JAABUB010000137.1 GCA_011389575.1 Desulfotignum sp. | reverse complement strand
TGTTTCCATTGATGAGTTTGATCTTCTGGTCAACTCCGATCGTGATCCTGTGGTGTATAAGCCGCCGGCAGTGTCGTAACAGATGCGCCAGGTGGCGGCCAATGTGGCATCGGTAATCAAGGACGGGGACTGCTTGAGTTTTTCTTTGGGCCCTTTGTTCGAGGCACTGGTTCCCCACTTGTCCGAGAAAAAGGACCTGGGTATCCATTCTTTGTATTTCACCGATGCCCTGTCCGAGCTGGTCAGTTCCGGGGCAGTGACCAATTCACGTAAATCCCCGTTCCGGGGCAAAACACTTGTTTCTTATGCCCTGGGCACCAAAGAGCTGCATTGCTGGCTGGACAGAAATCCCCTGGTGGAATTTCAGGGTATTGACTGGGTATGCAATTCCCGGTTTATTGCCGGCAATCCCCAGTTTGTTGCCCTGTATGAGGGCCGGAAAGTCGATATTCTGGGCAGTGTTGCCTTCCCCCTCACAGGCGCGGTGATTACCGGACCAGGAGAGGTGATAGACTTTTTCAGAGGAGCGGAAGCCTCTGATGACGGGGCCACCATTATCGGGCTGCCCAGCAGGGATGAAAACGGCAAGCCCAATATTCTGATCAGTCTTCAGAAATATGCCAACCAGCTGCGCCTGCGGGAGTCGGTGCATATGATCGCCACTGAATACGGGGTGGCCAATCTCAAATGGCGCAGCCTGCGGGAACGGTCCCAGGCCCTCATTGACATCGCCCATCCCGATGACCGCCAGTTTTTGATCACCCAGGCCAGAGAGCGCAAAATCATCTATCCCAACCAGATTTTTCTGTCTGAATCCGTGCATCACTATCCTGCACATATAGAAGAAACCCGCACCTTCAAAGGCGGGGTCAAAATTCGGTTCCGGGCAATGAAACCCTCGGATGAAGAAGGTATGCGCCGCTTTTTTTACCGCTGCTCCAGGGAGATGATTTTCTACCGGTTTTTTTATTCCATTAAAACCATGGATCACGATAAGATGCAGACCTATGTGAACCTGGATTACCAGAAGGAATTTTCCATTGTAGGACTTGTGGTGGAAGAGGGGAACCAGAAAATCATTGCAGAGGCCCGTATGGTAAGAGATGAACGCACCTATTTCGGTGAGGTGGCCTTTCTGATTGATGAACGGTTTCAAAGCATGGGCATCGGGTCATATCTGTTGTCCCGTCTGATCGAGCAGGCAAAGGAAAAAGGTTTCAAAGGACTGACAGCCGAAGTGCTTTCTGACAACCAGGCCATGATCAAGGTGTTTGAAAAATCGGGTCTGCCTTTGGAAGCCAGCCTGGAAAACGGCATTTATCGACTGCAGCTCAGTTTTGCTGACTGATCTTATTCGGTTCTGTATACCCCGAAAAAAAACATGGACCCGGGCCTGAGAATTTTTTATCTCAATATTTTTTTTCGTGTGCCGATAGTATCCTAATATTGCTGTAAAATTTGTGTTCAAGGAGAATACCCATGACATCCATAGCCGATATCCTGCCGGCAGGCCCGGCGGCAACCGGATCCAAAAACACCCCCCAGGCAGGTGTGGTGCACCAGGAGAAGTTTTTGCATGTGCTTGAAAAAATGGAAAGCGGTGTTACCATCCAGACCAGAGAAGGGGATGTGGTTACATTGTCTGCAGGATCTTCTGCTGCGTTTTCATCTTCCGAATACAACAGCCAGGGGATTATCCAGACGGAAAACGGCACAAGCCGGGCCGGTTATCATCAGCGCACCGTTTCTTTGCATACCAGTGAATCGTTTTCCTTTGGTGTCCAGGGAGACCTCAATGAACAGGAACTGGCAGATATCGATGCCATCATCCAGGGCATTGACGGCATTATCGGTCAGATGGCAACAGGAAATATGGATGAGGCCTTTTCCCTGGCCAGAGACATGGGCGGATTTGATTCCATCTCCATGTATGCCGCTGATATTTCCCTGGAACAAAGGGTTACATATCAGCAAAACACCTTATCCGGTGTCAGGTCCGGCATGCCTGGCCGTGCCGGGTCAGCCCACCATGCAAAACCTGGGTCAGTGAACAGTCCGGCATCCTTTACAGACAAGATGGCCCGGTTCCTGGAAAAACAGCAGGACATGCTGGTGGGAAAATCCGCCCCCGGCCTGGATGCACTGTTTCAGCACCACCAGAAAAATCTTTCGGAAAAGCAACAACATCCGGAAGGTGCATTGTCTCTGGCCCTGGAAAGCGCCAGAAAACAGATGGATCAGCTGATCAAAGAAATGATGAAAGACAGTTTCGGCAGCAGACTGGACCAGACAGCCTGACAAAATTTCCCAGCGCTGCAGCCCAAAGCATGGCGCTTTAGTGCCTTACTTTTCAGTTCCTGTCAAAAAAACAAGAAAATTATGAGGGGAACTTGGGTTGCGGGTTTCCCGTGTTACATTATCATCATTCTTTCATTCTTTATTTATTTATCCTTGTTCTTTTTTTAAGACAGCCTCGATCAGGCCGATACTGCCGGATGCAAAATTTTTGGCCATGGTAAAAGGAAAATCTCTGGCATTGGGACCAAATACCAGGTGAGGCCCTAAAAGGCGGGGTGTGTCAGCATGTTTTTGGGCAAATTCTTTGACCTTTTGCCAGTACCTGGTGCCCGTTTCTGTAGCATCAACAAATGCTTCCAGCCTGAATCCATTGCAGACAAACGCTTGTATCAGACTGTCTTTGGATACCAGAAAAGAGATGTCCGCACTGGCTGCCCAGGGTACGGGCAAAGCCAGATCCTGTTTGTCGCCTTGTACAATTTCATGCAGCATGAGAACCCCGCCGGGTTTGAGGACCCGGAAAAATTCCTGTGCAGCAGCGTGCTTGTCTTTTATGTTCATCAACAGGTGCTGGCATAAAACTGCCTCAAAGGTGCTGTTATTCCAGGGCAGATCCAGAATGGAGCCGGAAAGAAAATAGTTCTTATGGGACAGACCGGTTCTTTGGGACAAAATCTGTGCTGCATCAATATAGGAAGCGGACAGGTCGATGCCCGTGACCCGGCAGCCAAAGGTGCGGGCCAGCAGCCGGGATGACCCCCCCAGCCCGCACCCGGCATCCAGGATGTGATCCTCCGGGTTGATACAGGTTTTTTTTACCAGAGAAAGTGTGGCCTGCGCCCCGCCGGTGTGGAGCTGGTCCACCAGGGCCAGGTCTTTTATGTGAAGTTGTTGTATGTCTTTTCCGGCATCGGTCAGTCCGGCATCGATTTTTTTTATCAGGTCCTGGACATTGTAATGGTCGCGCACATGGGTTTCCATGGAAATGGCCTTGGTTAAAAAAAGCCCGGCTGTTCTGCAAAGGGTTGCAGGACAGCCGGGCTTAGCGGTTTTTTCAGGATGAAAGCTGGGACAGATCAGCGAAAAAATCCAGGGCTTCAGGATTTTTCAGGGCATCTTTGTTTTTGACTTCCTTGCCTTCAATCATTTTTTTCACTGCCAGTTCCACTTTTTTCATGTTCAAGGTATAGGGCACATCCGGGCAGGCAATGATTTTTGCAGGTACATGCCGGGGAGAGGCATTGGCCCGGATATCCGCCCGGATCTTTGCTTCCAGATCCTCGGTGAGTTCATACCCCTGTGCCAGTTTCACAAACAAAATGACCCGCACATCATTGTTCCAGGACTGGCCCACCACCACGGAATCTTCCAGTTCCGGCATGGCATCCAGGCGGCGGTAGATCTCTGCTGTGCCGATGCGGACCCCGCCCGGGTTCAAGGTGGCATCGGACCGGCCGAACATGATCACCCCGCCGCGGGGGGTGACCTTGATGAAATCTCCGTGGGTCCAGATCCCGGGAAACTGGTCATAATAAGCGGAATGGTACTTGGCGCCATCCTCGTCCCCCCAGAAATAGATGGGCATGGAGGGAAAGGGGGCGGTGCACACAAGTTCCGCCTGCTGGTCCACCACTGGTTTGCCGGTATCATCAAAAGCATAGACTGCCATGCCAAGGCCTCTGCACTGGAGCTCTCCGGTATACACTGCCCCCATGGGATTGCCCAGGGCAAAGCAGCCGTTGAGATCAGACCCGCCGGAAATGGAGGACAGCTGCAGGTCGGATTTGATATGGTCGTAAATGAACTTGAAGTTTTCATCCGACAAGGGTGATCCGGTGGACAGCACCGATTTGAGGGGTGTCAGGTCAAACTGTTCCTTTGGTTTTACCCCGGCGTTTTTCAAGGCTTCAATATACCCGGCACTGGTGCCGAAAATGGTGATTTTTTCATCTTCAGCCATGCGCCACAATGCATCCGGTGCAGGATGAAAAGGATTGCCGTCGTACAATACCACGGTGGCACCCACGGACAGGCTGGTGGTCAGCCAGTTCCACATCATCCACCCGCAGGTGGTGAAATAAAAGATGGTATCGTTTTTTTTCAGATCCGTATGGAGCACCAGTTCTTTTTTCTGGTGGAGCAAAACCCCGCCGATGCTCTGGACCATGCATTTGGGCAGACCTGTGGTGCCTGAAGAATACATGATGTACAAGGGATCATCAAAATTCATCTGCACAAAATCGATTTCTGTGGCGGACGGATCCTTGAAATCCGCATAATGCACTGCATTGGGAAGGGCGCTGATATCGGGTTTTTCACTGATATAGGGCACCACCACGATTTTTTCAATGGAGGGCAGTTCCGCCACGATACCGGCGATACGTTCGATGGAGGATAAGGGTTTGCCCTTGAAAAAATAACCATCTGCAGTGAACAGCACCTTGGGCCGGGTCTGGCCGAACCGGTCCAGAACCCCTTTGATGCCGAAATCAGGCGAGCACGAAGACCACACCGCCCCCAGGCTGGTGGCAGCCAGCATGGCAATAATGCTTTCCGGCATGTTGGGCACAAATCCCACCACCCGGTCCCCGGCCTTCACCCCCATGGTTTTGAGAGATGCTGCGGTTTTGGCCACCTCGTCATACAGCTGGTTATAGGTCAGGGTCCGGCGCACCGCATCTTCGCCCCTGAACACCAGGGCGGTTCTGTCGTCTCTGAATCTGAGCAGGTTTTGTGCAAAATTGAGTTTGCTGCCGGTAAAAAATTTTGCCCCGGGCATTTTGTCTTTGTCCTGGATCACCTTTTCATAGGGAACAGAGGCGTTGATATCCAGAAAATCCCAGGCTGTGGCCCAGAAATCTTCCAGGTTTTCCACTGACCATTCCCACAGCCGGGAGTAGTCGGTGAAATTTTTGTTGAATTTCTCATTCACTATGGTCATGAACCGGTACATGTTGGTGGATGCAATCTGTTCTTCAGATGGTTCCCACAGTTTTTCGGGCATGGGTGACACCTCCTTATTCATAGAGAACCGCTAATATGGTTGCTTTATCGGATTTTGCCGTCAGGTAATGGGGGGTGGTGGACAGGTAATAGGCGGAATCCCCCGGAGACAGGTCATAGGATTCCTTGGCAATGGTCAGATTGGCCACCCCCTCCAGCACATAGATGAATTCCTCTCCATTGTGCATGGAAATTTCTTTTTCCTCAGCCTTTTCCAACTGCACGATCAAAGCTTCCATGTGGCGGCCCTGGACTTCCGGGGCCAGGCTCATATAGGAATA
>JAABUB010000014.1 GCA_011389575.1 Desulfotignum sp. | reverse complement strand
TCTGACTGATAATATAAAAGACCCGAAGGGCCCTGAGTTTATGGCCCCGCCCAGCAGAGGTGAGGCGTGATCCTTTAGCGGAATGGGTGTTTACTTGTAAAAAATTACAGGAAATCCTGTATTGTGTTTTGTATACATCCTGTACATAGTATAGAAATGAGGCCGTAACAAATACTTATGACGGCCACGATTCAAAGACGGGCAATCCAGCCATTTTTAAAAGAAAGGAGAAAACAATGCCAAAAAAAGATGAAATTTACAAATGTGACGTATGCGGCAACGTGGTTCTTGTGCTTGAAGGCAAAGACGGCGATCTGGTCTGCTGTGGAGAAAACATGAGAAAACTTACCGAAGATGAAATGAAGCCGTATAACCCAACTCTCTCCAAACCCGGTTCTCCATAATTGGCTGGTTAATGACACAGACATCATGGAACCGGCAGCAGACTTTTTACATCCGTTCATTCCTGCCCGGCAAATGAAATTCCAGGTTACAGGATCAGGCCGTGGGGATCACATTTTTCCCGCAGAAGGGTCAGTTCGGTCTCTGTGGGAACGGAAATCTCCACGGCCCGTTCGGTCTGGATTTCGAACTCCATGCTGTCCAGGATCTGACCCGGCGTGATCCCTGGAAAACAGCCGATCAGAAACATCTGTCGGGTGTGTTCGTCAAATCCCATTACCCCCATGTCCATAATCACCTTGTCCGGTCCGCCATAGGGAAGGCCGGCAATGTCGAACAGTCGGACCGATTTTTTATTTTTCCCAGTCGTTACGGTTTCTGACTAACTGCAGCCGGATGGAAATATCCGTGCTGAGGACCCCATTAATTTTGTTTATCTGTTCGATAAGGATGCGCAATTCATCCTGGGATTTTGCACTGAACTCCACATCAAAGTCAAAGGCGCCTGTCAGATGTGCAATGTACCAGATCCGGTCGATTTTCTGGAGTGCTCTTTTCACGGCATCTGTTTTTTTAATATCAACCTTCAGGCAGATGTTGCCCCTGAAAACAAATCCGAGTTTTTTTTGATCTACCACCGCCACAACCTGAATAATTTCATCTTCAAGCAGGCGTTTCAACCGTTTTCGGATGGCAGTTTCAGAAAGTTTTAATTGTTTGGCAATTTCAGTATTCGGCATCCGGCCGTTCTTTTGCAGCATCTGAATGATTTGGGTATCTATAGCATCAACTGGTAGATTCAACGCGCACTCTCCATTCATATATCAAGAAGTAATATAAAATAACTGTTTATATTTTTTTGTCTTTGCTTTCATGGCGTATCCCACATATCATGACGGATCTCAAAAGACAAGTTCGATTATCGATTATTCGATTATCAACTGTTGATATAAATTAATCGAACAGATAATAAAAAAAATTGTTGACTTTCGAATCATATTATATTAATCGAGACGATATATGAAAAATAAGCTTCACATTTCATTAATTGAACTTCATGGATTAACGGAAGTCGTTTTTACCAGTTAAAACAATAACGAAAAGGTGAGGATTAAAACCAAAAAAGGAGGGCTACCCCAAATGATCGACATAGACGAATATCATCCGGATGACTATAAACTTCGGGATATGGAAGCCGCCAGAAAAGAGGTGGACGGCATCGTGGATATCATTCTCACCCCCACTGAGAAAGTGTCCCTTGAAACCAGAGCCGAGATATCCAAAAAAACTGTGCGCAATTTTCGCGATCACATAAACAAAGGATTTCTTGACTATCGGAAATCGGTCACTGAAGCTACGGGATTTGCTGTTACAGAATGGACAGGTAAGGGTTCGATCCTGGTGGATGCACTGGATCGGGAATTTCTGGATCTGCTGGGGGGCTTCGGCCTGTATTCCTATGGCATCCGTCACCCCAAAATTGTGGCTGCTGTAAAATCCCAGCTGGACCGCTCCCCACAGTACAGCCAGGAGATGCTGGATCCGTTAAGGGCTCAGCTTGCCAAAGTGCTGGCCCTGCTGACCCCTGGCAAAATCCAGTACGGATTTTTTGCCAATTCCGGTACCGAAGCCGTGGAAGGTGCCATGAAACTGGCCAAACTCTATACCGGAAAAAAAGGGTTTATCTCCATGCTCAAAGGCTTTCATGGCAAAACTCTGGGGTCATTGTCCCTGATGGGGAAAAATATCTTCAGAAAACCGTTGCTCCCGCTTCTGGAAGGCGTGCGCCAGGCACCGTTCGGAAATCTTAAAGCCTTGGAACAGGAACTGGCCTCTGCCAGGGCTGTGGGGGATGACATCGCGGCAGTGGTGCTGGAACCGATCCAGGGTGAAGCCGGTGCCATTGTGCCGCCGGATGACTATCTTCCCGGTGTCCGTGCATTATGTGACCATTACGGTGTTCTTCTCATTGCAGATGAAGTGCAGACCGGATTCGGCCGGACCGGAGAAATTTTCGGCGTGGATCACTGGGATGTAAAACCCGATATCATGTGCTTTGGAAAAGCCTTGGGTGGGGGGGTTGTTCCCATGTCCGCATTCATGTCCACGCCCGAAATCTGGCAATGCATGGAGCCCAATCCTTTCATGCACACCACCACCACTGGCGGCAATCCACTTGCCTGTGCATCCGCCCTTGCCGCCATATCCGTTCTCTTAGAGGAAGACCTGGCAGGTCAGGCAAAAAAAAAGGGTGAATATGTGCTTGAAAAACTGGGTGAACTCCAGGAAAGATATCCGGGGATACTTGCAAATAAGCGGGGCCTGGGCCTGCTGCTAGGTATGGAGTTTCACACCGACGGCATTGGCTATAAAGTAGCATCCGGCCTGTTTTCAAGAGGGGTCATCACTGCCGGTACCCTGACCAATGCCAAAAACATCCGGTTTGAACCGGCCTTAAATACGCCCTGGGAAATCCTGGATGAGGCTCTGAACCGCATCGAGGATGTGTTTAAATCCATTGAGCTTCCCAAGGGCAAGCCCAATGAATACCTGTATACCGGTCAGATGCTTCATGTGGATCTGAGCACACAGGAAATTACATCCAAAACCATTCCTCAAAAATTACGTGATGAATACATCGGTGGGTGGGGACTGGCTGCCAAATACCTGTATGATACCATTGATCCCAAGATCGATCCGCTGTCTAAAGAAAATGCCATTGTTATCATGACCGGTCCTGTCTGCGGCACCCTGGTGCCGACCTCTGCCAGGACCTGTCTGGTTTCCAAGTCTCCAAAAACCGGAACGATTTTTGAGTCCAATATCGGCGGATCTTTCGGGCCGGAACTCAAATTTGCCGGCTATGACGGCATCATGATAACCGGCAGTTCCAACAAACCCGTCTACCTGAGAATAGAAAACAATATCGTATCTCTGGAAGATGCCGGTCCGGTCATGGGGAAAGGCATTTTTGACACAGAAGTATGGTTGAAGAACCAGGTGGATGCCGAAACAAAAACATTGTCCATCGGCCCTGCCGGGGAAAACCTTATCGAATTCTCCTGCGTTGGCTCTGAATCCTACCGTCAGATGGGACGGGGCGGGGCCGGGGCCCTGTTTGGATCCAAAAATCTCAAAGCCATTGCCTGCAGGGGAACCGGTGGAGTTCAGGTCAATGAGATCGGTGCCTTTTATGAAAAAGTGGCAGAGCATACCGCCAACAACCTGCTGACCGATGCCAACATGTGGGCAAAATCCAATGGCACGCCGGTTCTGATGGATGTCACCAATGAAATGGGCATCCATCCCACCCGGAACTTTACCAGAGGTGTCAGCAACGGTCGCCTGAAACTGAACACAGACGCCATTGACGATATAAAAATCGGGGACCGGTCATGCGCTTCCTGTCCAATGGGATGCGGCAAATTCACCTCTCTCAACGGCACACAAATTGAAGGGCCGGAATATGAAACCCTGTGTCTTGGGGGTTCCAACTGCGAAATCGATGATCTTGAATCGGTGATGAAATTTAACCGGCTGTGTGACGATTTCGGATTGGACACCATGTCCACCGGTGCTATCATTGGCCTGGCCATGGACCTGACTGAATCAGGCAAATGCGACCTTGGGGTTACCTTTGGAAACACAGAGCAATATCTTGCCCTGATAAAGGAGATTGCCACCCTTTCCACCCCACGGGCAAAACAAATGGCACTCGGTGCAGGAAAACTGGCAGCCAAATACAATGCCGCGGACATGGCCGCCCACTCCAAAAATCTCGAGCTGCCAGGGTATGACCCCCGGGGGAACTATGGGATGGCTTTGGGATATGCCACATCTGAACGGGGGGCATGTCATTTGAGATCCTATACGCTGTTTGAAGATGAACCGTTTAAAACCAGAGAGATGAGCAATGCCGTCTTGAACAACCAGAATTTGAACGCGGTTAAATTTTCCATGGGGTTGTGTGACTTCTGGGGTACCGTAGATACCAATATCATGGCAGATTTTCTCACCAAAGGACTGGGAAAAAAGATCTCGGCAAAAGACCTGGATATGGCGGGTGAACGCATCTGGAACTTGATTCGTCTGTTCAATGTTCAGGCGGGTTTCACTGCGACACAGGATACAGTATCGGAAAAAATACTGAATCAGACCCTGCAAAACGGACCATGGGAAGGGAAAAAATTTGATGCAGATGCATTGCTTGAAATGAAAACCCTGCTGTACCGTTTGCGCGGCTGGGACGAACAGGGCCAGCCCACCCCGGAAAAACTGTCGGAACTCAATCTTTTGGATGTCAATTAAACAAGGAGCGAATCAATGGAAAAAGTACTTTTGGCCATCCCCAACCGGTGTACGGGATGCAACCGGTGCACATATGCCTGTTCAGCGGTCAAGGAAGGGATGTTTATCCCGTCCAGGGCCAGACTGAAAATCAATAATTTCCCCCATGAGGGCTACTCTGTACCCAGTGTCTGCTTTCAATGCCCAAATGCCGACTGCATGACCGCATGCCCGGAAGGGGCTATTATTAAAAATGACCGGGGTGTCATTGCCATAAATATCAAAAAATGCACTCGCTGCGGCGAATGCGTATCTGCCTGTCCCTATGGCATGATCGAGCAATATGAATCCGGCATACCTTTCAAATGCGACCTTTGCGGGGGGACTCCCGCCTGTGTCGGTGAATGTAACTTCGGTGCTCTGGTATTCAAGGAAACAGACAAAATTTCGCGCAAACTCCGCAGCCAGCAGATGAAAAACAGACAGACCGAAGGACGGTCTGATCAAAAACGCAGAAATCTGGCGGAAAATCTGCTCAAGGAAGCTGTCAGGGTGCCGCGAACCACCAATTATATGGGTTAAAAAAAAAGAACCTGCGAGGCTGATATCAACCTCGCAGGTTCTTTTTTATTTTTCAGCAGATTTCTTGCCTGGGATACTGCTTATCATCTTTTAGGCTGTTATCCCACCGTCAACCGACCAGGCAGCACCTGTTACAAAACCAGATGCGCCGGATGCCAAAAAACAAATAACCGATGCCACTTCTTCGGGACGTCCCAATCTTCCAACCGGATACGATTCTGTCAAAGCTTTCAAATACTTTTTTGAATCACTTCTTGTTTCAAGATCATTATCAAGCATCGGGGTTGCAATATCCCCGGGGCAGACACAATTGACACGAATCCCATAAGAAGCCAATTCCAATGCCAAAGCTTTTGTAAAAATGGTCAGGCCGCCTTTTGAGGCACAATAAGCTGATGATAAGTTATTTCCCTGCAGGCCGGCATCGGAAGAAACATTAATGACGGCACCGGCCTTATTTTTTTTGAGATAAGGAACAGCGTATTTACATATAAAAAAAGCACCTTTTAAATTGGTATCAACGATCCAGTCAAACTCTTTTTCAGTGACATTTTCTATGGGATTTGCCTTAAAGACACCCGCATTGTTGATTACGATATCAATTTTACCATATTGTTCAATTGTTGAGCAGATAATTTTTTTACACTGGCCTGTTTTTGATACATCTGCTTTAAGAAAATTGATTTTTTGACATGGCCCTTTTCCCAATTTTCTGACAGCTTTTTCCCCCTTGATTTCATCGCGACCGGTCAACAGCACCCTGGCACCCCCGGCAAGAAGCATCCGCGCAGTTTCAAACCCAATACCTGAACTTCCCCCGGTAATAATAGCGACTTTACCTGAAAAATCGAACTGATTTTTAAAAAAGGATGGTTCCAAGCTCATTCTTTTTTTTTCTTTCGAATGTTGAATGGTTAGGTTTTATTACAAAATCAGCCGATGGGGATCACATTTTTCTCTCAGCAATGAAAGCTCATTGGCTGAAGGCGGCGTGATTTCTTCCGCCCGGGTCACATCAATTTCAAATTCCATATTCTGTAAAATTTCTTCAGGGGTAATACCGGGATAATATCCTTTAAGGAACATCTTTTTTGATTCACTGTCAAATGCCATCATCCCCATGTCGGTTACAACACTGACAGGACCTCCTTCGGGAAGCCCTGCTTTTTTTCTCGCTTCAGGGCCATCCAGATAACCAGGGCTCGTCAAATAATCCAGTTTATTCTTGAATTTTCGCTTTTCCTGTTTCATGAAAATAATACTCCTTGAAACAAAAGAAGCCACATCGCAAGCGCCTCCGCTACCGGAAAATCTAACATCAGGCGCATGATAATCGCCAATTACCGTAGAATTAAGGTTGCCATATATATCAATTTGAGCCGCACCGAGTATCCCGACGATGTGTGAACCGGTAAACGGGTTCTGCATGGTGGCAAATGATTCCAAAAGACCGCCGTTGGAGGAAGACTGATACATGATTCTCGGGTCCCCGACCGCGAGCGGCAAATCCTCGAGTTTTGAATCGATTGCCCCTGTTTCAAAAAAAATAACACTTTCCGGTGCATTGATATTTTTGGCTGCCATGGCTGCAAGCATGGAAATTCCTGTTCCGCAGAAAACGATATCATCGTTTCGAATTTCCCTTGCTGCCACAATAGCCATCATCTCTTTTAACGTATAATCCATATCTCTCCAACCCCTGTCCTATCTTCTATCCAGTTTTGCAGCATACCCTCTGTTTTTATCAGCTTTAATCATTTCAAGACGTCCCCTGCCCACGAAATCAAGAAGCTCTCTGTGTGATTTTCTGTTGTAAATGGATTCAAGATAGGATTGATATTTTTCTTCATTCTTTGCCAATTCAGCGTATTGTTTTAAAAAAACCGGATCATAATCATAATATTTATAGCAAGCCGTTGGATATGCACCATACGGGATGTGTACGACGGCATCAGCGTGTATAAAAGGAATCTGATTACGATCCGGTTGGTTTTTCAGGTAATCGTCATCCAGCAGCTCTTCGCATGTGATAATAAGTGTTCTGGCAGCCTTTGCCTGTTCTACGTCGGCAAAGGTCAATCCATCGATCCGGCAATTCCCTCTGTAATCCGCTTTCTGGACATGGATAATCGTTACATCCGGGTTAATAGCCGGAACCAGTACTATTTTTTTTGTGTCACACCAGTCATCAAACGGATTTTCCAATACTACCAATTTTTTATTTGGGATGTTGGGCTGTTGGTTTCTGAATTCCGGCGCAAATCCCCATTTTTCAATGATATCTGTCCCAAGAGACGTTCGAGAGGGTAAAAAAGGGACCCCCATGGATCCGGCAAGGAACCGAAGTGTCATCTGATAGTTTGTATAATCTTCCACCTGAATTTTTTCTTCCTCGACCGCTTTTCTAAACCGTATACAGGTAGCTGCAAACTTCCCTGTTCCACCGTAGGCGATTTCAAGACATGAAACCGCACCTGCACCGATCAGCTCGTCCGCACCCTGCCCATTTGAATGTGCATAAAGATGAAGGTTTTTTGTTTTCTGACGGATGATCTCGTATACAGCGGCCATGGGATTACGATTAATGGTGAATCCACCTATGGATAAATGGCAGCCATCTTTGACATGGGTCTTAACAGCACCTTCTAAGCTTGTTATCTTATTCCCATTTACTTTCATAAAATTTCCTTAAACAGCTAATTTTTTAACTTTCATGTTCTTTTGAAATATTCGGACCAAACCACATGTTGATCTGTTATAGAATCAACCCTGCTTTGACAAAACCGACAAGATTGGCATCTTTACACTATTTCCTCCTCACCGTCGTTTGAGAGAAGAAGACTGTACTGGGATGGTCTTCTGTCCCTGAAAAGGCCCCATGCTGCCATTTCGAGACGGTGCAGTTCAAGGTCAAATATCGCAGTAACGACTGATTTGCTGGACCGGTCGGCCTGAGCAACTATCTGCCCCTTATTATCGGTGATAAACGATGAACCGTAAAATGTAATCTGTGAGTTGTCAAACTGCTCGGTGCCAATCCTGTTTGATACGATAACAGGGAGCATGTTACAGGCAGAGTGGCCCTGCATGCATGTCTGCCAGTGATTTTTTGAATCATTGGTTTCATCCACAGGTTCCGATCCGATGGCTGTTGGGTATAACAGCAGATCGGCCCCTTGGAGTGCCATGATTCTGGCTGCTTCGGGAAACCACTGGTCCCAGCAGATCCCTACACCGAGATTTGCATATTTTGTGGACCAGACTTTAAAGCCTGTATCTCCCGGCTTAAAATAGAATTTTTCCTCGTACCCCGGACCATCCGGAATGTGGCATTTGCGATAGGTACCCAGGACGCTTCCGTCTGCATCAATCATTGCTACTGTATTGTAAAAGGCTTTGTTTTTCCGTTCAAAAAAACTGATGGGCAGCACCACTCCCAATTTTTTTGCAATTTTTGCAAAGTGTTTTATGGTCGAATTTTTCTCAAGCGGAGTTGCCAGCCTGAAATACGCCTGTTTCTCTTCCTGGCAGAAGTACCTGGTTTCAAAAAGCTCCTGCAGCAGGATAATCTGTGCCCCTTTTTTTGAAGCGGTTGCCACAAGATTTTCAGCATGGTCGATATTTTCTTTACGATCATCGCTGCAGGCCATTTGCGTTGCCGCTACAGTCACCTGATTCATCTGTTTCCCTTTTTATGCATTTGATGCAATCTTCAGGCAGACAAAGGCTGCTGCTGAGTCAAACAATGGATATTGCCTCCTCCCAGCAGGATTTCCCTGGTCTGAACACCGATTATCTTACGTTCAGGGAAAATTTTCTGTATGGCTTCAACGGCACAACGGTCATGGGGGTCATCAAACAAAGGCATGACAATCCCGTTGTTGGGCATATAAAAATTAATATATGACCCCGCCAGACGATCCCCTTCTTTTCTCACCTTTGCGCCCGCCACCACATCGAATCCCAGGCTTTCTTCTTTTGATATGAAAAGCGGACCAGGCTGGTGGATCTTATGAACGTTCAGTTTCCTGCCCCGGGCATCGGTTGTTCTGGATAAAATTTCATACGCGTATCTTGAAATGTCATACTGCGGATCGGTTTGATCCTCTGTCCATGTCAGAACGACTTCTCCGGGACGTGCAAAGGCGCATAGATTATCCACATGCCCATCTGTCTCATCCAGGAACACCCCTTTTTTTATCCAGATTATTTTTTTCACGCCTAAATACGTTTTAAGATATGACGCGATGTCTTCCTTTGTAAGATCCGGATTGCGGTTCGGATTGAGCAGACATTCTTCTGTGGTAATCAAGGTGCCCTGACCGTCAACATGGATGGAGCCGCCTTCAAGGATCAATGGTGCATTATATTGCAATCTTTGTTCACGTGCCAGAATATTACCGGCAACAGCCGCATCCTTGTCAAAGGGGCTGAATATGCCTCCCCAGGCATTAAACCTCCAGCTGACGCCTCTGACATTTCTGTCTTGATTTATGATAAAACTGGGACCGGTATCTCTGGCCCATGCATCATCCGATTCCATTTCAAACAGGTTGACCTGACCTGGCAGTCTGTCTTTTGCAAGATCAAACTGCTCTTTTGATACACAGACATTTACCGGCTCAAACCGGAGAACAGCCCTGGCAATTTCAACAAACGCCTTTTGGGCAGGCCCTGCCTTGAGGCGGTAAGTATCTCCCCGCTGCGGCCAGATCATCCAGCAGGCTTTGTGGGGTTCAAATTCACCCGGCATCCAGTACCCGTCTTGCATTGGTTGTTTCAAATCATTCATCATTGGTTTCCAAAACTAAAAATAGAGGCAACACAAATCCTTTTTCCGCCGGGGCCTTAACCTCCCAGCATCACTCTTGGCAGCCAGAGTACAAGTTCCGGAAATATCATAATCAGTGCAAGGGCCAATCCCTGTATCATGACAAATGGAATGACGGATTTGTAGATATCTCCCATACTTATATCAGGAGGCACCACACCTTTTATCAGCATCAGACAGTATCCAAACGGGGGAGTCAAATAAGCCATCTGCATATTGATGATATAAAGGACTCCAAACCATGTTGGGTTGAATCCCAGTTCGATGATGACAGGTATATAGATCGGCATGGTAATGAACAGAATCGCCGTGTCATCCATGAACATCCCCAAAACGAAGAACGTCAACTGTATCATGATGAGAACCCCCCACGGTCCAAGGGGAAGCGCGTGTGTTATTGTATGGATGAGCTCCTTGGCCCCCAGTGCATCATAAATTTGGCCAAAAGTGATCGCTCCCATGAATATCCACATCATGATCGCCGTAAGCTTTGAACTTTCCATAAGCGCATTTCTCAAGACTTCCATGGTAAGTTTTCTTTTGATAGCAACCGCTATGATGGCGCCCATGGCACCGATGGCAGATGATTCGACAGGCGTGGTCAACCCCAGCATAATCGTTCCAATTACGGAGAATATGATGGCGCCCGGCATGATCAGGTGTTTAAGGCTGTTTATCTTTTCCTTTTGTGACGGTCGTTCCTCCTTGGGTATGCTCGGGGCGATATGCGGCTGGATCTTGCACCGTATCGTGATATAAACGATATACATAACAGCCAGCATCAGTCCGGGGATCGCACCGCCAAGGAAGAGTTTGCCTATGGACTCTTTTGCAATAACGGCATAAAGGATTGCGATGACGCTTGGCGGCACAAGAAATCCCAGAGCAGCCCCGGCCTGAATGCACCCGGTTGCAAGCTCTTTGGTATATCCCCGCTTGCGCATCAAAGGCAGGGCAATTCTTCCCATGGTCAGCGTACCGGCCGCTTCAGAACTCACGAGTGCGGCAATCACGGTACAGACACCAACGGTTGCAGATGCCAGCCCCCCCGGTATCGGTGCCAGCCAATACTGGAAGGTTGTAAAAAGATCTTCAGCCATCCCGGAATAAAACAGCATCATCCCCATGAATACAAACATGGAAATGCTGACCAGAACCGTATAGTTCACTGTACTCACGGCTGCCAGATAAGCCATGAAAAGAGATTGTGGTCCCCATAACCACATGGATAAAACCATCGCTATCGCACCCAGGCCAAATGCGATTGGGAAACCCGTAAGTAACAACAACAGCATACTGCCAAACAACAACAATGTAATCAATTCAATTCCCATTCCAGTCCCTCCCGGTAATCGCAACATACAGATCACGAATGTACTTGGCTATTCCTGCAATCAGCAGCAAGGAAATACCTAACGGTATCGCCAGTTTAAAAGGCCACAACACAGGTCCCCAAACTGACCTGGAGTGCTCTGCCATGGTGTAACAGGACCACCAGTCCTTCCATGCGAAAAACACCATGATGCCGAAATATAAGAAAAACAACGTGAATGTGATGAGATCTACAATAGCTTTTTTTCTGGTACTCAGGCGCATGAAAACCAGATCCATTCGCACCTGCTCATCTTTTGTCAAAAGATAAGCGCCGGTCAGCATCCACAATGGACCGAACAGCCGTGCGACCAGCTCTCTTGCCCACAGGGTAGGGGCCTGGAAGAAATATCTTAACACCACCTCAAGAATTGTGACAAATACAAAAAAGAGGATCAACCACTTAACAGACTTCGCTACGCCACTGCACAGCCCATCCATAAGCCGAACCGCCGCTCTGATTTTTTCCATGCTACTCCTGTCTTAATGAAGTTTCACAAAAATCTGTTGGATGAACTCATCCAAAAACAACGTCATTGTCATAAAGCCGCATATTTAATGTCTCAATCGAAAAATTTGGCGCAGCCTCAATCGGGAAAGACGGGTGGGTGATTGATATTCACCCACAAAACCGTCTTCCCTGACACAGAACTCGATCTTTATTTTATTCAAGCCGTCCAAAATCTTTCAAAGCTTTCAGACATATATCAGCAGCCCTTTTACAATAAGGCCCTTTGGATGCGAAATCATTTTTTAACCAATCGAGTGTCTCCAGGGAAATCGCATCGATTTCCTCTTCCGGCAAATGAGTGATGGTTACACCGTGTTTTTCCACCATTTCATTCAACGCCTGCGGCTCTTTTTGTGCATAAAAGGATCTCATATACAATGTGTTGGCCTTGACCGCATTCACAAGGATGGCCTGTTGATCTTCAGGCAGCTTGTCCCATGCTCTTTGATTGATAAAGTAAAACGGGAAATAGGCGACCTGATGTCTTGGGAGCAGAAAATACTTTGCCACTTCATGCAGGGACATATCATACATGGCTTTTGCGCCACCGTACTCAACACCCTGAATCACTTTTCGGGACAAAGCAGTATACAGTTCTTCAGGACCCAGATAGGTGGAGGCAGCACCTGCCAACTTGTTCAAAATGGTAGCATACGGATCCAGAATATTGATAGACATGCCTTTCATGTCTTTCAGACTGTTCACCTCCTTGGTAAACATGAGGGCACCACAATCATCTGCCTGAAATCCGAGCACCTTGAATTTATATCTTTTTTCAAAAGCTTCCTTGTATACATCGCCAAGTCCATACATGTAAATGACGGCCATTTCCTCATCCATGGTTCGCCATAGATAAGGGACTGATTCCAGTTCTCCGACAGGGACCGCACCTTGATGATAATCCGGATGCGTATGGCCCATCTCAAGTGTCCCGGCCGCCACTGCATTGGGCAGCATGTCCCAGCTCACCAACTCGCCATCTGCAAACACGGAGATCTCAATTTCTCCTCCGGACATTTCACTGACAATTTTTGCAAAATTTTCAAAAAAGTGGTTTTCAGCAGCCCCCCATGAGTGCTGCAATCTCCATTTCGTTCCAGCAGCACTGGCCTGAAAAGAAAACGCCAGTACCATAACAATCACCAATGCCATCCTGAACAACAATTTCTTAGATTTCATTTCTTTCCCATCCTCCTGAGGTAAAGGTTGATAAAAAACAGCTTGCTGAAATCAACGGCCAGCAATTAACGTGCCATTCTCCAGTCATCCGCTGTTTTCAACTGCAACGCACCGGTCGGCATATCCTCTGCAGCTTGAAAAATGCAATTTAGCATATTTCATCCAACGGTCACGTTGCTAATGACGCAAATTTTATTTAAAAAATAACTGGTTAAAAAAACATCTCCCAATAAAATGCAAAAATGCATATTTATGCAAAATTGATATATTTTAGAGAGTGCTATCTCCTTCGGCAATGCATTCATCAGGGACGGGTTTCCGCCAAAGCCCTTGTCCAAAAGGGGCTTTATCAAAAATGCCCTGACTGGCATATGTTTTGCTGTAATTATTCTTTCAGATTATCAGATTCAGATCAATCCCTTGCAGGGAAAAAATACAATACCATATTTTGGAGAAATATAATGACTTCCACCAGAACCGAACATTTCAACCAACTCCGGCAGGCACACGTGGCCCAGGGGCCTGCCAACCTGACCCCTGCTGTCATCGCAAAAGCCAGCGGCGCCACCATGACCGATGTAGACGGCAAAACATTCATCGATTTTGCCGGCGGCATCGGGGTCAACAATGTGGGGCATGCCCACCCCAAGGTGGTCAAAGCCATCAAGGACCAGGCAGACCAATTCATCCATACCTGCTTTCATGTGGGCATGTATGAATCCTATATCGAGCTGGCCCGGCAGCTGAATACCCTGGTGCCGGGAGATTTCCCCAAAAAAACCATGTTTGCCAACTCCGGGGCTGAAGCGGTTGAAAACGCCGTGAAAGTAGCCCGGTACGCCACCAAACGGCCGGCGGTGATCGCCTTTGAAAACGGGTTCCACGGCCGGACCCTGATGACCATGACCCTGACCAGCAAGATCAAACCTTATAAATACGGATTTGGTCCCTTTGCCCCGGAGGTATACCGGGTCCCCTATGCCTATTGTTACCGGTGCCCCCTGGGATGCACCTACCCTTCCTGTGACATCGCATGTGCCGACCTGCTGGAATCGTCTTTCATCACCCATGTGGACCCGGAATCCTGTGCCGCCATCATTGTCGAACCCATCCAGGGGGAAGGCGGGTTCATCACCCCGCCCCCGGAATATTTCCCGAAGCTGGCCGCCATCGCCAAAAAATACGGCATCCTGCTGATCATGGATGAGGTACAGTCCGGGGCCGGGCGTACCGGCAAATTTCTGGCATCCGAACACTGGGGCATTGAACCGGACATCGTCACCCAGGCCAAGAGCCTGGCCGGCGGCATGCCCCTGAGTGCGGTCACCGGACGTGCAGAACTGATGGATGCTCCCCATGCCGGGGGTCTGGGCGGCACCTACAGCGGCAACCCGTTGTCCTGCAAGGCGGCCCTGGCGGTCCTGGAAATTTTGTTCAAAGACAACCTGCTGGAACGGTCCCGTGAGCTGGGAGAGATTCTGCAAAAACGGTTCACCGACCTGGCAAACCGCCATGAGATCATCGGCGAGATCCGGGGCAAGGGCCCGATGCTGGCCCTGGAACTGGTCAAAGACCGTCAGACAAAGGAACCGGCTACTGAAAAAGCCAAGGAACTGGTCCGGATCTGCTATGAAAACGGGCTGGTGATTCTCTCCTGCGGCAATTTCGGCAATGTCATCCGGACCCTTATGCCCTTTGTAATCACTGATGAACAACTTGACAAAGGCCTTTCCATCCTGGAAGCTGGATTCAAGGCTTTGGAAAAATAACCTTACCGGTCCTGTAAATGACCCTGCCGGTCTCATGAATCCAAAAAACCGGCACAAAACACACCTGCCGGAAAAACGGTATTAAGGAGAAGATATGAAAGGTTTTTTCAACCGCATTCTCATCATTGACGTCACAGCGCAAACCACACAGGTGGTGCCGGTCGATGATGCGATCCTCAAACAGTATATGGGGGGCAAGGGCCTGGCCACCCATCTGCTGCTCACATACAATCCGCCCGGGGTGGATCCCCTGGCACCGGAAAACCACCTCATCGTGGGGCTGGGGCCTTTGACCGACAGCCCGGTTTACGGCAGTTGCCGGTACGGCATCTTTTCCAAGTCTCCGCTGACCGGATTCTATGCGGAAAGCTATTCCGGGGGCCGGGCCGCCCCCGCCATCAGCGGTGCCGGGTATGATGCGGTGCTCGTGAGAGGCGCGGCGGCCGGTCCTGTTTGGCTGGAGATCAGCGACACCGGCGTAGTGTTTCATGATGCCCAAAATTTGTGGGGAAAGGACACCTATGAAACCGAAGACGCGGTCAAGGCATTGTGCGAAAAAAAAGATGCCGCTGCCCTGGTTATCGGTCCGGCCGGTGAAAACCAGGTGAAATTTGCCGTGGTTGAAAATGATTACTGGCGGTCCGCCGGCCGCACCGGCATGGGCGCAGTGCTGGGGTCAAAAAACATCAAGGCCCTGGTCTTCCATGGGGAGCAGAAAAAAACCTTCCATGATCCGGATGCCATGAAACAATACGCCAGGACCATGGCCAAAGATCTGAACCAGCACCCGGCCACCCGGACCTACCGGGGCCAGGGCACCCCGGTCATGGTGGATGGATTGAACAAGGCCGGTGCGTTTCCAGCCCGGTACTGGTCCCGGGGCAGCTGTGATCACTTTGAACAGATCAATGCCACCCGCATGGCCAAAGACATGGATGCCAGGCCCCGGTCCTGCAAGACCTGTTTCATGGGATGCGGCAAACTGGTCACGGTCAAAGAAGGCCGCCATGCCGGACTGAAACTGGAAGGACCGGAGTATGAAACCATTTATGCATTCGGCGGGCTGTGCATGATCGACAGCATCGAAGAGATCACCTGGCTCAATGATATCTGTGACCGCCTGGGACTGGACACCATGACCGCCGGCAACCTGGCGGCCCTGGCCATCGAGGCCTCCGGCCGGGGAAATATCAAAGAAACGCTGGCATACGGGGATGCAGATGCCGTGGCAGATCTGCTGGAAAAAATCGCCCGGCGGGAGGGGCTCGGCGGTCTTCTGGCCGACGGCATCAAAACCGCAGCCCCGGAGATGGGCATGGCAGACCTGGCCGTACATGTCAAAGGCATGGAGCCGGCCGGGTATGACCCCAGAGTTTTGAAAGGCATGGGCCTGGCCTATGCAGTCAGCCCCCGGGGTGCGTGTCATCTGCGCAGTACCTTTTACAAGCCCGAGCTGGCCGGGATGATCGACCCGGAACAGATAGACGGCAAGGCTGAAATGTTTCTGGATTTTGAGGACCGGTGCACCCTGTTCGACACCTTTATCCTCTGCCGTTTCTACCGGGATTTTTACCCGTGGGAGGAGTTGTCCGCCCTGGTGTCCATGGCCACCGGCATAAACCTGTCCAAAGAGGAACTCTCAGAGACGGCCGCCCGGGTAACGGACCTGACCCGCCGGTTCAACCTGCAGGAAGGCTTGACCAAAGCTGATGATTTTCTGCCCAAACGCCTGCTCACCGAAAAACTCCCCGATGGCAACGGCATCACGGAATCAGAACTCACCCGACTGGTCCAGGATTATTACCGCCTCAGGGGGTGGGATGAAAACGGCATTCCCGCCGCAGAATCAGGCAAATAACTTACATTTTTGAAAAACAAAACATAACGCTCCCAAACAAATAACCTCCGGGGCCTTCAATGAGAAGGCCCCGGAAATTCCCAGGCGGATCTGGTCAGGCCGTATTTTTTCATTTTCCTGGCAATGGTGGACTGGTTAATACCCAGCAATTTTGCCGCATTTGCCTGGGTCTTTGTTTTTTTCAATGCTGCGGCAAGCACCTCTTTTTCCAGATCTGCCACCATCTGGCCAAGGGTCTGACCCGGTTGCCAGACACCGCCATACGGCTCTGCAGAAGCCATGATTTTACGGATACCGCCGGGAAGATTTTCATACTGGATTCGGTTGTTCCGGGCCATGACCACCAGACGTTCACAGATATTGATCAATTCCCTGACATTGCCTGGAAACGGATAGGCTGTCAGGGCATCCACAGCCTCTCTGGACAGGGTCATTTCAGGTTTTCCATATTTCTGGCAAAAAACCCCCAGGTACCGGGTGATCAATGGCACCAAACAGTCTGCACGTTCCCGGAGGGGGGGGATTTTGACGGGAATCACATTGAGCCGGTAGTAAAGATCGTTTCGAAACTGCTTTGTCTCAATCATGTCTTTTAAATCCCGGTTGGTTGCCGCAATAATCCGCACGTCTACGGGTTTGCTGGCGGTGCTGCCCACCCGGGAAATCACGCCGTCTTCCAGAAATTTCAACAATTTGACCTGGGATGCCAGGGGCAATTCCGCAATCTCATCCAGAAAAATGATCCCCTTGTCCGCGGTTTCAAACTTACCGGGCTTGCCTTTATGCCCGGCTCCTGTAAATGCCCCTTTTTCATATCCGAACAGCTCACTTTCCACAAGGGTTTCCGGGATGGAACCGCAATTGATTTTTATCATGGGATGATCCGCCCGGGAGGAGTATTTATGGATCAGATCGGCAATCACCCCTTTGCCTGTGCCGGATTCCCCTAAAATCAATACCGTGGAATCCACCTGCGCCAGTTTGATGGCCTTTTGCACGATGTTCTGGTAATTGGCGCTCTTGGCAATAATCTGGCGGGATTCGGTTTCTTCAATCTGTTTTTCCAGTATATCCTGTTTGTATTGTTCGGCAATCTCCACATTTTCTTTTAATTGTTCCTGGAGCCGGGTAATTTTCGTGATATCCCGTTCATTGATCACCACCCGGAAAAGGTCCCCGTTTTTATCAAACACCGGGGTCCCGGTCAGAAACAGGTGCCGGCCGATACGGGTTTTCTGGATCAAGGACACTTTTTTTCTTGTTTTGAGCACCTCCAGGGTCACGGACCGGTCCACCAGTTTTTTTTCCACCAGTTCCGACATGTGCCTGCCCACAACTTCGGCTGCTGAAAGACCGATCATCTTTTCAGATGCCGGGTTGACCCTCACCACCACCCCGTTGCCGTCGCAGATCCACAATCCGTCATTGGAGCTGTCTATGATGGTGTCCAGCTCTATGGACAGCTGCTGAAATCCCTTCATCCGGTTGGTGATGTTGGTGAGAGCGGTCATGTCCTCAAAAATGGCCATAACGCCAATGGCGGCATTGTCATGTCGGATGGGACCCAGCAGCACCGAATACCGGCTGTCGTTTTTTTTTACCACCATCCCGGTTTCAACGGTTTTGGTGGAAAGTACGTGCAGGGCCGGGGCTTTTAATGACGGTATCGTGGCAGACAGAAACGACCCGGGATACACCCCCAGGCTGTCTCTGACCAGCTGGTTGGTTATCACTGCCTGGAGCGTGTTGTCAAACACCGCCACCCCGTTGGGCGTTGCATTGAGCAATGCACTGCCGAACTCTTTCCAGTTCAGATCAATGGGTTCCCCCATGACGTCTCCCTATTTTTGTATCCAGATTCTCAAAACGGCAAATCATTGCACCAAATACGGCAAAAAGTCAAATCCCGATTTTTTCTTGACATCCTTCTCCTGAAGAACGAACATATTATGTTTAGATTAGCAATATAAGGAGCTGTTCCTATGTTTGATTACCTTTTAACCGATCAACAAAAAGCACTGAAACAGGAAGCCAGAGAGTTTGTCAAAACCATCCCCCGGCAGATGATCCTGGATATGGATGCGGACAAGATCCAGTTCCCCAAAGAATTTTTACAGGAAGCCGGCCGCCGCAACCTGATGGGGTGCCGGTACCCGGAAAAATGGGGAGGAAGGGGCATGGACTGGGTGTCCACCTGCATGGTGATGGAGGAGATCGGGGTGCTGGGATATATCTTTGCCTGCACCTTCGGGGTGGGGGCGGAACTGGTATGCGATGCCATTATCCTCCACGGGACCGATGCCCAGAAGGGAAAATATGTCAAACCGTTGCTCAAAGGCGAGATGTTTGCGGCCGAATGCCTCACCGAGCCCCGGGGCGGGTCTGATTTTTTCGGCACCACCACCACGGCACAGGACAAGGGGGACCATTTTGTCCTCAACGGCCAGAAACGGTTCATCGTGGGCGGAGAGGGGGCGGATTATTTTCTGGTGTATGCCAAAACCGACCCGCATGCCGACCCCCGCAACGGCATCTCCTGCTTTATCGTGGATAAGACACAAGGGGTGGAAGCCCAATACCTTTACGGACTGATGGGATGCCGGGGCGGCGGAGCCGCCCGCATGGTGTTCAAGGATGTGAAGGTGCCCAAAGAAAACCTTTTGGGAGAACTCCACCAGGGGGTGAAGGTGTTCAACACCATGATGATTCCCGAGCGCCTGGGCACGGCAGCCATGACCATCGGCGCGGCCGTGCCGGCCGTGGATATCGCCACCGGGTACACCTCGAAGCGCAAGGCGTTCGGCCAGCCCGTGGCGCAGTTCCAGGGGGTGTCCTTTCAGGTGGCAGAGGCCGTAACCCTGCTGGATGCTTCCCGCTCCATGATCTATACCACGGCCAGGGCCGTGGATGCGCAGATCCATGACAAGCAGATGCGCAGAATGGTGTCTGAATCCAAAAAATTTGTCACCGAATCCTGCCAGAAGGCAGTGCACAATGCCATGCAGGTCATGGGCGGCATCGGATACACCAACATCTACCCGGTGGAACGGATCTTCAGGGACCTGCGCCTGGCATCCATCTGGACCGGCACAAATGAGGTGATGGCCATGATCATTGCCAATGAGTGGTACAAGGCATACTGGAAAGACAAACCAGCCGGAAAAATCCGGGACATGGAACCGGATGCGGCGGAAGCGTCGGCAGCCGATGAAAAGATTTTCGAATGACCATCCATCCTTCCCGCATACAGCAATTGAATGACACCCCGGCCCGAAAAGGGGATTACGTGCTGTACTGGATGCAGCAGTCCCAGCGGGCGGCCTGGAACCATGCCCTGGAATATGCTGTTGACCAGGCCAACCAGCTGGGCCTGCCCCTGGTGACCGGCTTCGGCCTCACCGATGCCTATCCGGAAGCCAACCTGCGGCACTATACCTTTATGCTGGAGGGACTGGCGGAAACCGGCATAGCGCTCGCAGACAGGGGCATACAACTGGTGGTGCAAAAAGGCCACCCGCCTGACGTGGCCCTGGAACTGGGGAAACAGGCCACCCTGATCGTGTGTGATATGGGATACCTGCGGCATCAGCGGCAATGGCGGCACCAGGTGGCCCAAAATGCCGGATGCCCGGTCATCCGGGTGGAAACCGATGTGGTGGTGCCGGTGGCAGCGGCCTCGGACAAAGCGGAATATGCGGCCCGGACCATCCGGCCCAAACTCCACCGGGTTCTGGCGGATTTTCTGATGCCCCTGTCCGCCCGGGCCGTCAAAAAATCCTCCCTGCACCTGTCTTTTCCCGGCCTGGATGTGCAGGCCCCGGAAACACTGGTGAATACCCTTTCACTGGACAACACTGTACCGCCGGTATCCCGGTTTTTTTCCGGCGGCACCTCCCATGCAAAAAAACGGTTTCAGTCCTTTCTGGCTAATGGTCTGGAAAATTATGAAAAGCACGGCAACCAGCCCCAGACCGATGACATCTCCCACATGGGTCCATACCTGCATTTCGGCCAGATCTCTCCCCTGTATCTGGCCATGGCCCTGATGAACGTGCCGGCATCCCTGGCAGAAGCCCGGGACGCATTTCTGGAACAGCTGATCATCCGACGGGAACTGGCGATCAATTTTGTCTATTACACCCCGAATTATGACACCTTTGACGTGATTCCCGGGTGGGCAAAAAAAACCCTGGCCGAACATGAAACCGATCCCAGAGAATTCATCTATACAGCAGATGAACTGACACAGGCCAAAACCCACGACCCATACTGGAACGCGGCCATGATGGAAATGACCCATACCGGGTTCATGCACAACTACATGCGCATGTACTGGGGCAAGAAAATCCTGGAATGGTCCCCTTCCCCGAACCAGGCGTTTGAGACCACGCTTGCGTTGAACAATCGCTATTTTCTGGACGGCAGAGACCCCAATTCATACACTGGCGTGGCCTGGCTGTACGGCATCCACGACCGGGGCTGGGCCGAACGAGCCATCTTCGGCAAAGTCCGGTATATGGCCGCATCCGGCCTTGAACGCAAATGTGATATCAGTGCCTACGTGGACAAAATAACAGCCATCTGTTCATAATATGAAAAAATGTGCCCAAAAAGAACCACCCACAAAATTTTTTGTCATTCCACTATCCTCCCTACATATTTTTTGTAACCAAAATACGGTTTTTACCTGATATTAAAACCAGATATCTTTGCGTATGGTAATGGATATCATAAGCAGTTAGATCAGAAATAAATTTTGATACAGTCATTCCATGGGAGAAAAAAAATGGAAGTAAAAAAAATATTATGGCCTACTGATTTTTCATCCAATGCAGAAGCTGCACAGCCTTATGTGGAATCTTTGAGTGATCTTTATCAGACAGAGGTACATGTTTTGTATGTAATTCCCGAGCTGGCAGATCATGAACCCTGGTATGGCATCTTTGAAAAATCTCATATAGACAGAATTCATGAATGGGAAGAAGAAAACGCCAAACAGCGGCTGGATGAAATATGTAAAAATTATCTGCAGGGATGTCCGCTGTATATAAAGCATACTGCAATCGGAAATCCTGCAGAAGAAATTTTAAAAATGATCGAAAAAGAAGAAATCGATCTTGTCGTTATGGCCAGTCATGGCAAACAGGGTAATTTTGATTTTGGCAATGTTACCGAAAAAGTGGTAAAAAATTCACCAAAGCCTGTTGTAACCATTCCCATCGGTTACCGGGAATCTTAAACATACCGGCCTTTTCTAAAAGATACAACGATCAACAATACCAACCCGCATACTGCGAGAAAGGGAATGTCATGGAAAAAACCGTGTATATTGAAACAGAAGAATGCATTGGTTGCGAAAGCTGTGTAGAACTTTGCCCTGAAGTGTTTGAATTTGATGATGATGTTGAAAAAGCAATAGTTATTATGCCGGAAGGAGGCGATGAAGATTGTATTCAGGAGGCAATCGATACATGTCCTACTGAATGCATCCACTGGTCGGATGAATAACCGATATGACAACAAAGTTTTTTCGGAAAGGCGCACCGCTTTACAGGAAGTGTGCCTTTTTTTATCAGAATATCTCTCTGCTTTAATTTTCTTTCCACAATCAGGGCCATGCCCTGTCCTCCGCCAATGCACAGGGTAGCCAGTCCGACTTTTTCCAGGGCTGAGCGGTCCATCTTTGGCAACGTCCACTACATGGCCGCCTCCGGCCTGGAGCGCGAGTGTGACATCGCCGTCTATGTGGACAAGATCAAACAAGACTGCACCCTCCTCTGACTCCGAAATTCATATGTTTCTTTGGATTACGTTGATATTCTTGAAAAAGCGTTCATGGTTTTTTTGTCCACCCGCTGAGCAGAAACATGCACAACGACATCAGACGGTAATTTTTCTTGTCAGGACCGTGATTTTCCATTATTTTAATTTGGATTGCCGGTCTGTGACCGTGTCAAGCCAATTCAATACAACAATGAGGTGATACCGTGGAAGTAAAAATGGCTGATCTGCCCGGCGTGGGCAAAAAAATTTCGTTCCAGACGGCAGAAGAACACAAAATCGTTGTCATTGTCCATCATTCCGGCAAGCGGGACCTGTATTTTTTCCAGGACACAGATGAAGATGAAGCCGATTATTTTCTGTCCCTGACATCCGAGGAGACCCGGGAGCTGGGTGCCCAGCTGCTGGGGGCCACCTACCAGCCCGTGGATGATGAAAAAATGAAAATTTTCCAGAAGCAGCTGGTCATGGAATGGATCAAGCTGACCCCGGAATCCCCGTTTGTGGACAAACAGATTTCCGAATCCCGCATCAGAACCCATACCGGGGCCTCCATCATCGCGGTGATGCAGGGGGATGATATGAGCGTCAGCCCGGATGTAGATTTCGTGCTCAAGGCCGGAGATACGGTCATGGCAGCGGGAAAAAGGGACCAGATCCGTCGGTTTGAAGAACTGGCCACCGGGAAAACAGACCAGGGAGACGCATGATGGGGGAAGTTTACTTCCCTGTTCTGTTCATTGCCGGAGCGGTTTTCATCCTGCTGTTTGTTGTGGGATTTGTCGGCTTGAAGATCCGGATTCCCGGAGTGGTGCTGTATATCCTGCTGGGCATCGGCCTTGGGGGCCATTTTTCAGGCAATCACCTGCTGCACCTGGCCGGAGAAGTGGGGATCGTGCTGCTGTTTTTCATGCTGGGCATGGAGTTTCCGGCACGCCGTCTTGCCGGCATTGCCAAAAAAGTGGCCCCGGCCGGAACCCTGGACCTGGTGCTCAACCTGTTTCTCACCATGGGGATCTGCATGGCCTTCGGCCTGGACTGGATCACCGCCTTTCTCATGGGCAGCATGGTGTATGCCACCTCCTCCTCCATCACCGCCAAAATCCTGGAAACCTCCAAACGCATGGCCAACCCGGAATCGGAATTCATGCTGGCACTGCTGATATTCGAGGACATTGCAGCACCGGTGGCAGTGGCGGTCCTGGTGGGCCTCACTGCCGGGGCCGCCTTGACCGCAATGACCTTCGGGCTGATCATGGCAAAAATTGTGGCCCTGATCATCGGCGCCGTGATCATCGGGCATCTCATATTCAGCCGGCTGGGCGGATTCGTGGACCGATACATAAGCCAGGACATTTTTATCCTGCTGATGGTGGGTATCGCCCTTTCCTACGGAGGGCTGGCGCTTATGCTGGGCCTGTCCGAGGTGCTCGGAGCGTTTCTGGCCGGCATTATACTGGCGGAAATGCAGCGGACCGAACACCTGGAGCACGCAGTCCTGCCGATCCGGGACCTGTTTCTGCCCCTTTTCTTCTTTTATTTCGGCACCACCATCACCTTCGGGGACGGGGTTCCCATGGTCCCCCTATTGATCACCCTGCTGATATGGTCCATCGCCGGAAAAATCATTACAGGGTATTACGGTGCCAGGCTATACGGGCTGTCAAAAAAAGTATCTCTGCGGGCCGGGCTGTCCTTCACCCAGCGGGGTGAATTTTCCGTGATCATCGCTGCCATGGCCGCAGACACCATTCGGGTGCTCAGCGGTGCCTTCATCCTGGCTTCGGCCATGCTCGGAATTCTGCTCTTTGAACTGGCGCCGAAAATCACCAATGCGCTGTTTCCCAAAAAAGACAAACCCCGGAAATACAAGGTGCCGGGCAGCAGCTGACATATCACTGACGCGCTACAAAAAAACCGGGATTGAGGGACGGCAATAATGACTGCCGCCCCTCAATCCCGGTGACAAAAAGCCAGACCACGGTTGTCTCATATCAGACCCGTGATTTCTGAAATACTCCGAACAGGAGAATAAAATCCCTGCCTGATCATTCTGTCAAGATAGATATCAGCCTGGTCAGCAAAAAGCCGGCCTTTTGACACACTGGCTTTCAAAATGCCGATTGTTCCGGTAAATGGGATATGCAACTGATGGCATTGTTTTCTTGCAGCACGGTCATCTGTTACCACAACTTTCCGGCTTTTCGCCACGCCGGTCTGATTTGCCGCCGCAATGCAGGATGCTTCACCCCGCCCCAGACATGCTATTAAACTTGTGTACAACCGCCTGTCGTCGGCCGATAAAGAAACCAGGGAAAATATTTTCCGGTTCAGTAACGTTTCAATCTTTTTCAATACCGGATATTTTACAAATCCGGCACAGATTTCATCATAGACTTCCCCGGTAATACATGCCTTGCTCCTGTATCTGTGTTCAAGCACATTTTCAGCATCAGACAACAAAAAATTGCACAGGGAAACGGTGTCAAAGAACCAGCCTTTCTCAGGCATTTTCCATATCACTTTCCTGAAAGGAATTGTTCTGCAAAAGATCGTGCTCATCAAGCCAGGCACGAATATCCAGAACATTCATTCCCATTTCCTCCGCCAGCTTTCCAATGCTGATATAACCACCCTGAAATGCGGAAACCGCCTGCTTCTGGGATTGATTGAGGTCAAGAAGATCAAGCTGATAACATGATAAAACAGCCCGTCTCACAAGCTCGCCGACTGAGGTCTCTCTCTTTCTGGACAGATTCTTGAGTCCTTTGGCAACTTCCGGTTTTACCTTGATATGCAGAGTCGCACTTTGCATCTTATACCTCTTCTTTTACAATTGGCCAACTTCCGGTATACTATAGATGCCAACCCATTGTCTGTCAACCGGTAAAACAAAAAAAAAAAGAGGTGCACCCCATGTAAAGGTACACCTCTTTGGTCTCAATGTGCTCGGTGTAACAGCGGTTCTATTTACGTTCCACAATCAGGGCCATGCCCTGCCCCCCCCCGATGCACAGGGTGGCCAGGCCGTACCTGGCATCCTTTTCAGCCATTCCATACAGCAGCTTGGTCAGAATGGCGCCGCCGCTGGCAGATACCGGATGCCCCAGTGCGATGGCACCGCCGTTGATGTTCACCTTGTCCATATCCATGTCCAGCTCCCGGATGCAGGCCAGGGCCTGGGAGGCAAACGCTTCGTTGAGTTCTATCAGATCGATGTCTTTCATGGTCAGGCCGGCTTTTTCCAGGGCCATGCGGGTGGCAGGGATGGGGCCGATACCCATGTAAGCCGGATCCACTCCCACAGATGCATAGGACACAATGGAGGCCATGGGTTTGATGCCCAAAGTATCTGCCTTGTCCTTTGCCATGACCACCAGGGCAGAGGCACCGTCGTTCATGCCGCTGGCATTTCCGGCTGTCACCGAACCCCCTTTACGGAAAGGGGGTTTCAGTTTTTGCAGCGCTTCAATGGTGGTGCCGAACCGGGGATGTTCATCCGTGTCAAATATTTTGGGATCCCCTTTTCTCTGGGGAATTTCCACCGGCACGATCTGTTCTTTGAACCTGCCTTCCTTTATGGCTTTTTCCGCCAGGTTCTGACTCCGTAAGCCAAAGGCATCCTGGTCTTCTCTGGAGACATTGTATTTTTCCGCCACGTTTTCCGCGGTTTCTCCCATGGTGTTGCCGCTCAGGGGATCAAACAAAATCAGCTGATCCTGGAGCTGACCGTGGCCCAGGCGGTATCCCCACCGGGCTTTTTTGAGCATGAATGTGGCGTTGCTCATGCTTTCCATGCCGCCGGCCACCACTGTGTCCACATCACCGGATTTGATGACCTGGGCGGCCAGGGTCACGGCTTTGATACTGCCGGCACAAGCCTTGGAAATGGTGAACTGGGGTTTTTCCTGGGGAATACCGGCCTTCACCGCCACCACCCGGGCTGAGTTGATGGGAAGATCCCCGGTACGGTATCCTGATGCGTAGATCACCTCATCGATCTGATCACCGGTGAGCCCGGCCCGTTTGATCACCTCTTTGATGGGAATGGGACCGAAATCTATATCACTCAAAGGGGTCAGGGACCCACCAAATCCGCCGATTGCCGTTCTGCATGCACTTGCTATCACAACTTCTCTCATGTAACCCTCCTGGGAATTTATTTACATTGTTCACCTTTATAGCTTCGATATAGCTGTATTATAAATACACAGCCCTGTCAATATAAATCATACCGTCCGCAGGGTCGGTGCAAATACCCCTTCTGAGATTCCTGTAGGTTCCAAACCTGTGTAAGACGGTCTTTGCAGGTTTCAGGCCCGGCCCGGGTTCGGCATCAGGAGCGGGAATCCAGAATCTCCAGCACCTGCCGGCTCATTGCTTCGGCACGGTCTTTCAGAGATTGTGCCTCTGCCAGGATCTCTTTTTTATAAATTTCATCCGTGATATCCGCCATGTTGATGATCACATTTTTATAGGCCCCCCAGATGCCCATCTCCAATGCCCTTGCCCCCACTTCCACATCTGATTTGGATGCGATGTTGCCGTATTCTGCCACTTTGGCCAACGCATCCCAGGCCGCATCTGCTGTTTTCATAACGCCCAGCGGGGTATCGATGGCTTTTTTCAATCCCAGCTGCAGCTGTTCAGCGCGAAATGCCCGGTCCGCCTCTGTATCCTTTGGCAGACCCAGGGCCGTGATATAGTCATTGAATGCATTGGTGTCAGCGTCAATCATGGGTATCAGGGCATGGGCCGCCTGATGCAGCGGGGGAATCAGTTCCCGCATTTTTGCATCCACATCTTCGAATTTTCTCACCCCCAGGGTGAGTTTGGCCACCATGGCGCCCAGGCCCGCCCCCATGGCCGCAATGGCCGCTGATACCGATCCGCCGCCCGGGGCGGAGCTGCGGGATGCCACCTCTTCGATGAACTGCCGTGTGGTCAGACCGGCCAACGGTTCATCCGGTGCTTCAGCAATGATGTACTCGATGATCTTCTCTTTCGGGTTGAACGGGGCCACAGAATTCAGCCCCAGCCGCTCCACGGCAAGGCGCACCTTCTGGTCCTCATCCAGGACAAAGAGGTTTTCTTTTTCAATATAAAAATCAGCTGCCATGAGAATGGCTTCCAACGGCACCACCCCCACAATTTCAGACCCGGTCACCGCCACATTGAGCAGGGCCGCCTCTTTTTTCACCTCCTCAAACAGGAGATGGGGCGGGGTGATCCGGTAATTGTTCAGGTTCACCGTGACCTGGGCCAGGTTGTAGTCGTCCACATACCAGCCCATGCCCTTGACCTCTTTGAGCCGGCCCGGTTCATCCGGCCCCCTGCCGGCTTCCCGCAGGTTCAGCGCAATGCGGTGGGCCTGGTTGGGGGTGGACAGCAGGTTGACATTGTAGGCGATGAGAAAAAACCGGGCCCCGGTGACCGTGGCCCCCCATTCGGGAATGAATTTAGCCGGGCCGAAATCCGGTTTCCACTCCGGCTTCACAATCCGGTCCTTGACAGCCTCATACTGGCCTTCTCTGATTTGGGGCAGTTTTCTGCGGTAATCTTTGGCAGCAGATGCCTCATACAGGTACACGGGAACACCCAGCTCATCTGCGGCCCGCTGCCCGAAAGCCTTTGACAATGCCACACACTCATCCATGGTCACGTTGGCCACCGGAATGAACGGGCATACATCCAGCGCCCCCATGCGGTGGTGTTCGCCTTTGTGGGTGGTCATGTCGATCTTTTCCCTGGCCACCAGTGCCCCGGCCAAGGCCCCTTCCACCACCGCATCCGGCTCCCCCACAAAGGTGTACACCGTCCGGTTGGTGGACCGGCCCGGGTCCACATCCAGCAGGGTGCACCCGGACGTGTTGCGAATGGCATCGGCAATGGCATCAATGGTTTCCCTGTTGCGGCCTTCGGAAAAATTTGGCACACATTCAACAATCTTTTTCATGATACGGCCTTCCTTTCTCATTTATTGGTTTGTGTTTATTTAAAATTTCATATTTCAAAAATTGTATCATAACCCAGACTGGTTGTATATACAGGTATACATGATTTATCAACAATCAAACACTCATGATGTGGAGCCGGGTGCAAATATCATCCTCTATGGCTCACGCTCCCGGGGGAGGGGGGGAGGAGGGGGAATATGTCAAATCTGAATAATGCCGGGGCCAGGTCAGATCTGCACCGACGGAAACCGTGAGCGGTCGGTATGGGGATAGAACTTGGCACCGGAAAACAGGGTCATGAAAGACTGGTTCACGTTCAGCTCGATGTAGGTAATGGTGTCCTTAACCGCCATGATCCGGTCAAAGGCATCCGGATCGGTCAAAACCTGCCGGGCACCTTTCAGGGAGGTGTTGCCCAGCACCTGGAATCGATCCACCGGGATATCGGGCAGCATACCGATGGATATGGCGGATTTCGGGTTGATGAATGATCCGAACGTACCGGCCACATAAAATGTCTCCAGGTCTTCAAACGCCAAGCCTGCGGTCTGGGCCACAATCACCTCCAGGATGGTGTACATGGCCGCCTTGGCACTGGTCAGGGAGTTCAGGTCCACCTGGGACAGACAGATAGGGTTTCCTGTGCCGGAATCAGCCCCGTCCACCAGCACGAATGCCGGGATCCCGTCCTGGTCCTTCAGTCGTCCTTCACAGGCATCAGGCACCAGCTTTCCCCGGATATCGATGCGACCGGTGAAAAACAGGGCCGCTGCCAGATCGATCATGCCGGACCCGCAGATGCCCACAGGCGGCTGGTCTTCAATAGTGTGGATAACCAGTTCCCTGGTAGAAGGATCCACTGCCACCCGGTCGATCACCCCGGGCTTTGCGGTCATGCCTATCTGGCTGACCCCGCTTTCCAGGGCCGGGCCGGCAGCCCCGGCACAGGCCATGAGCCAGTCTTTGCTGCCCAGCACAATTTCCGCGTTGGTGCCCACATCCACCATGATGCAGGGGTCCTCTTTAAGATCCAGGTCCGCCGCCAGAATTCCAGCCAGCAGGTCCCCGCCGAAATAAGACCCGATATTGGGAAACAAAAACACCTGCCCTTCCGGATGCATGACCAGCCCGATCCTTTGCGCTGCAAGGGTATCGGGAATATTGGTACAGGGGATATAGGGTTCCTGGATGATCCCGAAGGCGGGAAGACCGGCAAACAGATGGGTCATTGCGGTATTGCCGGCCCCGGCCAGCAGAAACACCCGGTCCGGCGCGGCCCTGTTTTCTTTGCACAATTGCGCCAGGTGCCGGTTTACCGCTGTCACTGCCAGATCCTGGAGTTGGGCCCGGCCCGCCGGGGTCCGGGCATGGTGAATCCGGGTGAGCACATCCGGTCCGATATCCGCCTGGGGATTGTCAAAACCTGTTTCGGCAAGCGTTTCCCCGGTCTCCAGATCCACAAGGGAGATCACCATGCGGGTGGTGCCGATATCCAGGGCCGCCCCCAACACCGGGGCGGAATCTGCCGGGTCCAGCAGGTCAACCACCCGCAGGGACCGGCGGTCCCTGAACAGCACCACCTTTGCCTGCCAGTCCCAGACCCGCAGCCGGGCCGAAAGTTCCGGCACCAGGTGCCAGGGAACATGCACATACCCGGTGTCCAGCTCCTTTCTCAAGGCCTGCTCCAGACGTTGAACATCCGCAGTGTTGTTGCCCAGAGCCGGTGGGATCATCCGGATGATGCGCACATATCCGGAACCGCTCATTTGCGCAGTTCCTCCAGCCGGGCCTTGACCCTGGGAAAATAGTTGAGTTCGGTGTGGGGTAAAAACAAGGCCCCCATGTAATGGTCCATGTAAGACGGGGTGGAGGCCAGTTCAAAATTGGTCATCATGTTCACCACATTGGTCACATCCTGGCGCAGCGAATTGGTCAGACAGTTGATGCGGCATCCCAGCAAGGAGCCGTTGCCCAGGTAGGTGACCTTTTCCGGTTCTATCTCCGGCAGCAGGCCGATGGTTATGGCAGATGCCAGGTCCACATAGGACCCGAATCCTCCTGCCAGAATGATCCGTTCGATATCCCCCACCTTGAGACCGATCTCATCCAGCAGGGTCAGTGCCGCGGAATACATGGCCCCTTTGGCACGGATCAGGTTGTCCAGGTCCGGCTCGGTAATGGTGATATCCCGTTCGATATGGGTATTTTCCTCATACACCAGCACATACTCCCAGATGTCATCGGTCTGCCGGATTCTGGGGGTATCCAGTTCCTGGTTGAACTTGCCCCGGGAATCGATGATCCCGGTTTCCAGCATCCGGGCCGCCAGGGTGATGAGCCCGGATCCGCAGATACCTCTGGCTTTTTTATTGCCCACGGTAATGATCATGGGTTCATACGTGGCAGGATTGATGGACACATCCTCAATGGCGCCTTTGGCGGCCCGCATGCCGAATTTCACCCCGCCTCCTTCAAAGGCCGGTCCGGCCGATGCAGCCGTACATACCATCCATTCCTGGTGTCCGATGGCAATTTCCGCATTGGTACCGATATCCATATACAGGGTCAATTCAGGAGACCGGTACATACCTGAAGCCATGATACCGGATATGACATCTCCTCCCACATAGGAAGATATCCCCGGATACACCAGGGCAGTGGCATGGTCTGCCAGATCCAGGCCGATCTCTGCAGCATGGAACGGGGGGTAGAGAATGACGGCCGGCACATAGGGGTCTCTTCTGATATAACTGGGATTGATCTTCAGCAGCAGCTGGGTCATGGTGGAGTTGCCGGCCAGGGTGATGGTGGATATCTCATGCTTTTCAATCCCGGCTTTTTTCACAATACTGTTGATGATGGTGTTGATGGTTTCCACCACTTTTTTGTGCAGGGTTTGAAGCCCCTCCCCTTTTTCCGCATACATGATCCGGGAAATCACATCCTCGCCATAGCTGATCTGAGAATTGAACTCCCCCTGCTGGGCCAGCACCTCTCCGGTATGCAGATCCAGAACCTGACCAAACACCGTGGTGGTACCCACATCCACGGCAATGGCAAAATTTCTGTTTGTGGTATCTCCGGGCTCGATATTCACGATCTCATTCTTTCCGTCTTCCCGCACAGGCCGCAAAATGGTGGCCGTGACCTTGAAATTCTCCTGGCGGATAACATCCGGTACCCGGCGGATCAGGCCCAGGTCCAAGGTGAGCCGGTGTTCGTCATGATGAATCCGCAGATGGTTCATGATTCTTGCCACATCTGCCAGGTTGTCCCCCTCGGCAGCCGGGTCCATTTCCAGGTATATTTTTTCCATAGGGGGTATGAACAGCCCGTCCTGCTTAAGGTCCTCCAGATCAATGGACATGGCCCGGGCTGTATGCCGGTCCATGGTCTGGGTAAGACGGCTGGTTTCCATTTCAGACTCCACGGGAATGCGCACCGTGAGATCAGAATTTACCGTGGCCAGACAGGCCAGGCGGTATCCTTTTTCCCTGTCTGCATCGGGCAGCTGCTCGGAAATACCCCCGCCCACCTCGCCGGATTCAATGCGCACGCGGCATTTACCGCACACCCCGGCGCCGCCGCAGGAAGCGTTGATATGCACCCCTGCTTCCATGGCGGCCCGGATCAGGCTTTCGCCGTCATCAACTGTTATCTGTTTATTATGGGGTAAAAATTCAATGGTATGGGTCATGACAAAAACCTCCCTGAAAATACGCGTAAAAATGTATGAAAAAGCGACAAAAACATCCGCCAGTATGTTCAAACAACGACAATTATAAACCCAACCCAATGGTTTGCCAAGGAACAAACCCATTTATTTGAATTTTGCCCGTCAAATTACATTGAATTTTATACAGGTTTATGGAATTATGAAATATTTGGCATCAAAATACCATCTTTAATATGGTTAAACATATTTAAACAAGGAAATATGAATGATTCATCAAAAGGGGATACCAATGAAATCAGTTGACGAATCTAAATTACGGGAAATATTCGGTGACAACAACGTCAAAACAGACCCGTCCGATCTTTACGCCTTCGGGTCTGACTCCTCGGTCCACCACGCCATGCCGTGGGCGGTTGTCAGACCGGATACCACCGAACAGGTGCAGAAACTGATGGCCTATGCCAATGATGCCCTGATCCCGGTTATTCCCAGGGGCGGGGGATCCGGCATGTGCGGCCAGACCGTTCCCATCCAGGGAGGCATTATTCTGGACATGAAACGCATGAACCGGATTCTGGAGATCAACCTGCCCGATGTCTACTGCCGGGTGGAACCCGGCGTGGTGGATGATGACCTGAACCTGGCACTCAAACCCCACGGCATGTTTTATCCTCCCACCCCGGCATCATCCCGCATTGCCACCATCGGCGGAGAGATCGCCAACAATGCCTCCGGGGTGAGATCAGTCAAATACGGGGCCACAAGGGATGCGGTGCTGGGTATGAAAGTGGTGATGCCCAACGGCGACCTTGTGACCTTAGGAGCCCACACCCGGGTAGAGGCCTCGGGTTACCAGCTGCACAAACTCATGGTGGGTTCCGAAGGTACCCTGGGTATTGTGGTGGAAGCCACCCTCAATTTTGTACCCATCCCGGAATACCGATGCATGGGCATTGCCAATTTCGACGACCTGTCCCATGCCGGGGGCGCCATCGGAGCCATCATGTCATCAGGGGCCACCCCCTCCATGCTGGAGCTGGTGGATTCCGTGGCCATCAAAGCGGTGAACAAGACCATGAACTTAGGGCTCAAGGAGGTGGCAGCCTCCCTGATCTTTGAAGCGGACGGCATGGTCAAGGAAGCTGTGGACTATGAGATCAATAAAATGAAAGAGATCTGCACAAAGCACCACGGCAGCGATATCAAGACCAGCTACGACCCCAAGGAACGGGCCAAAATCTTCATGGGCCGCAAAAAACTGTTTCCCGCCCTGTCCAAATATGATGACAGCCTGTCCTCCACCTCCCTGGCCGATGACATGGCCGTGCCCTATTCCAAAATGGCGGAAATGGCCGGCAAAATCCATGAAGTGGCAGAGAAAAACAATATCATCATGACCGCTTACGGCCATTGCGGATCCGGATGCATGCACACCAAAATCCTCATGGATACCAACCGCGAAGACCAGTGGGCATCGGCCAAAAAAGCCATTACCGAGATCTATGAATATGTGCGGTCTGTAAACGGCACCACCTCTGCGGAACACGGCATCGGCCTGTCCAAGGCAGAATCCTTTAAAATGGAAAAAGCCGATTCTCTCCGCCTGCTGCAGACCATCAAACAGGCACTGGACCCCAACAATATCCTGAATCCGGGCAAACTCATGCAGGCTCCTGAGGACTGGGTCACGGCGACCGGCCTGAGATATGCCGTGCACAACTGATGCATCCCGGCTGAACTTTTGTGGCTGATTCACAAAGATGAATTAATTTACATTTTACGAGGTTATGACATATGGAAACAAAAGAAAAAACCCGGTTCAAACATCTGGAAAAATGGGATTCAACCCTGTCTGCCTGTATCAGGTGCGGCTATTGTTTTGAGCATTGTCCCATGTTTAAATATACCGGCTGGGAGTCGGATGCCCCCAGAGCCAAAATCATCACCGCTTTCGGGCTGTTGTCCGGTGAACTGGAACCCACCAAGATGGCGGCGGACAAAATTTTCAACTGCTTTTACTGCAAGCGGTGTGAAGCTGCCTGTTCCTCAGGGGTGACCCTGACCGAGGTGTTCACCGATGCCAAAAAAGACCTGGTGGAAATGGGACTCAAGGGACCCGGCACCACCTCTGTGACCTATCTGAACTGCGCCCGGTGCCTGGTCTGTGTCAAGGCCTGCCCCCATGAGGCAAGGTTTCACGGGGAAGACGGCATTGAAACCGATCCGGTGAAATGCCAGGCCTGCGGCATCTGCGTGGAAGTGTGTCCGGCCGGTGCTGCCAAGATCGAAAATAATTTCGGTACCGGCAGAGAGGATCTGATCGCGGAATCCTCCCGGTTTTTAAGCACCCACGCATCTGCCAAAGCCATTGTATTTGCCTGCAACTGGTCCTATTTTCCCGACCTCCAGGCTTCCCGGCTTCCGGAATCGGAAACCCATGACAAAGATTACGAGATCTATGTAAACATGTGTGCCGGCCGCCTGGAATCCCAGCTGCTCATGGCCCCGTTTTTAAACAAGGCATGGGGCGTGCTGGTGGCCTCCTGTCCGGAAGATGAGTGCCAGCACAAAAACGGCAACACCCGGGCAAAAAAAATGGTGGAAAGCCTGCAATCCACCCTGGAGCGGGTGGATATTGATCCCGCCCGCCTCCAGGTGGTGGAAATTCCGGCCGGAGACAAGACCCTGTTCCAGGCGGAGATCGACACATTTATTGACCGGCTCAACGCCATGGGACCCATCCGCTGACAGGTGCCGCCCCGTGGACATATAAGGCAGGCAGGACGTTTCAACCCATCATGAAAGACGTTTTTGGTCGTCCCCGGTCATGTAAATCATCCGGCAGGAACAGTTTGCAAACCACCCCTGCTTTACGGCATTGCAGACATAAAAGACACAAAAAGGACACAATACCATGAAAATTTCCGTGCCCTATGGAAAAGACGGTACCATGACCGCAGAACTGGATGACAGCATCCAGCCCGGCTTTCTGGAAGCCAATGATGTGACCATCGCAGACCAGGACCAGGTCATTGCCCAGTCCGTGGCCCATCCCATCAACAGCAAGTCCTTTGACGTATTCTTGAACGATGCTGAAAACGTATTGGTCATTGTCAATGACGCCACCCGCCCCACCCCCACGGCAAAGGTGCTGGATGTGATCTTTGATGATCTGTCCAAAACCGATTACCGGTTCATCATTGCTACCGGGGTCCACCGGGGGCCGTCCGAAGAAGAATTCATTCAGATTTTCGGGGACTGGTACCCGAAAATCAAGGACCGGATCATTGTCCATGACGCCAGAAAAGAAGAGGATATGGTCTTTTTAGGCGATTCCTCCAACGGTACCCCCATGTATGTGAACAAGGCCGGGGTGGAAGCGGACAAAATCATCATCATATCATCGGTGGAGCCCCATTATTTTGCCGGGTACACCGGGGGCAGAAAATCATTTCTGCCGGGAATCGCCGGCTATAAAACCGTGGAAAAGAACCACAAACTGGCCCTGGTGCCCGAAGCCTGTGCCCTGGCCCTTTCCGGCAACCCGGTGCACGAAGACATGATGGATGCCATCAAGACCGTAAAACAGGAAATATTTTCCATCATGACGGTCCTGGACAAGCACCACCAGGTCTATGCCGCCTGTTCCGGTCATATCCATGATTCCTTCCACGCGGCCATTGACCGGGCCAATGAGGTTTTCTGCGCACCGCTGGATGAAAAGGCCGACATTGTGGTGTCAGTGGTGAAGTTTCCCCAGGACATCGACCTGTACCAGGCCCAGAAAGGCATTGACAATGCCAAACTGGCATTAAAGGAGAACGGCATCCTGATCCTGGTAGCCAAATGCCGGTGCGGCATCGGCGGTAAGGCCTTTGCCGACCTGCTGGGCTCCTGCGACTCCCCGAAAGCGGCCCTGGAAAAAATCGAGCAGGGGTATGTGCTGGGGTACCACAAGGCCGCCAAAATGGCGGAGATAGGGTTGTGGGCACAGATGTGGGCTGTCACCGACGTTGATCCGGAGGTGATCTCTCCGCTGTTCATCACGCCTTTTTCAAACCTGCAGTCTGCTCTGGACCAGGCCCTGGAAGAAAAAGGAAAGGAAGCCAGGGTCCTGTTTCTCATGGACGGCGGCCTGACTGTACCCATGGTAACCTGAATCCGGAAAGAAAAGGAGCTTTATGGAACAATTTGATGTCATCATTATCGGCACCGGTACCGCCGGGCAGACAGCTGCCTTTGATCTGGCAGCAGAAGGCTATCGTGTGGCAGTTGCGGAAAACAGCAAAACACCCGGTGGTGTGTGCGCCTTGCGGGGATGCCAGGCCAAAAAGTGGTTCTATGAAACCATGGAGGTGGTGGCCCGCAGCCGGCATCTGCTGGGAAAAGGCATTACTGAACCGCCCCGGACCAGCTGGGAACAGATACAAACACAAAAAAGCAAATTCACTTCCAAAATCCCGGAAAACACCATCACCGGCCTGAAAGGGAGTGACATCACCTATATCCCTGGACAGGCCCAATTTATTGATGCCACCACCCTGCGCATCGGCACAGCCGAGTACACCACCCGGTACGTTATTATCGCGGCCGGTGCCGTCCCCATGAACCTGCCCATCGAAGGGGCAGAGCATATGATCACCAGTGATGATTTTCTGGACCTGACATCCCTGCCCCGGCGCATCGCTTTTATCGGCGGCGGATTCATCTCTTTTGAATTTGCCCATTTTGCCGCACGTCTCGGAAGCGGGGATGTCCATATCCTTGAAGCTGCTGACAGACCCCTGGGTCCCTTTGACAAAGACATGGTGGCGCAGCTGGTCAATGCCTCAAAAAACGACGGCATTCATATCCATACCAGCGTTTCCATTTCAGGTGTGTCCAAAAAAAATGTCGGGTATACCATTGATTTTGCAACAGGCCCGTCCCTTGAAGTGGACCTGGTGGTCAATGGAGCCGGACGGGTGCCCAATATGGAACCGCTTCAGCTGGAAAAAGCGGGTGTAACCGCATCCAAAAAAGGGATCCCTGTGGATTCGGCCATGAGAACCTCGGTGCCCGGTATTTTTGCAGTGGGCGACTGTGCCCGGACTGTAATGCTTGCCAGGGTAGCGGACATGGAAGCCCATGTAGCAGCCTGGGCCATCGGTGCCCTGGAAAAGGGTACGGAACTTCCAACCATGGACTATTCTGCCGTACCGGCGGTCCTTTTCACCTACCCCCAGCTGGCCATGGTTGGCAAGACAGAACAGATGCTGGAACAGGAAAACATAAAGTACTGGAAAAGCCATGACACCGGTCTTGGCTGGCCCACCTACCGCCGGATCGGCATGGAGCATGCCGCCTATAAAATTCTGGTGGACGAAAATGACTGTATTCTGGGTGCCCACTTTCTGGCAGATAATACCACCGGCATGGTCAATGTTTTCAAACAGGCCATGATTGACAAAACCCCCATTTCCAAACTTCGGGATGATCATATCATGGCCCCCTATCCAGCCCGAGAGAGCGATATTCTGTATATGCTCAACCCCCTCGCTGAGTGAATGGGTCACCTAAAAAAATAGAAACCATAAAAAAGCAGAAGGAGCTGCCCGGCTCTTTCTGCTTTTTTGTTTTCAAGGAACAAATGCCCTGGCGGGCACAACAAAGCATGAAAGCTGTTAGCGGATGGCCGAGTATTGACGGCTGACGGCTTTCATACAATGATCTGCTATTGTTTTTTCATCGCTTCTCCGCAGCAGACCAGTTCCCCGCCGCCTGCTTCCTTTACTTCCACAACATTGCCGCAAATTTCACATTTGTAAGTTTCTCCGACAGCTGGCATAATAAATCTCCTTAATTTTACATTGTTATTGCATTGATCCGCCCTCTGATTGGATTATCAAAGGACATAAAAATAATTTAATGATCATGTGCAGGGTAATAAGTTAAAAGTGCTTCCACGTCTTTTTTTAATTTTTTGACAATCTGCATGTCAACATTTTGTTTTGCCTTCATCGCACCAATGATGACAATATGGTGTTTTTCAAGGCGCTTCAGGTAGTCATCTGCTTCCGGTTTAACCCGCTGGGTCAAAAAATAATCACAGATGGCTGATATAATGTTCTGGGCATGCTCTTCTTTGTTCATAACCCAACGGACCCGCTGGTTCTGGCTTAAAGGATCATTGCTGCTGCTCAATTCCTTTATAAGTCTAATCGATTTTTCAATGGTTCTCACATCTTCGAGCATGGACAGTACCCTTGCATTATCATCATATATACCGCATGGTAACTGACAGTGTGCATAGGCTGACTGGGAAAACAGAAAGGCCCCTGCCGATAAAAGAAAAACCCATCTGAAAATTTTTCTGGAATAGTTTTTCATGGTCTGCCGCTCCTTTATCTATGGTTTTTTCAAATTATCTAAGCTGATTCATCGGTACCTGCCTCTCCCTCAAGTTTACATTGATTAAAATCAATCTCGGAATTACAATTTTTGCACGTGTGGGTACGATCAAATTCGTCTGAAAAAATCTCTTTTTCCTCTCCGCATTCAGGACATTTACATATGAATGACTTGAGATCTTTAAAATTTTGGAAACCTGGACAATGTTGTGGGGTTGATGGCATTTTAAATCCTCCTTTTTGTATTATTGCAATAAAACATTCCTGGTTTTTTATGCAGTTCAGTACCAGGATGATTTTGATTAAAGATAAACCGGTGAAACTCTTTTTTCAATACGCAAATACATGTATTATGTCATATCTTAACCACTATAACGCCGCAGTAAAGAAAGATTATGATCAAAACAGTGGTCGTGGGAAAAAATTTCTCACCCGGTAACAACTGATCGGGTGAAAAAACCATGACCCCTGGCATGCCATGAAAACGCATTGTCAGAGGCCCGAAGTTGGATGGTGAAAATCCGGAAGATGGAATAGCACACCATTTGTGGAAGCAGGCAATTTTGACCTGTGCCGGAGAAGGTTATCCGGCATTGGGAATAAACAGTACCTTTCCCAGCAGTGTGAATTCTGCTATCAATTTCTGGGCCCTGTCACTGGTAATCCAGTCTGCAAATTTCAGGGCGGTTTCATATTTAACATTTTTACAATGGGCCGGATTGACTGCCATAACTCTGTACTGGTTCTTTAAAACATCATCTCCTTCCACCAGCACTTTCAGTTTCGGATCACCGCCCGCGGTGTGGGCATACTTGATATACGTGCCCCGGTCGGTCATGGTGTACCCGTTTTTTTCTTCTGATACCTTGATGGTGGCGAGCATGCCCTGGCCGGTCTGGACATACCAGGTTTCCTTTTCAGGCAGGGTGAGATCTGCGGCTTTCCAGAGAAATATTTCTTTTTTATTGGTCCCGGAACTATCCCCCCGGCTCACAAACACCGCCTGTTTTTTTTCAATGGTTTTTAAAGCTGCTGTTACGGATTTTCCCTTGATCCCGGCAGGATCCGTTACCGGACCGATGATCACAAAATCATTGTACATGATTTCCCTGCGGTCCTTTCCGAAACCGTCAGCAACAAATTTTTTTTCAGCCTCCGGCGCATGGACCATCAACACATCCACATCACAGTTTTCACCCAGTTTCAAGGCTTTGCCCGTACCGGTTGCCACCCATTTCAATGCAATACCCGTATCCTTTGTAAACTCCGGTGCCAGGTACTCCAGAAGACCGGTATTATCGGTACTGGTGGTGGTGGCCATCATCAGGGAAAAAGTGGATTGGGAAAACGCGGGTATGGCCAGAAAAAAACTTAAAACAAAGGCAGTTGCAATAATTTTCCATACAGTTTTCATTCATTGTCTCCTTTTTGGTCATGTTTTGTTTCATACAGCAGGTTATCTTTTCTTCTGGTTTTCATTTGCAGGCAGTGACCCCTGTTGTGTAATTTCCCGTCATGGGTTTCAATTGCTCCCAGATAATATTAATATATTTTTTGTTAATATTGGTCAATAATAATTATCAATTTTTTAAAAACAACCATAGGCAACCAAAAATAACCAAAAAGCAAATATTAACAGACGCCTCAACCATTCACTTGAGGGGAGACATTTGTATATGCCGGATGCAGCAGAAAAAAAAACCACTGGACCGAAGAAAAACTGTAAACAGACACGAACAGGTTTCAGATATTTTATAACAGACAAAATCTCTTTTATGAGCAAAAAATTGATGGCAGGACCGGACAGCATCTTGCAGGTCTGTAAAGACAAAAAGGCTGCAGCAGAAACGAAAATAAGTCTCTGTTACAGCCTTTTACGGAATCACACAGTGTTCCGGCACGGTATTCCCGGTCCACTGACCGAAAAGATCATGCAGGACCAGGAATCATACTACTGGGATTTAATGGCTTCGGTCAGCTCCGGTATGAACTCCAGAATGTCTTCCACAATGCCCACATCAGCCACCTGGAAAATCGGGGCTTTGGGATTTTTGTTCACTGCAACGATAAAGGGATTTCCCTTGACCCCGCCCAGGTGCTGAAAAGAACCTGAGATACCCATGGCCAGGTACACCTTTGGTTTGACAGTCTGACCGGAGGTGCCCACCTGGCGGGATTTTTCCAGCCACTTGGCATCCACGATGGGCCGTGAGCAGGAGACAACAGCGCCCATGGCCTCTGCCAGTTCCTGGGCCAGTTCTATGTTTTCCTCATCTTCAATACCCCGGCCGACGGAAACCAGGACGTCAGACTTGGTGATGTCCACATCTCCCACTTCCGCCACCACCACTTCCAGAAATTTTCTTTTGGCGGCAAGGTCTTTCACTTCGCTCGATTTATCAATTACCGTGCCCCCGGCGGAACCGGCTTCGGTGGGAGCAAAAGATCCCGGACGAATGGTGATCACCGCACCTGTGGATATATCGGATGTCACATGGGTATACACCGCGCCGCCCAGTTCCTGGCGGATCATTTTCAGGGCGTTGCTGTCAATCCCCTCGAAATCAACAATATCCGCAGCATAGGCTGCATCCATTTTCACGGACAGGCCCGGGGCCAGGTCCATGCCAAAGGTATCATGGGGTACCAGAATAACGGCATCGTGGGGCAGCGCATCTGTCAAAGCCTTTCTCACCAGTTCGGCATTGGGATAGGCCAGGTCTGCATGGCTGATTTTGATAACCTCTTTATAGGTTTTGGTCATCTCTTCGGCCACTGCATCCACATCCGGGCCTGTGCCTGTGACAACCGCGGTCAGGCTTGCGGATGGATCAATTTTTTCGGCCGCTGCAGGATACTCCAATGCCACATCTTCTGCGTTGCCGTTTTTAAATGGAATATATGCAAAAATCTGTGTCATGATCAAAGTCCTCCTTTGGCTTTCAGCTTTTCAATCAGCTTTTCAATGATCTCGTCTGTGGAGCCTTCCAGCATTTCCGCCCCTTCTCCGAGATCGGGTACAAAATAATCCACGCGTTTTGTTTTTGCGCCGGCATCGCCCACTTTGGCGGCATCAATGCCCAGGTCTCCTGCCCCTTTTACCGGAATATCCACACTGGCCACCTTGCGGATGCCCCGGATTCCCACATACCGGGGTTCATTGATACCGGTCTGGATGGACAGCACACTGGGAAGCTGTATCTCATTCATCTCCTGGTTTCCGCCTTCGATTTCACGGCCCACTTTGATGACGGCATCATCAACAGCCTCTATTTTGTTCACCAGGGAGGCATAGGGGTAATCCAGCATGGCAGCCAGCATGCCCCCTACCTGGCCCGCCCCTTCATCTGCCTGGGCACCGGTGAGGATCAGGTCGTACTTGCCCTTTTCAATTTCCGCCTTGAGGATGGCGGCTATGCCTTTTCCGTCGGATCCCTCAAATGCCTCATCACTCAAAAGAACGCCGTTGTTGGCACCCATGGCCATCTCCCGCCGCAGCACCTCTTCTGATTCATCATCCCCCACCGTAACAACAGTGACACTACCGCCCACATTGTCCACGATCTGGATGGCTTCTTCCACCGCATAATTATCCCATTCATTCACTGAGTAAACCAGGTCGTCACGGTCAAGGTCGTTGCCCGCTGAATTGAGTTCAAATTCATTCTCAGCAGTATCCGGAACACGCTTGACACATACCAAAATCTCCATGTATTACCTCCTTTGCTTGTGTGGGCAGGAACCTGTTTTCGGTGCCTGCCGTCTGCTTTTCTTTTTACATCATTATCGTAAATGCCGCGCAATCAGTTCTGTAAAATCCAGTGCTTCCATTTCCCCTTCTTTTCCGGCAACCTTGATGGCATCCTGGATGTTCACCAGGCAGAAGGGACAGGCAGTGACAATAACAGTAGCACCGGCTTCAGCTGCCATGTTCACCCGCAGCACCCCCATGCGGGTATCTTCTTCCGGTTCATAAAACAGCATGAGACCGCCGCCGCCGCAGCAGAATGACCGGTCCCGGCTTTTTTCCATCTCCACTCTGGTGAGCCCGTCAATGGCATCCAGAGCCTGCCTGGGATCTTCATACACCCCGTTGTGCCGTCCCAGGTAGCAGGGATCATGGTAGACATACACCTTGTCCGGATCAAGACAGGGCTTGAGGGACAATGCACCGCTGGTGATCTTTTCCGCCACCACCTGGCTGATGTGCCGCACCGGGGGCAGGCCGGTATAATCGTTTTTCAATGCATTATACGCATGGGGGTCGGCTGTGACAATCTGTTTTACACCGGTATCCAGGATGGCCTGGGTGTTCTGTTCCTTTAAATCCTGGTAGAGCATTTCCTCACCGAACCTGAGCACTTCATTGCCGCTGTCTTTTTCCTCCTTGCCCAGAATACCGAAATCCACCCCTGCCCGCTGGAGTATAACCGCGGTGTGCCTGGCGATCTCCTGGATATTGTCATCATAGGAAGTGATACTGTCCACAAAATACAAGGTGTCTGCTTCGTCTTTGGCCAGATTCTTGATGGTGTATGCTGCCTTGAACTCCTTTTCCAAAGCCCAGTCCGCCCGTTTTTTCTCCATTTTTCCATAGGGATTACCGCGTTTTTCAAGGGCTTTCAAGGGTTTTTGCAAAGACTGGGGCACCATGCCCTCATCCACCATCCCCCGGCGCAGATCCACCATCTTGTCAATATATTCAATGGCAAGGGGACACTCTTCCTCGCAGGCACCGCAGGTGGTGCAGGACCAGATCTCATCCTCGGTATAGATATCTTCCACCAGCATCTTGCTTTTATAAATTTCACCGGACAAAGGATAATTTTGAAATATCAGGTCACGGGCCTTGATGCTGATAAACCGGGGGGAAAGGGGCCGGCCCACGGCATTGGCCGGGCACTGGTCGGAACACCTTCCGCAGTCGGCACACGAATAAAAATCCAGTATGTGTTTCCAGGTAAAATCTTCCAGTTTTTTCACCCCGAAAGATTCCAGGTCATCCAGCTGTTCCTCTGTTACCCCGTGCCGGACCGGTTTGATTTTCCCTTTGTCCAGACGCATGAAAAATACGTTGAAAAGGGATGTGATTACATGAAAATGTTTGCCCAGGGGCAGAAAGCACAGAAAAAAGAAAAAGGTCACATCATGGAGAAAGTAGGAAAAAATATGCAGTCCCTGGAGAAACCCAAAGGAAGCCCCGGAAAGCAGGTGCTTTAAAATCCATACCAGGGTAAGGGGTGCCACAAAATGTGCCTCACCTGTCTCCTTTAATGAATAGGCCAGCTCAGAAGCCTCAAACAGGCTTTCAGAAATCATCAATGTGGCAATAATTCCCAGCACAAAGATAGCTTCTGCAGTATGGTCCTTGCCGTATTTTTCCGGCACTGCGTACCGGGCCGGTTTAAAAAAACCCCGGCGGACAGCGGCTATAATACAGGCGATGAGCACAAAGGTGGCAGCATAATCTTTTAAAAAATTATACACAACCCCCACCCAGCCGTCAAATCCCGGCATGACAAATCCCCCGGAAAATCCCATGATCACCAGGGAAACAGAGCGGATGGACAGAATCAGAAAGCCTGCAAAAATCACAATATGCAGGACCCCTGCCAGCATATACCGTGGCTGTTTAATCTGGCCCAGCCAGATGACAAACAATTTTTGGATCCGCCGACCGATATGGTCAAAACGGTAATCCGGAGCAGCCCTTACCAGAGGTGCCAGGCGCCTGGCCATGATATAGGCGAATAATCCCACCCCAACCACAGGCAGGATAAAAGACAGGATTGCTGCCGGAAATATCCCGAAAAATTCAAAATTTGCCGGACCGATGATCGAAGACATATACTGTTACCTCCAGAAAATATATTTTTTTGCAGTTTATGAACAAAGGCTCAATGAGCTTTAATAAAGATGGCGATCCCCGTCAAGCAAAAAGCCTGATTCAAAATCATTTAAAAACTGTATACCATTTAGATACTGTATACTGTTTACTGTTTATTCTCCTTTGACCCCGTTAAGATACAGATCCACCAGGGGATCTGCCATGGCCACAAGATCATATCGGCCGTCGGCCGACACCCAGGTGGAAATAACCCCTTCCACTGCCCCGAGGATAAAGCGCTTTACAAGACCCACAAAAAGATCCTGGCGCATGGAGCCTTCAATCTGCCCCTGCTCGATAATTTCCGACAGCAGATCCAGGTACATCTTGGAGATATCTTTGATCTGGGACTGGATATCCCGCAAATACCGGACTTCGGACTGAAAAATAACCGCCATGTTCTTATCGTTCTGGAACTCTTGTAAATGACAGTGTATGAGGTTTCTGAGTTTTTCTTCCGCGTTTTTACCCGATGCCACGGCTGTGTTCATTTTTTCAAACACCACACCGGTTTTATAATTGATAAACTGATAAAGGATATCATCCTTGTTTTTAAAATACAGGTACAGGGTGCCGTCAGCCACCCCGGCCCGGGAAGCGATCTGGGAAATTGTGGCCTTGTAAAACCCGAACCGGGCAAAAACATCCCCTGCACTGGTGAGAATCTTATGGTATTTTTCCGATTTGTTTTTTTGCAAGCCTTTCCCGCCTTTCCTTAATAAAATGAACAATAATTCATTATCTAACATTAGTTTTTTAGAAATGTCAAGCAGATATTTGTCATAAAAATATTTGGCGATTTTTAATTTTAACGTTATTTTACAATTGGTTATGTTATAATCCTAATTTTTAAATTCATTTTAGAAAAATAAATTTTAGAAATTTTTTTTATGAATCTATATTCATTCCTTAATAGTTCTTGCTTTTGACATGCGTTCATGAAAAAATTACAGCAATCTTCAACAGCAAAAAATCATACGGGAGAGATACCATGTCACACCATTATTCTGGAGATTTCCAGACAGCCCTTGATTTTGGCAGGCCCCCCAATGTAAAAAAGCTGTTCCCCAATTCCAGGGCATTGCTTGTCAGCGGCAGATATATTGACCGTGCCATGCTGAAAAAAGGCGGGTGCATGACCATTGCCGCCAACGGCAGAAACGCTTTTGTCATCAGAGGTGCCCTGCGTGCGGCCCAGAAGGCCAATGCCGCCATCATCGTTGAAATCGCCCGGTCAGAAGGGGGCAAAGATGCCTATTGTGCCGTCAACCTGTGGAATATTGCCCGGCAAACCGATGCCTTCATGAATGAACTGGGCATCACCATACCGGTGGCCATCCATGCAGACCATTTCGGCATCAAAAAACAAGAAGATATCGAACCTGCAAAAATTGAAATACCCTCTCTGTTTGACGCCGGCATCACCTCCATTGCCATTGACGCCTCCCACATGCCCGATGACCAGAACCTGCTGGCCAATATTGAACTGTCTCCCTTTGTTCCGGCCTGGGCCGGTCTTGAAACAGAAGTAGGAGAAATAAAAGGCAAACTGGGGTTATCCACTGCCCAGGAAGCCTTGTTCCTGATCCAAGGGCTTAATGCCCACGGCATTTTTCCGGACTGGATCGCCCTGAACAACGGCACCACCCACGGCATAGAGCAAAGTGATGCCGGTATCAATGTGCCGATTACAGCCCAAATCCATGATGCGCTAGCGCCTTACAAGGTCTCCGGGGCGCAGCACGGCACCTCGGGCAACAGTTCGGAACGGCTCCGGGAAATTGCCGCAAAAACAAGAACCACCAAAGCCAATGTTGCCACTGCCCTGCAGATGATTTCCTGGGGAGTGGAAGTCAATGATTATGGTAATGCCATTCTGGATTCTGACGGCAACTTCATCAAACAACCGAACAAGGGGGTTGATGAAAACATGTGGAGACAGATGCTGGCCTATGCAAAAGCCCACGGCCTCACCGGCGGCAATTTTAAAAAGCTCAATGCACCCTTTGAAAACCGTTTCCTGGCCCAGTCCGCAGATATCCGGACCCGCATGGCAGAAGGTGTGGAAACTTTTGTTTATACCTTGCTCACCAAGGTGTTCAATGCAGCTGATACTGCTGATATTGTCATGGCCCACATTCTTCAAACCCGGTCCCATGACCCTGGGGACAAAGCCGAAACCATGGAATCCCCAAAGGAATGGACCCGGGAAAAAATCATGGAAAAAGCCGCTGACATAAGTTCAGACAAAGGGCCTGAGGGTGATTTTGAGGATTGAAAAAAAAGCTAAAGGTTTAATTTTCTCCTACCGATACTGTGGTTAAGGAGATAATTATTATATGCAGATACCCTCTTATCAGATACAGAATGTATTAAAGGTGTATTCCAGGCAGTTGAGCCAGGGGAAAATTCTCAGCAGAAACAAATTCAACAATGCCCATAATATCTCTGCCGACAATGTCACAATTTCCTCCGAAGGCAAACGAAAGGCCATTATCGACAAAGTTGCTGCCAATATTGTACAAAAAATCATCACAGAAGGGCCAAAGGAAAAAAACGAAGAACAGATTGCCAGCCAGATTGAAAAAGAACTGGGCAAAAAACTCAACTATGACCGGGATAAAAATCAGTTCACCTATACCGCAGTGGACAGCCACAACAACAGGATGAGCCATACCTTGTCAGTGGAAGATTCAAAGTTTGTGGTAAACAGAATGACAGAGCTGGCACGTCAGGTTGCTGATAACAACATGACGTCTTAAAGGAGGCACATATCATGAAAATATCCGGCTCCGCCGCCAATTATATTAATAAGGCATATACCGGCAAGACAAATCCTGCTGCTGTTCAGGCCAAAATCGACAGACAGGCAGATGAGTTAAAAACCGATAATATCAAATTATCTGAAACAACCAAAGATCTTCAGAAAATCAGCCAGGCCATGGAAACAGAGCCGGCAGACAGAGCACAGCAGGTATCTGACATAAAGGACCAGGTCCAGGCAGGACAATACAACATCAATGCGCAAAAGGTTGCGGAAAACATGGTGCGCGGTCTCGATGAACTGTTATAGGCGGCAAAAATTTCCCGGTTTATACCGCCAGCCTGTCTGGTTCAGATATTCTTTCTCTGTCAAATCTTTTAACTAACCGATTTTATTTATAAAAAATTCATGACAACATCATGGCACATCTTTTGCTTTTACCATGGCTAATATAAAAAGGAGGCCAATATGGTAAATATTCATCATATAAATGACACAACACCGCCCATAAAGGGACCCCAGGACAGCACCCGGAAATCCGGGAACAAGGATGCGTTTACATCAGCCCTGACCCGTGCCCTGGATAAAACACAGCCCTCTGAAATGCAGAATAACCCACAGGCACTGGGGGAAATCACCTCTGTGCGGACCATACAGATACCCACACAGTCGGATCTGGTATCCGGCAGCACTGAAAAACTGCTGGAACTGCTGGATACCTTTAGTGCACAACTGCAGGATCCTGGCGTGTCTTTAAAGCATATGGCGCCAGTATTGGAAACCATCCATAACAAAGCAGACCAGCTGGTTAAAGAAACCCGGGACCTTGGTGCTGAGCATGCCGGACTGCGGGATATTGCCAACCAGACCGCAGTGACAGCCCAGACAGAATATATCAAATTCCAGCGGGGAGACTATTTGTCATAGCTGCGTTTTGCCCGGTCCCAGAATGCCTCTTTTTCAGCTGCAGACAACGATTCTAAACTTTGGTTCTTCCGGGCCAGTTCCGCCTCCATCAACCTAAACCTTCCCTCAAACTTGGCAGTGGAACGGGACAGTGCGGTTTCCGGGTGAAACCCGGCATACCGTGCCACATTCACCAGAGAAAATAAAATATCCCCGAATTCCAGCACGGCTTCATCTTCATTCTTGTTTTCCAGGGCAGCTTCAAATTCTGCAATTTCGTTTTTTACCGTATCCAGAACCTGGTGGATATTTTCCCATTCAAACCCCAGCCTGACCGCTATTTTTGACACCTTGAATGCCCGCAAAAGACCGGGCATGCCCCCGGGCACCGAATCCAGAGCAGAGCGCGTTTCCGGCCAATCTTTTTCCCCGGTTTTGATTTGCTCCCACTGGTCCAGCAAAGCTTTTTCTGTTTTAACAACAGCTGACCCGTAGACATGGGGATGCCGCCGGACCATTTTTTCGACCACTGTATCCACCACCCGGGAAATAGGAATCTGTTTTGCATCATGAAATATTGCCATGATGAACAGAATTTGAAACAGCACATCCCCCATTTCTTCGCAGGTATTGTCCAGATCATCATTTACAATGGCATCCTGGAGTTCATACACCTCTTCAGCCAGGCATTTCCACATGGTGGCCGGGGTCTGTCTGCGATCCCAGGCACACCCGTTTTCCCCCCGCAGGGTCTGGATGATATTCATAATAGGGGAAAGTGTCTCCAATGGGTTTGCCCTCCTGTAAATAAGGTTTTTTCACCTTGAGTTTTTCCAGCTGCTGCAAAAAACTGGCCCGCACGGTCCTGGAAACAAACAAGGTCATGGTCCTGGAAATTTTTGCCAGATAAGGCGCTGATTCAGATTCCACCATGACCGAAGCTGTACCTGTTGGAATAAATGCTGTCAGCACGACAAACAGGACAGAGACAATCAATGCGCCCTTGGCCGTTCCAAAAATCAAACCGAATGATCGGTCTACCCACCCCAGAAATACCAGATGCAAAAGCCTGCGGATCAGCGCAGCCGTCACCCCCACCACCACCAGGATACCACAGAACAAAATACCAAAGGCGGCCAGATGCCGGGTTTCCGGTGTAGTGATAAAAAAGGCCAGCTGATCGGAAAGGATCCAGTAATAGGTGAACGCCCCGTAAAATCCGGCAATCACCGCAACAATCCCGGAGATTTCACGGATCAGTCCCTTAAAAAGGCCCCTGATCATACAAAACAGAACAATCCCCAGAACAACCAGGTCAAAACCGTTCATTTTTTTCCTTTTTTGTCACAATTTCCAAAGACCTATGAAATAGCAATTCCACGGTTTTCCCGTCAAGATTTTTATTGACCTTTTACCAAATAAAATGCACCCTATGCTCCATGAAAACCATTGAATTTGACAACATATCACTGGTCCAGAAGCTGTTTGGATTTCACAATACCCACCTTGACAAAATTGCAAAAAGTTTTCATGTCACTATCAATTCCAGGGGAAATGTTGTCACCATTTCAGGTGATGCCGAAAATACCCGCCTGGCCCATACCCTGCTGGTTCAGTTATATGGTCTTTTAAAGGAAAAGATTCCCATGGAACCGGCGGACCTTGATGCAGCCATTACCATGATAAAAAAAGATGAATCAGCCCGCTTGGATGCCTTATTTTTGCAAACGGTTTTCGTGACTGCCAAAAACAAACCCATCCGGCCCAGAAGTCTTGCCCAGCAGCGATATGTCAATGCCATTCACACCCGGGATATTTTATTCGGCATCGGCCCTGCCGGAACCGGAAAAACCTATCTGGCCATGGCCATGGCAGTGGCAGCCCTCTGCCGGGGAGATGTCCAGAAAATCATTCTCACCCGTCCGGCAGTGGAAGCAGGTGAGGCCCTGGGTTTTCTGCCTGGGGATCTGGCGGAAAAAATAAATCCGTATCTGCGCCCTCTTTACGATGCGTTGTATGATATGCTGGACTTTGAAAAAGCCAGGGCGTATATTGAGCAGGAAATTATTGAACTCGCTCCCCTTGCATTCATGCGGGGCAGAACCCTGAACAATGCATTTATTATCCTGGATGAGGCACAGAACACCACCTCCCAGCAGATGAAAATGTTTTTAACCCGGATCGGATACAATTCCAAAGCCATTGTGACTGGTGATATTACCCAGATAGACCTGCCGGCAGGCAAAACATCCGGCCTTGTGGAGGTCACAAAAATCCTTTCTCCCCTAAAGGGAATCGATTTTATCTATTTTTCCAAAGACGATGTGGTAAGACACCAGCTGGTTTCCGATATTATTGATGCATATGAAAAAAACAAAATCTAATATCTGGCCCAAGAAGGTCAAAGATTTTTTATTTACCACCCCTTACCTGTTATGGTTCATGCTGTTTACCATCACTATGGTATTCACGCTTTTCCAGACACCTGACCAACAGAATATCCCCTTTTCCTATGAGGTGGGCGATGTGGCCCAGCGGGACATCAAAGCCCACAAGGATTTTCTCGTTGAAGACAGAGAAGTGTCTGAAAACAGAAAAAATCAGGCCAAAGACCTGGTAAGGATTGTATATGACTTTGATGCCGGTCTGCTGCCGCAGATCCTGACCAATATAGAAGCAGCCATGCAGATCGGCCGGGCAGTGTATGCACCGGAAGAAACCCCGACAGCAGGTGAAAACAATCCCCAGGCCCCCCCCCCTGATCCCACCTTTGCAATGGTGCTGGAAACCAAACCCAGATTTGAAGAAAAATTGGGCATTGAAATCAATGAAGGGGCATATTCCATTCTCCACAAATACCGGTTTGATCCTGTCATCACCGAAAAAATCCAGACCATTATGGGAAAAGTATTGTCCAACGGGGTTGTTGCCAATAAGGAAATACTGCTGGAAGAAGAAAACAAGGGTATCATCCTGAGAACCATTGGTTCCAGTGAAGAACGGATTGTCAACAACCTCAAGGTATTTTACGGCCCTGACCAGGCCAGGACCATGGTCAGAATTGAAGGCGCTCCCCTGCTGAAAAATGTCAATTACAACCTGACAAACCTGATCGTGGATATCTGCCAGCGCCTGCTGCAGCCCAATATTTTCATGAATAAAAGCGAGACCCAGAAAAGAATCCTGGCTGCCCAGGCCGACATCAACCCTGTCATGTACCAGATCAAGGCAGGAGAAATGATCCTCAGGGAAGGGGAACGGGTAACCAAAACCAAACTGATCAAACTGAACGCTCTCCAGGATCAGGTGGCAGGAAAAACCATTTACGTGTCTGCCACCGGGATTGCCCTGATTACTTTTTTTCTGATTCTGGTTTCCTATCTCCTGTTTTTCAAAGACCACAAAACCCTGAGAAACGACCATAACAAACATATGATTTTTCTGGCACTGGGGCTTGTTCTGTACCTGGGCTTTGTCAAGATATCCACGTTTCTGGTCCAGTCTGCAGATCCCAACCAGGCATGGGATCTGGCATCGGCATCTTTTTTCATGGCTATCCCCCTGCCGGCCGCAGCCATGATCTGCTGCCTGTTTCTGGGTTTTGACATCGCCATATATTTTGCCCTGGTGCTCTCTGTTCTGGCAGGCCTGTCCTTTGGCGGC